>CAIWZS010000038.1 GCA_903917235.1 uncultured Planctomycetaceae bacterium | reverse complement strand
TCGCAAACGTCGTCGCCACGCTTCCTGAAAACACGTCCACGTCCGCCGCGCTCAAGCTCGCCGACATCGTGATCGCCGACGACGGCCTGGGCACGAACGTGCTCGCGCTCACCGGCCCGGACGCCGCCGCGTTCACGATCGTCGATCGTGGGCTCTTCCTCAGAGCTGGTACGGTCCTCGACTTCGAGACGAAGCCGTCATGGGAGGTGCCGTTCGTCGTGTCCGACGCCGAGCACCCGGGGCAGTCCCTCGCGTCGATCTATCGCCTTGCCGTCACCAACGTCAACGAAACCCCGACAGCCCTCGCCCTCTCCGCGGCGACGATCGCCGAGAACGCCGCGGCGGGCACGATCATCGGCTCGTTCTCGACGACCGACCCCGATGCAGGCGACTCCTTCACCTACACGCTCGTGTCAGGCGACGGCGGCACGGACAACGCCTCGTTCACAATCGCCGGTGGTCAGCTCGTCTCTGCGGTACCGTTCAACTTCGAGATGCAGCCGACCCGGTCGGTGCGGGTGCGGGCCACCGACGCCGCCGGTGCGTCGATCGAGCAGGTCTTCACGATCACCGTCACCGACGTCGACGAGCCGCTGCGGGTCGAGGGCGTCGAGCCGCCGCCGAGCGGCTTCTACCGGGTGGGCGACACGCTGCGATTCACGGTCGTGTTGACTCGCCCCGTCACCGTCACGGGCCGGCCCACGCTCCAGTTCGGTGTGGGACGCAACGCATCGATCGCCCTCTTCGGCACGGGCCGTCGCACCGCCACGTTCGCGTCGGGATCGGGCACCAACCGGCTCGTGTTCGAGTATCGGACCACGTCACGGGACAATGCCGAGCAGGTCTACCTGGGCGGGTCGGTCGTCACCACTCGCACGGGGATCACGGACGCCGACGGGGCGCGTCTCGACGGTCGGCTGCCCGCGGCCAACACGCTCGTGCCGGGCGTACGGATCGATTCGTCGGCACCGCGGGCGACCGGTGCCGTCGGCCTGCCGCCGCGTGGCACCTACCGTGCGGGCGACGTCCTCTCCTTCCGCGTGAACTTCTCGGAGGACGTCGTGGTCACCGGCACACCTCGACTCGAAGTCCGCATCGGGCAGCAGGTCCGTCAGGCGACGTATGCGTCGGGCTCTGGCGGCCGACAGGTAACGTTCGAATACGTCGTGGCGGCGGGTGACGCAACGGCGGGCCGACGCGGGATCACGGTGGGCCGTTCGATCACCGCCAGCGGGGGTGCCACGATCGCAGACGCCGCCGGCAACGCAGCCCGACTCCAGTTGGCCGGACCATATGCCGCGCAGATCACGGTGGATGGCAGCGCGGCGTCGGCGAGCGGAGTCGAGCCGCGAAGCCAGCGCACCCGGGCCGCAGCCTTCGCCACATTCACCGCCTGAGGACGGCGCGATACATGGCAGGCACTCTGAGCGTTTGAAACGTCTTTGGCCCCCGCGTGGCGAACGCCTCCTGCGCCTGCTGTGCTGCACGCCTCGTGCGCTCGCCTGTGGCGCACGCCTCCAGGCGTGCGAATGCGGCCTCGCCCCCTGCACTCGCACCCTGCGCTTGCTTGTGGCGCAGGCCTCCTGCGCCTCCTCCTCGTGGCGCACGCCTCCAGGCGTGCGAATGCGGCCTCACCCACGCATGACCTCG
>CAIWZS010000037.1 GCA_903917235.1 uncultured Planctomycetaceae bacterium | reverse complement strand
TCGATTCCCTCGATGCCGGTGCGCGGGATTTCCCCCCATGGCACCCACGCGCCGAACGCGAGGTGCGCGAGAATCGCGAGCTTCTGCGTGGCGTCGGTGCCGTCGACGTCCATCGCCGGGTCGGCCTCGGCGAAGCCCTTCTCCTGCGCGAGCGCGAGCACCTCGCCATAGTCGGCCGAGTCCTCCTCCATCCGCGAGAGGATGAAGTTGCTCGTGCCGTTGAGGATGCCGCGGATGCTCTCGATGCGGTTGGCCGCGAGGCACTCGCTGATCGCCGCGACGATCGGGATCCCGCCGGCGACCGCCGCCTCGAAGGCGATGGACCGCCCGCGCCTGCGGGCCAGATCGAAGAGCTCGGGCCCGTGCTCGGCGAGCAGGGCCTTGTTGGCCGTGACCACGTCCTTCCCCGAATCGAGGAGCGCGACCATCATCGATCGGGCGGGTTCGAGCCCGCCGACGAGGAGGGCCGCCACGGAGATGGACGGATCTCCGGCGATGTCCCGGATGTCGCTCGAGATGCAGTCCCGGGAGAGAGGCAGGCCGCGATCGCGGGCCACGTCCCGGCAGACCGCCCGCGCGACGACGATCGGCCGGCCGGCGTGCCGCTCGATGTGCTCCGACGACTCGACGAGGAGGCGCACCGCTCCGGACCCGACGGTGCCCAGCCCGACGACACCGACCCGCACTGCGTCCTGCATGGAATGCGCCCGCGACGAAGATTCCGCACGTCTCTCCCAGAGCGTAGCGTGCGCCGGGAAAAGTGCAGCCCCGCGAGCGAATCGGCGCGTTCGGTCGCCCCCGGCGTCGTGCCCGTGGGGCCGGTTGTCCCGGTCATGCCACGGGGAACGGTGATGCCGGCCGCGTCGCGACGCGGATGGACGCCGTGTGGGGGGGCGGTGTGCGGTATCGTCACGGCCGGGCTGCGACGGGTTCCGAGCGATCGCCGACGGTCGTCCCCCGGCGCGGCGGATTCCGCGCCCCGAGCACACGCACGCCATGACCATGCCCGACCCCCCCCGCCGCGGATCGCACCTCGGCGGTCGAACGACTCGAGCGGTCGCGCATCGAGCCCTTCGACCTGCTCGTCGTCGGGGGCGGTGCGACGGGGCTGGGGGTCGCGCTCGACGCCGCGGCACGCGGCCTCGCCGTCGCGGTCGTCGAGGCGGAGGATTTCGCGAAGGGTACGTCGAGCCGTTCGACGAAACTGGTCCACGGCGGCGTCCGCTACCTCGCGCAGGGGAACGTGCGGCTCGTGCGCGAGGCCCTGCGGGAACGGGCATTGCTGCTGGGCAACGCGCCGCACCTTGCGGGCGCGCTCCCGTTCATGGTGCCCGCGTACGGCCTGCGTGGTCGCCTCGTGGACACCTGGGCCCTCGGCGTGGGCCTGGCCGCCTACGACCTGCTCGCCGGGGGCGCGGGACTCGGACGCACGCGCATCCTGGGCCGCGCGGCGGCGCTCGCGGGTGCGCCCGGGCTGGCCCGTGCAGTGAACCGTGGGGGGCGATCGGCGGATCTCGTCGGCGCCGTGCGCTACGTCGACGGGCAGTTCGACGACGCCCGCGTCGCGGTGGCGCTCGCCCGGACCGCCGCGCGGCACGGGGCCACGGTCCTCAACTATTGCCGTGCCGGCGGCATCGAGCGGGCGCCGGCGTCCGGGCGGCTCGCGGGCGTCGAGGTCGAGGACCGCGAGACCGGCCGGCGCATCGCCGTGGCGGCGCGGTGCGTCGTCAACGCCACGGGCGTGTGGGTGGACGAGCTGCGGCGGCTCGAGACGGTCGCGGCCGCCGACATGCTCGCGCCGAGCCAGGGCGCCCATCTCGTCGTCGATCGCGCGTTCTTTCCGTCCGATGTCGCCATGCTCGTGCCGCGCACGGCCGACGGCCGCGTGCTCTTCGCCGTGCCCTGGCTCGGACGGGTCATTCTCGGCACGACCGACACGCCCCGCGCCGACCGTCCGCTCGATCCGCGTCCGTTCGACGACGAGATCGACTTCATCCTGCGCGAGGCCGGCCGCCACCTCGCTCGGCCGCCGACACGAGGCGACGTGCGTTCGGCATGGGCGGGCCTGCGGCCGCTCGTCAAACCCGCCGGCACGGTCCGCGACACGAAGGCGGTGTCGCGCGAGCACGCCATCGTCGTGTCACCGCACGGCCTCGTGACCGTGACGGGAGGCAAGTGGACGACGTACCGCGCGATGGCGGAGGACGTGCTGGCCACCTGCATGCGGGCTGCGCTTCTCCCGACGCGGCCCGCCGGCGTGACCCGCCACCTGCGGCTCGTCGGCGCGCCGCCGCGGAGCGGACCGATGGTGCCGCTGACGGCTCCGCCGGGACTGCATCTCTACGGCACCGAGGCCGCCGCGGTCGCCGCCCTGCCCGGCGCCGATCGGACGATTGTCGACGGGCTCACCGAGGCGATGGTGCGATTCGCCGTCCGGCGCGAGTTCGCGCGCACCGTGGAGGACGTGCTCGCCCGACGGTCGCGGCACCTGTTTCTCGATGCCTCCGGGGCGATGGCCTGCGCCGAGGCCGTGGGCGCTATCCTCGCCGAAGAACTCGGCGCGCCCTTCGATGCGACCGCCTCGACGCGGGCGTTCACGACGCTCGCTGCGGGCTACCGGCTCGGGCCGTCGGTCGCGTCCTGAGCGCGGCGGGCATCGCGCTCCGGCGCGCTTTCGCGTACAACGGTGGCTCGTGATCGACCGTTTTCCCAGGAGCCCGTCCCCGTGGATGCCGCCGCCCGCGCGTTTCTCTCCCGCCTCCTCCACACGCCCAGCCCGTCCGGCTACGAGCAGCCGATCCAGGCGATCGTCCGCGAGTATCTCACCGCCTGTGCCGACGAGGTCAGGACCGACGCGCACGGCAACGTCATCGGCGCGGCCAACGTGGGCGGCTCCACCCGCATGCTGCTGGCCGGTCACTGCGACCAGATCGGGTTGATCGTCCAGCATGTCGATGCCGACGGTTTCATCTCGGTCCAGCCGATCGGCGGCTGGGATCCGATTCAGCTCGTCGGCGCGCGGGTCACGATCTGGGGCACCGACGGACCGGTGGCGGGCGTCATGTCGCGAAAGCCGATTCACCTGCTCACGGAGGAGGAGCGCAAGCAGGTCCCCAAGATGAAGGACCTGTGGATCGACATCGGCGCCACCGACAAGGCCGACGTCGAGAGCGTGGTGCGCGTGGGCGACTGCGTGACGCTGGAATTACGAATGCAGGAACTGCGGCACGGGCTCGCCAGCGCCGTCGCCATGGACGACAAGATCGGGCTCTGGGTCGTGCTCGAGGCGTTTCGGCGGGCCAAGGCCGCAGGTCCGCTCCCCTGCGCGCTCTACGTGGCGAGCACCGTGCAGGAGGAGATCGGGCTGCGGGGTGCGCAGACCGCCGCACACGCGGTGGATCCGCACGTCGCGATCGCCGTGGACGTCACGCACGCCACGGACTGCCCGACGATCGACAAGAAGAGCGAGGGAGACGTCGTGCTCGGCCGGGGACCGGTGGTCTACCGGGGGCCCAACATGAGCCCGCGCGTCGTGGACAGGCTGCTCCAGGCCGCGCAGGCACGTGAGATCGCCGTCCAACTGGCCGCGAGCGGACGGGCGACGCCCACCGACGCCAACGTCCTGCAGACCACCCGATCCGGCGTCGCCACGGGGCTCGTCAGCATCCCGAACCGCTACATGCATTCGGCCGTCGAGACCGTGTCGCTCGACGACGCCGATCGTGCGGCGGACCTGCTCGCCGCCTTCTCGCGCGGGCTCGAAGGCTCGATTGATTGGACCCCCTGACCGCCATGCCCCGTCGCCGCCCGCCCTGCCAATTCGGCACTCGTTTGCTGATGGCAGGATGTTCGGGAGGTGCCGGGGCTGTTTTTTCATAGGGAAAACCGCTTCTCCGCCCTCCGTGGCCTCCGTGGCACGCCGGTTGCTTCTAGCGTCGGCAGTTCAGAGGCCGCCTGTCAAAACACCAGCCCGTTCGTCGAGCGATGTCCGTCGCCCGGCGGCCGGCAGGGTGAGGCGGCGCCCCGCATTGGCCCGTCCCGCGTTGTTAAGGAGAAACTCGTGGCGAAACAGATGGTATTCGAGGACGAGGCCCGCCAGCCGCTGCTTGCGGGCGTGTCGAAGCTGGCGCGGGCCGTCAAAAGCACGCTCGGACCGCGGGGCCGCAACGCGGTGCTCGACAAGGGCTGGGGCTCGCCCAAGGTCACCAAGGACGGCGTGACCGTGGCCGAGGACATCGACCTCGAGGATCCGTACGAGAACCTCGGTGCCCAACTCGTGAAGGAGGCCGCGAGCAAGACGAACGACGTCGCCGGGGACGGCACGACGACGGCGACGGTGCTCGCCGAGGCGATCTTCCGCGAGGGGATCAAGATGATCGCGGCGGGAGCCGATCCGATGGCCCTGTCGCGGGGCATCCACAAGGCCGTCGAGGCCGCCTCGAAGGCGATCCTCTCGATGGCGACGAGCATCAACGAGAAAAACAAGAAGGAACTGATGCAGATCGCGACGATCGCGGGCAACAACGACCCGACGATCGGCAACGTCCTGTCCGAGGCGTTCCTCAAGGTCGGCAAGGATGGCGTGATCACGGTCGAGGAGGGCAAGCAGGCCGAGACGACCGTGGACGTCGTCGAGGGGATGCAGTTCGACCGTGGCTACCTGTCGCCGCACTTCGTGACCGATCCCGAGGCGCAGGTGTGCGAGCTCGAGAACGCCTACATCCTCGTGTACGAGGACAAGATCTCGAGCGCGAAGAACCTCGTGCCCGTTCTCGAGGCGATCAGCAAGTCGGGCAAGCCGCTCGTGATCATCGCCGAGGACGTCGAGGGTGAGGCCCTCGCCACGCTCGTGGTGAACAAGATCCGCGGCACGTTCAACTCGGTCGCCGTCAAGGCTCCGGGCTTCGGTG
>CAIWZS010000036.1 GCA_903917235.1 uncultured Planctomycetaceae bacterium | reverse complement strand
TCCACGGCGGCGGGGATCGCCTCGAACGAGCAGGTGCAGGCGAAAGCCCCGGCGGCACCGCGTCCCACGTTCCCGGCGGCCGCCGCGTCGTCGGCCGGCTCGATCACCAGGTCGATCGCCGTCGTCAGGTAGGAGGCGTTTTGGTCGCCGCGGGGATGTCCGTCGAGCTTGAACGTGAAGCCCGCCGAGAGTCCGTAGCACCGGGCCGAACCTGTGAAGAACGTCCCGTTGCAAGCCTGCTCCCCCATCCGGATCCGGGCGATGGTCGTGCCGTCGGCCTGCTTCGTGTAGGAGCCCGGATATTCGAACCGCTCGAGGTCACCATGCGGATAGCCGTGACCGGCGGAATCCGTCGCCTCGAGCTTCGAGCTCGGGTTGGTGAAGTCGTAGTCCTTGAGCAAGACCTTCCCGGTGGCCATGCGGCGACCGGTCTCCCAGAGGAAGACGTGCTCGGCGTTCGCCGCCTCGGCCACGCTCGCGGCGTAGCGGATCTTGTCGTAGCCGGGAAATGGTGCGTGCGAGGAGTGGGAATCCGTGAAGGACACCGTGTGGGTCCCGGCGGCGTGTTCCGTGAAATATCCGATGCCGAACCGCTGTGTGAGCCGCTGGACGAAGTTGAGGTGCGTCTCGTCGTACTGCGCGCAGAACTCGAGCTGCGGCAGGTCGCCGACGATGCCTGAGATCTTGTGGTCCGTGAAGCCGAGATCGCCGAAGACCTTGCCCAGGATGTCCTTGGCCGTCTTCTGCTGGAAGATCCGGCAGTCGGCTGCCAGTTCGAGCAACTGGAGCCACGGCACGATCACGAGGCGATACGTGAAGGCATCGCCGACCCTGCCCGTCTGGCGGGCCTCGAGGCAGATGCCCGAGAAGTGCCGCGTGCCGCCGGAGGGCAGGGGCACGCTCACCGTGGCCGGCTTGCCGAGCAGGCTCTCGAGGTCGATCGCGCCGTCGGCCGCAACGGCCTCGATCAGACCCTCGAACGGCTGGCCGATCGCCTCGCGGTAGCGGAATGACCGGAGCGAAAACGCGGTGTCACCGAGCGCCGTCGTGACTTTGACGCCCCGGACGAGCGCGGCGGAGGAGGAGAGGGGTGCGGCCATGCGTGCAGCCCGTAGTACTCGCCGACCTTGGATCGACGGCCGGCGTGAAACCACCCCTCGATGCCGGCACGGGTATACCGGCACGCCCCATCACCCGCAAGCATGCGCCGCGCTCCGCGGAGCGGTCAGGTTGACACGTCCGACCGCAGGCGGTCCGATGCCCGGTCGTCCATCCTCGGGAGGTGCCCATGCCGGGAAAACTCGTCAACGCGGGGTCGATGCTCCAGTGCACGATGGGCGCGGCGCCCGCGACGCTCGCGGTGGTCGTGCCCATGGTCACCGCCGCCACGCCGGCTGCCGCCAACATCATGGATTGTGCGCCGATGGTGAACATCCCGACGTTCGGCATGTGCCGCTCGCCCGCCAACCCTACCGTGGCCGCCGCCACGGCCGCGGCGCTGGGTGTCCTGACCCCGATGCCCTGCGTGCCGGTCACGACGCCCTGGACACCGGGCGTGGCCACGGTGCTCCTCCGCGGGATGCCGGCCCTCGACGCCTCGAGCAAGTGCATGTGCGCCTACGG
>CAIWZS010000035.1 GCA_903917235.1 uncultured Planctomycetaceae bacterium | reverse complement strand
GGTGGTCACGAGCCGACCGCCGAGCCGCATCGCCATGGCGAGGACGCGCGACTCGAGCGGCGCGTCCGGATCGAGGTCGTCGTCGGGATCGACCACGTCGATCGAGACGGCATGGCTCGCCCGCATGCGCGCGAGCACGTCGAGACCCCGCCTCCCGCGGACTCGTCGCTGCTTGTCGGCCGAGTCGGCGGCGACCTGGAGTTCGTCCAGCACGAAGGCCGGCAGGACGAATCGCGACTCGAAGACCCCCGCCTCGGCGAGGTCCGCGATCCGACCGTCGATCACCGAGGTCGCGTCGAGCACGATCGGCCGCATGCCACGCACGTCCCGGGCGAACTCGACGAACGGGATGAGAAAACGGAAGTCTCCCTGGGTCTGCAGCAGCAGGCTCGTGGAGAGGTAACACAACACCGCGCCGAGGACGAGGGGCAGCCACTGGCGGACCGGGTGCGAGGGCTGCAGGGGGAGCATCGGAGCGAGGGCGAGCATCGCGACATAGGCGAGAAAGACGCCCACCAGGAGGCCGAAATAGACCGCCGTGATCGTGGCGAGGTTCTTGCGGGGAACGGCGACGTCGAGCGCGATGACGACGAGCGGCAAGGCCAGCATGCCGCCGATGACACTCCACGGCACCCAGGAGCCCGCATCCTTGAGCGACGCCGACGTGAAGATCAGCACCGCGATGCCGGCCGACACCACGAGGAAGAGTGCGCGGAGGACGGCGAGGGCCATGGGCACGATCCCGGGTACGACGGGGGGACTCTACCATGCCCCCGGGGTGCTGTCAGCCGACCTGCAGCCGTCGGGCATGGTCGTGTTCGAGGAATCGATCGGTCATGCCCGCGATGTAGTCGCCGACGCTGCGCGGCACGCCGAAGCGATCGGCGCGGTCGCGATATCCGGCCGGGAGCGCCTCGGGATGCGCGCCGTACCAGTGGAAGAGGGACGTCAGCCGCTCCTGCGCCGGCACCCGGACGGCGAGCACCCGCGGGCTGCGATAGACGCGGTCGAAGAGAAACGTTTCCAGCTCGCGCTTGCCGGCCGCGAGGGCGGGCGCGTGGGAGACGAGCCGGCTGCCGGCGGGCCGCGGCCCGCCGGGGGCTCCGGCGGCACGCACGCGGGCCACCGAGTCGATCCCCTCCATCTCGAGCGCCCGTCGCGTCCGTTCGACGAGGTCGGCGACCTGGAGATCGACGAGTTCGTGGAGCACCGCGTGCCGCAGCGCGGCGCCCTCGAGGACGCCGTGCCGCGCGGTCACCCGCCCCGCCGCCTCAGCGACGAGCGGCAGCCCGAGCAGCTCGTCCATCGTGAGGAGCCCGAGTTCGACGGCGTCGTCCGCGTCGTGCGTGTCGTAGGCGATCGAGTCGGCCGCGTCGACGACCTGCGTCTCGAGCAGCGGAGCCGGACCGCTGCCGTCCTTCTTCCGGCTGGCCTGGGCGTCGAGCACTTCCCGCGAGAGATTCAGCCCGGGGAACTCGGGGTAGCGGACCTCGAGGAACTCCATGATGCGCAGCGCCTGCGCATTGTGATTGAATCCGCCCTCCGCGCGGAGGAGCTCGGCCAGCGTGTCCTCACCCGCGTGGCCGAGGGGCGGATGGCCGATGTCGTGGGCCAGCGCGAGCGTCTCGACCAGATCCTCGTTGAGGCCCAGGGCCCGTGCGAGGGTGCGTGCGATGCTCGTCACCTCGAGCGTGTGCGTGAGCCGGCTGCGGTGGTAGTCGCCGTGATAGCCCGTGAAGACCTGCGTCTTGTGGGCCAGCCGCCGGAAGGCGGCGGAGTGGACGATCCGGTCGCGGTCCCGCTGGTAGGGGCTGCGGACCGGATGGGCCGGCTCGTCGTGCACGCGGCCCGCGGAGTCCGCGGCGTGCATCGCCCAGGGCGCGAGGGTGAGCGCCTCCCGCGCCCGCCAGTCGAGGGGCGGTGTCATGGCGTGGCGGCCCCCGCGGCCGTCAGCTGCTCCCACAACGCGTCGAGTGACTGCGGCAGCACCCGGATGCCGGCGACGGTCGCCATGAAGTTGACGTCACCCGGCCACCGCGGCACGACGTGCCAGTGGAGATGCCCCGGGCAGCCCGCTCCGGCGACGCTCCCGAGATTGAGTCCGACGTTGAACCCCTGCGCCTGCATCGACGCGGTCATCACGGCGCACCAGCGGGCGATGCGGTGCTGCAGGTCGAGCAGGGTGGCCGGGTCGAGCGGCGCGAGGCCCGCCTCGTGGTCGAGCGGCGCGACGAGCAGGTGGCCATTCGAGTAGGGGAAGCGGTTGAGAAGCACGACGGCGTGCGGCGTGCGCTCGAGCACGCCGAGTGCACGGTCATGCTCCGGCGCGGCCACGGCCGCGCGGCAGAGGAAGCACTCGGGCCGCGCGCCCGCCCGCCACGACGAGGGAGCGATCGTGACGGACGGTTCGCCCGATTCGCAGCCCTGCACGTAGCCGAGTCGCCACGGCGCCCACAGCCTCTCTCCATCCATGCTGTCATGCTACCCGATCGATCGCCGCCCGCCCCGCCGGCTCGCTCCGCGTGCCGGCGGCCACGGACACGTCGCCGCGCCTCGGCTTTTGGCATGGCTCGGCGGCACCGGACGGTCCTATGATCGGCCGGTGGCGTGGGCGGTGCCCGGCGAGGCGAGCGCGTGGAATTCAAGGTCGACACCGACGTCTTTTCCGGTCCGATGGACCTGCTGCTCTACCTCGTCAAGAAGCACGAGGTGGACGTGACCGAGGTGCCGATCGCGAAGATCGCGTCGGAATTCGTCGCGCACCTCGAGGTGCTCGACGCGCTGGCGATCGACCAGGTCGGTGACTTCGTCGATCTGGCGAGCGTGCTCCTGGACATCAAGGCCCGGGCCCTCGTGCCCAGACCGGAGGAGGAGGTCGACGAGGCGGTCGAGCCGGCCCGCGAAGACCTCGTGCAGCGGCTCCTCGAGTATCGGCGGTACCGTGACGCGGCGGCCGTGCTCGAGGACCGCTCCCGGCAGTGGGATCTCCGCTTCACCCGGATCGCCCCCGACGTCGCGGCCGGACGCGAGCGGCAGGCGGAGGTGACGATCGCCGACGCGCATGCGTGGGACCTCGTCGGCGCGTTCGCCCGCGTGCTCGCCAAGCGGGAAAAGCGCCGGCCGCGGCAGATCGTCCATGACGACACCCCGCTCGAGGTGCACATGGCGCGGGTCGAGTCGCTCGTCCGCGAGCGGGGGCGGCTGGCATTCGGCGAACTCTTCGACGACGATATGTCCCGCTCGCGGATCGTCGGGCTGTTTCTCGCGGTGCTCGAGCTCGTCCGACGGGGGCGGCTGACGACCCGTCAGGACCGCCTCTTCGGCGACATCTGGCTCGGCCCGGCGCGCGGGGCGGGCGCCGAGCGCCTCTCCGCCAGCCCAGTCCCGTTCGACGAAGCATGATCGACAACGCCCCCTTCCGCACCCTCGCGCACAAGGGGCTCACGGTCGAGGGCTACTCGCGCGCCGCCGTGCAGAGCTGCTGGCGGATTCCCGAGCTCAAGCTCGGCTTCGACCTCGGCGCGCAGCCCTGGGGCTTCATGGCGACCCAGACGTGGTTCGTCTCGCACACGCACCTCGACCACATCGCGGCGCTGCCCGTCTACGTCGCGCGGCGGCGGATGATGAAGATGGAGCCGCCCACGATCTACCTGCCCGAGACCGCGATCGAGCCGGTCGAAAAGCTGCTGCGCGCCGTCTCGCGTCTCGACCGCGGGCGACTGCCCTGCACGCTCCTGCCCGCGCGGCCCGGGGACGAGATCGAGCTGTCGCGCGAGCATGTCGTCACCGTCTCGGGCACCTGCCACACGCTTCCCAGCGTCGGGTTCGTCGTCTGGGATCGCCGCCGCAAGCTCAAGCACGAGTATCAGGGCCTGCCGGGGGAACGGATCCGCGACCTGCGGCTCTCGGGCGTGGACGTGACGCACGAGATCCGGGCGCCACTGGTCGCGTATCTCGGGGACAGCTCGCCCGAGGGGCTCGACCGCTGCCCGGCCATGTTCGAGGCGATGATCCTCATCACGGAGCTGACGTTCGTCGCCCACAACCACCGCAAGGACAAGATCCACAAATACGGCCACATGCACCTCGACGATCTGCTCGCGCGGCGGGAGCGGTTCCACAACGACGTGGTGATCGCCACGCACTTCTCCACGCGCTACACCGACGACCGGATCCGACGGATTCTCGCGAAGCGGCTGCCCGACATGCTCGAGGGCCGGCTGCACATCTGGCTGTGAGGGGCTCGGGGGGGACCGACGCGATGATGGCCTGCCGCCCGTGCGTGACGATCCACATCCTCGCGTTCATCCTGCTCGCGACGATCCCTCCCGGACCGCTGGCCGCGGAGACGCTGCCCCCGCTCATCGCCGGCCAGGCCCCGACGAACCTCGACGAGCTCTGGGCGGGCTTCGATCCGCGCCAGGAGCCGCTCGAGGACGAGATGCTGCAGGAGTGGGAGCAGGATGGCGCGGTCTGTCGCGTCGTTCGCTACCGCGTCGGCGTGTTCAAGGGCGCGCCCGCGACCATCGCGGCGTTCTACGCGTTCCCGAAAGGCGGCACGACGCTCCCCGCGATCCTCGAACTGCACGGCGGCGACCAGTCGGCGTCGCTCGCGAGCGTGGTGACGTGGGCCCGGCGCGGGTACGCGGCCCTGTCGCTCAACTGGGGCGGCAACAGGATGGCGATCGGCCGGGAGGCGTGGGACGGGCCGCAGACCGACTGGGGCAGACTCGATGCGACGCATCCTCCGCAGCGCAACACCGCGAACCACTTCGCGGGTCCACTCGCGCCCGACGTCTTCACGCTCGACGCGGTCGAGTCGCCGCGGAACAGCAACTGGTTCCTCGTGCTCCTGGCCGCCCGCCGCGCGATCACCTTTCTCGAAGAGCGATCGGAGGTGGATGCCGCCCGGATCGGTGTCCGCGGCCACTCGATGGGCGGCAAGCTCACGATCAACCTGGCGGGCATCGACGAGCGGATCAGGGTGGCCGTGCCGTCGTGCGGGGGCTCGGGGGACGTCGTGGATGGCGACGCGGCGGTGCCCGGGGGGAAGCGGGACGCACGCACGGCACTCGAGCGCGCCTGCATTTCCGACAACGCGTACCTCCCGCGCGTCACCTGCCCGGTGCTCTGGCTGTCGCCGACGAACGATTTCCATGCCCACATCGATGCGATGGCATGGAACTGGCGGGGACTGCCCGATGACCGCCTGCGCTTCAGCATCTCGCCGCACCTCAATCACCGTCACGTGGACGAGCACGCGGTCACCGAGTGGCTGTGGTTCGACCAGCATCTGAGGAACGCGGCATTCACGCTGCCGCAGACGCCGGGGATCGACCTGCAACTCGAGACCGCCGCGGGTGTGCCACGGGTCGTCGTCACGCCCGACCGGTCGCAGCCCGTGCGTCGGGTGGACGTCTACTACGCGATCGATCCCCACGCGCTCACGCGATTCTGGCGGGATGCGACGGCCGTCGAGGTCGATGATCGCTGGCAGGCCGACTGTCCCGTGATGAATCTCGACGAGCCGATCATCGCCTTCGCGAACGTGGTCTACGACGCGCCGGAGGCGTATCGGGCGGCATCGCAGATGACGGACAACGGCCTCGCCGGCGGCTTCGTCATCAGTTCACGCCTGCGTTCGGCCGCTCCCGCGGCGCTGCGGGCCGCCGGCGTGCAGGCCACCGACCGGCCCGACCGGGTCGTCGACGACGGGACCCGCGGCTGGCACGACTGGTATCGGCTGAACTGGGGGCATCCGCCCCTGTGGGCGGCCACCACCCGCAAGCTCAAGGACCCGAAGTGGCGCGGCCCCGACGGAGCGAGGCTCGCGTTCGAGATCATCTGCGAGCGCGACAACGAGCTCGTCCTGACCTTCACGACCAACGCATGGGGCGCGATGGTCCCCGGCAAGCCCCCCATCGACTATGCGGTCGTGAAGCCGCTCCGTGGCTCCCCGGACTGGCAGAGCGTTTCGGTGCGCCTCGAGGAGCTCGTCGCCACCGATCCGGCCGTCACCGCGCCGCCCACCGACTGGCGGACCGTCACCGAGTTCACGATCTCGCCCAGCGGCACCACGGTGCGGGACGGCGAGAAGGTGAAGGTGGACGGCACGGCCTGGGTCGGCCCACGTACGATCCGCAACCTCCGCTGGGAGGGAGGCGAGTATCCCCGCCATCAGACCACCGGTGCCACGGCCGAGCCGCACGACTTCCGGAGGAACTTCGACGACGCGATCAGGAGATCGCTCGAGCAGGAGAAGCTCGACGCGAAGTGACGTCGCCCGGAAGCAGGTTCCGGGCGACGCTCGGGTCTGTCCGCACCTCCGAGTGAACGTCGGTCGGAACAGCCGCAGTGAACGGCCGGGCGAGACCGTCCGGGCAACCCCGGCGCACGGGTAGCATGACTACATGGAGCCCCGTCACGCCTACGTCCACGTGCCGTTCTGCCGGCATCGGTGCGGGTACTGCGACTTTTCGCTCGTCGCGGGCCGTGACGACCTGATCGACCGGTACTTCGCGGCGCTCGCGGTGGAACTGGAACGCGTGCGCGAGCCGCTCGATCTCGACACGCTCTACCTCGGCGGCGGCACGCCGTCGCATCTCGGGCCCGACGGCCTGCGCCGGCTCTTCGACCTGCTGCACGTGAAACTACGGCCCGTCGCCGGCGCGGAAGTCTCGATCGAGTGCAACCCCGAGGACGTCACGGCTGCACTGGCGGAGGCCGCCCTGGCGTGCGGCGTGACGCGGGCGAGCCTCGGCGCGCAGTCGCTCGACGCGGCCACGCTTCGAGCCCTCGACCGCAGCCACGCGGCCGACGACGTCCGCCGGACCGTCGCGCTGCTCGGTGAACGGGGCCTCGCCGTGAACGTGGATCTCATGACGGCCGCGCCGGGGCAGTCGCTCGACGCCGTCGAGCGCGACCTCGACGCCGCGATCGCGATCGGGCCGCAGCATGTCTCCGTGTACTGCCTGACGTGGGAGAAGGGCACGGCCTTCGAGGGCCTCAGGCGCACAGGCGCGCTCGCCGCGGCGGACGAGGGGGACGAGCGGGCGATGTTCGAGGCGGCGATCGACCGGCTGGAGGCCGCCGGCTACGAGCACGAGGAGGTCTCCAACTTCGCCCGCCCCGGCCACCGCTGCCGCCACAACGAGGCCTACTGGGACTGCCGCCCCTGGGAGGCCTTCGGACCGGGCGCCGCACGATTCGACGGCCGGACCCGGATCACGAACCATCGCAGCCCGGTGACGTGGATGAACAGGGTGCTCACGGGCGACGACGTCACGGGCGACGTCGACGCCATGGACGCCGAGGCGGCCGCCCGCGAGCGGCTCGTCGTGGGCCTGCGGCGTCGCGCCGGCGTCGAGCGCGCCGCGTTCCGCGCCGCGAGCGGCCTCGACCTCGATGACCTTGCCGCCCCGGCGATCACTCGCTGGGTCGTGCAGGGCCTCGCGACCGACGACGGCGCGACGATCCGCCTCACCCGCGCCGGCCTGCTCGTCTCCGACTCCCTGTGGGCCGACGTCCTTCTGCCCAAGGGGTGAGCGAGGGGCTGCCCATCGCCTCGAGCCGGCGTAGACGGCACGCGCAGGCATGGATGCCGGAGCGCAGACGTCTCCGAGAGAGCGTAGGCCTGGAAGGCCGCAGCGAGCGTCCGGCGAGAGGGTGTGGACAGCCCCGAGCGCGCGTCAGCCCTTCTCGAGCGCCGACGTCAGGTCGAGAATCGCCTTCTTGCCGTCGGCGAAATACATGAGCGTGTTGTCGGCGGCGAAGAGAGGATTGGGGATCCCCGCGAAGCCCGGCGACAGGGACCGCTTCACGACGACGACCGTGCGAGCCTTGTCGACGTCGAGGATCGGCATGCCCGCGATCGGGCTCTTGGGGTCGGTGCGGGCCGCCGGATTCACCACGTCGTTGGCGCCGATCACGATCGCCACGTCGGTCTCCGGGAACGTGGGATTGATGTCGTCCATCTCCCGGAGCTTTTCGTAGGGGATGTCGGCCTCGGCCAGGAGCACGTTCATGTGGCCCGGCATGCGGCCGGCGACCGGGTGGATCGCGTATTCGACCGTCGTGCCCCGCTTTTCGAGGGCGTTGGCCAGTTCACGGACGGCGTGCTGGGCCTGGGCCACGGCGAGCCCGTAGCCGGGCACGATCACGACGCGGTCGGCCCCCTCGAGCACCATCGCGATCTCCTCGGCGCTCGCGCTCTTCACCTTGCCGGCGTAGACGTCGTCGGCATTCGCGGCCGTCGTGGTGCCGAGGCCGCCGAAGAGCACGCCCACAAGGGAGCGGTTCATCGCCTGGCACATGATGGCGGTGAGGATGAGCCCCGAGGCGCCCACGAGCGACCCGGCGATGACGAGGACGGAGTTGTCGATCACGAAGCCCGCCGCGGCCGCGGCGAGGCCGGAGTAGCTGTTCAGGAGGCAGATCACGACCGGCATGTCGGCCCCGCCGATCGGCATGGTGAGCGTGCAGCCCAGGACGCTGCCCACGATCACGAGCGCCCAGAAGAGCAGGTTCGACGACGGGTTCGCGCACACGCCCCAGAGCAGGAGCAGCGTGCCGAGGCCGAGGCCGAGGTTGATCCAGTGCCGGTTGGGGTCGGTCCAGGCCTTCTTGAACTGCGGCAGCTCCTCGAGCTTGCCGAAGGCGACGAGGCTGCCCCAGAACGTGACGGCGCCGATCAAGCCGGTGAGGGCCGTGGCGATCGCAAACTGGGTCCATGCGGGCAGCGGGCTGGCAGCCTCGCGGGCCGTGGCCGTCGCATTCCAGAGCTCGGCGCCGGCGACGAGCGTGGAGGCCGCGCCCCCGAAGCCGTTCAGGAGCGCCACCATCTGCGGCATGCCCGTCATCGGGTAGCGGATCGCCATGGTGGCGCCGATCGCGGCACCGACGACCGCGGCAAGGGCCACGAGCACGAGCGGCCAGGCCCCCCGTGCTGCCAGCGTCTCTTGCACGCTCGGTTCGAAGCAGGCGGCGAGCAGGGCGATCGCCATGCCGGCGGCGCCGAGATAGTTGCCGCGCACGGCCGTCCGCGGCCCCGTCATGAGCTTGAAGGCCACGATGAACAGCATCGAGGCCACGAGGTACGCGAGATTGATCCAGGCCTGGCTCGACATCACTTCTTCTTCGGTTGGAACATCTCGAGCATGCGGTGGGTGACCACGAAGCCGCCGGCCACGTTGACCATCGCGAGGACGACGGCGAGCAGGCCCAGGAGGTTGCCGAACCGGTAGCCCGCGGCGGCGACGGTCGCGGCGACCACGATCGCGCCGACCGCCGTGATCCCCGAGATCGCGTTGGAGCCGCTCGTGAGCGGCGTGTGCAGCCGCTGGGGAACCTTCGTGATGACCTCGAAGCCCACCCACATGGCGAGCAGGAAGACCGTGAGCAGGCGGATGAACGTGGCGGCCGGGTCGACGGCGGCCGCGGTGTCGGCGATCAGGAGGGGCAGGCTGGCGGTGATCATGGAGGCGTTCCGGAGCGGGCGTCAGGCGGGTGCCGAGGCCGGCTGATCGAGCGGCGGCAGGCCGGCGCGCTCGCGAACCTTGGGATGGACGAGCTGGCCGCCGATCGCCACGAGCGTGTCGCGGCAGATCTCGTCGTCGCGTGCGACGTCGGGCAGGCCCGACTTAATCAGGTGCAGGAGGAACGTGACCACGTTCTTCGCGTAGAGCTGGCTCGTGTGGACGGGCGCCTCGGCCGGCAGGTTCGTGGGGCCGAGGATCGTGACGCCGTCCACGACCACCGTGTCGTCGGCCACGGAGCCCTCGCAGTTGCCGCCGCGCTCGGCAGCCATGTCCACGATCACGCTGCCCGGCTTCATCCGCTGCACCATCTCGCGGGTCACGAGCACCGGGGCCTTCTGGCCCGGGATCAGCGCGGTGCAGACCACGACGTCGCTGTCGGCCACAACCTTGCCGAGCAGCTCCCGCTGCCTCGCGTAAAACTCCTCACCCATGGCCTTGGCATAGCCGCCGGCCGCCTCGCTCGAGCCGGTCTCCAGCGGCAGCTCGACGAACTTGGCGCCGAGGCTCTGTACCTGCTCCTTCACTGCGGGCCGCACGTCGTAGGCGCTCACCTGGGCGCCGAGCCGCTTGGCGGTGGCGATCGCCTGGAGGCCGGCCACGCCGGCGCCGAGCACGAGCACCTTCGCGGGCGTGAGCGTGCCCGCGGCGGTGGTCATCATCGGGAGGATGCGCGGGAGCGTGTTCGCGGCGAGGAGCACGGCCCGGTAGCCGGCGATATTGGCCTGGCTCGAGAGCACGTCCATGCTCTGTGCCCGCGTGATGCGCGGCACGAGTTCGAGTGAGAAGAGCGTGGCGCCCTTCTCAGCGGTCTGGCGGCAGGCGTCGGGCGTGGAAAGGGGATCGCACAGCCCGACGATCACCAGGCCAGGCCGCAGCCGGTGGAGGTCGCCGCACCATGAGTCGCCGCAGGCGCCGCACGTCCGCACGGCGACGACGCAGTCGGCACCGAAGGCCTCGTCGCGGGAGACCACACGTCCGCCGGCCACCCGGAAGTCTTCGTCTGTGTAGCCGCTGCCCGCTCCGGCACCCGATTCGACGAGCACCTCGACGCCGGCCTTCGCAAGCGCCGGGATCACGCCGGGCACAAGTGCCACGCGACGCTCGCCGGGAAACGTTTCCTTGAGGACGGCGACCTTCATGCGTTGCACGGCGGCGGAGGACGGAAGCGGATCGAGCTGGTGCCCCGGCTCGATCGTCGGCCCGGGAGCGGGGCAAGTGTGCTGCGGACCGGCGTGTTTCGCAACTGGAGCCCGCGCGGGGCGGTGCCCTCCCGGTCGGCGGACACGACCGAGTCGCCGTCGATCGCCGGCGGGATGCCGGGAAGCGATCGATTTTTGACGAGCCACGGCGGCAAGCCCGTCCGTGTCGGGCCGACTGTTCGTGCCCGCTTGTGGGCGTGGGGAGGGAGTGATACCTTTCGGGACTCGCCGGGAGTCCGGCCCGACCATCCCCCTCGTGTGTCGATTGCGAGCCTGCCGATGACCAAGACCTACATGGCCAAGCCGGGCGAAGTGGAGCGTCGGTGGCTGCTCGTCGACGCGACGGATCGTCGTGTGGGACGGCTCGCCAGCGACATCGCCATGGTCCTGATGGGCAAGCACCGACCGACCTACACGCCCCACGTCGATACCGGCGACCACGTCGTGGTCATCAACGCCGAGAAGGTCGAGTTCGGCGGCAAGAAGTGGCAGCAGAAGCTCTACCGCTGGTACACGGGACACACCGGCCTGAAGGTGGAAACCGCCGAGCATCGCCGCGACCGGCGCCCCGAACTGATCATCGAAGAGGCCGTTCGCCGCATGCTGCCGAAAAACCGTCTCGGTCGTGTGATGCTCGACAAACTGAAGGTTTACGCGGGGAGCGAGCACCCGCATCAGGCCCAGCGACCCGAACCCGCGACGATGGGGGAGTGAGACGTGACCGAATCCGAGACGGTGGTGGCAACGCAGGCGGACGGCGCAGTCGCACCGACGGTGCAGCGGGCCTCACGGGCGCGGAGGCGTGGCGCGGAGGTGATCGCGACGGGGCGGCGAAAGACCGCCGTGGCCCGGGTGCGCCTCAAGGCGGGTTCCGGCCATGTCCGGGTCAACGGGCGTGACCTGGTCGAGTACTTTCCGGTGGTGAAGGATCGCGCGCTCGTCCTCGGGACGCTCGACCAGGTGGAGCGGCGGTCGGCGGTGGATGTGGACGTCACGGTCCACGGGGGCGGGCCACACGGTCAGGCCGGGGCCTGTCGGCTCGGGATCGCCCGCGCCCTCAAGGAATTCGACGAGACGTTGTCGGACGCGCTGCGGCAAGGGGGCCTGCTGACCCGCGACGGGCGCATGAAGGAGCGGAAGAAGTACGGTCTGCGGGGCGCCCGACGCGGGACGCAGTTCTCGAAGCGGTAGCCGATCACGCCGCCCTCGGCGGTGTCCGATGTCGTCGGCGCTCGGGCGTGACGAACCCGCCGCTCGCAGTCTCGGTCGCGGGGTCCGTTGCCGGGGCCGTCGTCGCCCGTGGCAGGGCTGTATCGGTCGTGCCGATTGGTGGGCCTGCGCCCGTCGGTTTGGGGGCGTGTTTTCGCGGCTGTCTGCCGTGATTTTCCCCTTCGTGCCATTCGATGACATACTTGCGCACGGCATCGGCGGTTCGTGCCCCCAATGGCCGGCCAGGCGGTTTCGCAGGGTCTTTTTCTGGAGTCGCTCGACATGGTCCACCTCCCGTCCTTCAGTCGCGTGGCGTGCTCGCTGGCCGTCGCCCTGTTCGTGCTCGGCAGTTCCTTCGCGACGGCGGGTGACTCTGAATCCGGTTCACGATCGGCCCAGCCTGCCCGCGATCTGCTGGCAGCCGAGGCCGAAGGGCTCGTTGCGGTGCGCTACGTGCCCCAGGACTCGAGGTCGGCACAGGTCGTCGTCAGCAATCCGGGTTCGGTGCCGCTCACGCTCAAGATGCCCCAGGCATTCGTCGGCGTGCCCGTGCTCGCCCAGTTCGGTGGTGGCATGGGCGGCATGGGCGGCGGCATGGGCGGCATGGGTGGCGGCATGGGTGGCATGGGGATGGGCGGAGCGCAGGCCACAGGCGGCGGCATGGGTGGCATGGGAGGCATGGGCGGCGGCATGGGCGGCATGGGTGGCATGGGTGGCATGGGGATGGGAGGGGGTGGTTTTTGCTGGGTCGCCCGCGAGGTGTACGGGGCTCACGACCCGCGGTGGGTCGAGTTTCGTGACTGGCTGGCCGGCGACGCCCCGGTCTGGCTGCACGACCTATACCGCGACCATGGCGAGGCGTTCGCCGCATGGATTCACGATCGACCCACGGCGAAACTCGTTGTCCGCACCCTGATGGACAACGCGATCGCCGATCGGGACCGTGGCTCGTCCGGAGTCGCCCTCTGGCAGGTCCGCGATCGCGCTCCTCCCGCTGAACCGGGGTCGTTCGTCGTCTATCCGGGCCAGACACGGCGGTTTCGCTTTGCCACGGTCTGCCTCGAGCATGGCAAGCCCGAGCCGTCCCCCCGCATGACGTATCGGATGCAGGCGCTCGACGCGTTCTCGACGGATCCACGGCTCGACGTCGTGATGGCGGCGCTCGGCAGCGGGACGGTTTCGCAGAAGGTGGCACAGGCGGCGGCTTGGCACATTGCCAACGACCTCTCCTGGCAGCGCCTGGCGGCCGAGACCATCCATCACGTGGGCGGTCGGCCCGACGAGCCCTTTTTCCAGCCCGGCGAACTGGCGACCGCCATGCGGCTGGTCAAATACGCCGAGGATCACGCCGCATCGCAGGCGGCCGCGGCATCCGTGACCGGCCCCTGATCGTCGCCGTGCATCGGCCATCCCCTCCCGTCTGGAGGGGATGGCACGACCTGTCCGAGCGACAGGTCGCCCCGCGCCCCCTCCCACGATCGCGTTTCTGCGGTACAACCGCAGGGAGAGCGCTTTCACCCGATTCGACGTCCGACGTTCTTCGAATGCGGTGCGGGTGCGGTGCGACCACGTGTGCCAAGGGGGCGGCAGGCCATGAATGTGAGCGGTCCGTCACGAAGTGGAGTCGGTGACGGTCGCGGTGACGTCATCGTCGAGACCCGCAACCTCTCGAAGACCTACAGGGATTTCTGGGGTCGACGAAAGAAGGTGGCCCTCAAGCCGCTCGACCTCGAAATCCGCCGTGGTGAGATTTTCGGCCTCCTCGGCCCGAACGGGTCGGGCAAGACGACGACGCTCAAGCTGCTGCTCGGGCTCATTTTCCCCACGTCGGGCGAGGCGCTCGTCTTCGGGAGCGAGGCCACCGACGTGCGGAAGAACGAGCGGATCGGCTACCTGCCCGAGGAGAGCTACCTCTACAAGTTCCTCGACGCGGAGGAGACGCTCGACTTCTACGGCCGGCTCTTCGACATGCCTCCGGACGAGCGGAGGCGGCGGGCCTTGATGCTCATCGAAATGGTGGGGCTCGCGCGCGATCGTAAGCGGCAGCTGCGAGAGTACTCGAAGGGCATGACGCGACGGATCGGCGTCGCCCAGGCGCTCATCAACGATCCCGAACTCGTCATGCTCGACGAGCCGACGAGCGGACTCGATCCGATCGGCACCCGGGAGATGAAGGATCTCATCGTCGACCTCAAGGCCCGCGGCAAGACGGTGATCATGTGCTCGCACCTGCTGGCCGACGTGGAGGACGTGTGTGATCGCATCGCCGTGCTTCATCAGGGCGAGCTGAAGGAACTCGGTCGTGTGGAGGATCTCCTGCGGGTCGGCGATGTGACGCAGATCCGTGCGCGTGGACTGCCGCCCGCCGCCGAGGCGGAGATCCGGGAGGTGCTTGCCCGGCACGGTGGGACCGGCGTGGAGATCGGGAACCCGAAGACGACGCTCGAAGATCTGTTCCTCGAGGTCGTACGGGACGCCGAGGCGCGGCCGGGACGACGGGCCGCGGCGTCGCTGCGGGGCGGCGACGACCATTCGACACGAGCAGGGTGAGCGTTCGCCATGGTGCTGGAGGAGGAAATCCCGCGGTTCGCCGCCTGGATCGGCCCGGCGCTGGTGCGGTACCTGTTCGCCGGCGGCCTGGCGGCGGTTTGCGCCGCGGGCGCGGCGTGGCTCACGCAGGCGATCGCCCATGGCCCGCTGGCGGCCGGTGATCGCGTCTACCGCGGCATCCTGGCCGGCCTTGCCGACCTCGCGGGCACGTCGCCCCGTCGCGTCTGGGCGCTCGCGCGGCTCGCGGTGCAGGAGTCGCTGCGCCGCAACGTCCTCGTCGTGCTCGGGGTCTTCGGTCTGATCCTGCTGTTCGCGGGGTGGTTCCTCGATCCGGCGAGCGTCGATCCGGGCAAGCTGTACATCGGCTTCATTCTCGCGGCGACCAACTTCCTCGTCTGCGCGGTGGTGCTGCTCCTCTCCGTTTTCAGTCTGCCCGCGGACATCAAGTCGCGCACCATCCAGACCGTGACGACGAAGCCGGTGCGCACGGGGGAGATCGTCCTCGGACGGATTCTGGGATTCGCGCTGGTCGGGACGGTGCTGCTTGCGATCATGGGCGCCGCCGGATGGGCGTTCGTCGTGCGGAGCGTGTCGCACACGCACGGCGTGGCCCCGGAGGATCTGCTCGACACGACCGACGAGTCGGGAGCGACCGTGGGGGCGACCGGCCGCACGAGCCTCGACCGCGGCCATCGGCATCGCGTCGTCATCGGGCCCGACGGCACCGGCGTGGCGGAGACCGCGCAGGGGCATCGGCATCGGGTCCGGCGCGTGGAAGGCGGCTACGAGATCGGTGCGGCGGAAGGCTTGCTCGAGGCGCGGAGGCCGCTGCGAGGCACGCTGCGCTTCCTCGATCGCGACGGACGGCCCAGCGCGAAGGGAATCAGTGTCGGCTCCGAGTGGGCCTACCGGCAGTACATCGAGGGCGGCACTCCTGCCGCCGCCATCTGGACGTTCTCGGGCCTGTCGGAACGCGCGTTCCCCGACGGGCTGCCGCTCGAGATGATCGTGCGCGTCTTCCGCACCCACAAGGGTCGGATCGAGGACGGCATCCACGGGACCGTCCAGCTGCGGAATCCGGACAGCGGGCAGCGCAGCGAGGCCTTTCCGATCGTGGCGAGGGAGTTCTCCATCGACGAGCTCTTCATTCCGCGTCGCGTCGGCACCATGCTCGCCGACGGCGGCACCCGCGAGGTCGACCTCTACGAGGAACTCGTGGCGGATGGTCGGCTGGAGGTCTGGCTCCAGTGTCTCGAGCCCGGCCAGTACTACGGCGTCGCCCAGGCGGACTTCTTCATGCGGACGGGAAACGGCTCGTTCGTCGTCAACTACGCGAAGGGATGCCTGGGAATCTGGTTCGCCATGCTGATCGTCACGGCGCTCGGTGTGATGTTCAGCACCTTCCTGGCCGGCCCGGTCGCCATGCTGGCCACGCTCGCGGTGATCCTCGTCGGCCAGTTCCGCGGGTTCATCGCCCGGCTGTTCGAGAGCCAGGTGACGGGTGACTTCTCGATCGTCCCCGGGGGCGGGCCGATCGAGTCGCTCGTGCGGATCGCGACGCAGGAGAGCATCACGGTCGACTGGGATCCCACGCCGGCCGCGCAGGTGATCAAGGCGGCGGACACGGTGCTGCTCGCGCCCATGCGGCTCGCCGCGAGCATCTTCCCATCGCTCTCGGAACTCGGCACGGGCGACTTCGTCACCGCAGGATTCGCGATTCCCGGTGACCTGCTCGCCGCGCATGCCGCGGAGACGCTGGGCTTCGTGGTGGCATTCGCGCTCGCGGGCGCGTTCTGCCTCAAGGCACGGGAGATCGCATCATGAGCACGGGCGGCGGTGGCGCGGTGAAGAGGGCGGAGCGGTCGGTGCTCGGCCTGCGGCCGGCGACGCTGGCGGCACTGGTGGCGATCGCCGTACTGCTCGTGCCGCTCTCGATGCTCAGCCAGCCTGCGGACTCATCGAGTCCCGGCGGCCAGCTCGCCCGGCTGCGATCACGGTACGGGCTGTCCCAGGCCGAACTCGGCGAGGTGGATCCGGCGAGCGAGACCATGCGGTTCGCGACGCTCGGTCTGAAGAACGTGGCCGTCACGCTCCTGTGGGACCGGGCCAATCATTACAAGAAGGTCGAGGACTGGACGAATCTCTCGGCCACGCTCGAGCAGATGACGAAGCTCCAACCCAACTTCTATTCGGTGTGGGACTTCCAGGCGCACAACCTCTCCTACAACATTTCGGTCGAGTTCGACGACTTCAACGACAGCTACGCGTGGGTGATGAAGGGCATCGAGTTCCTGCGCCAGGGCATCGGCCTGAATCGGCGCGAGCCGCGGCTGCTCGGCAGGATGGGCTGGTTCATCGGCCAGAAGATCGGCCGCGCGGATGAGAAGAAGCAGTACCGGCGACTCTTCAAGGCCGACGACGACTTCCACGAGCGGGACCGTCCGGGGCGGACGTTGCCGGAGCGGGACAACTGGCTGGTGGGCCGTGAGAAGTACCTCGCCGCCCAGCAGCTCGCGGACTCCGGTGCGCCGCTGAAGACCACGCCCCTGATCTTCCACAGTGAACCGATGATGACCGCCATCAACCATGCGCGGGCGCTGGCCGACGACGGCACGTTCGGAACGGCGGGTCGCGACGCATGGTCTCTCGCGGGCGAGGAGCTGCGTCGCTTCGCGATGCGGGAGATCCCCACCAGCTGGGACGTACCGATCCGGCTGGGGCTGGAGGAAGCGGAGACGGAACGGGCGGAGCGGCTCGCCACCGAAATCGAGGCGCTGCTTCCCGGTGCGTTCGCGGCTGCGGTGGCCGCGCAGCGGGAGGCCCTGTCGGCCGACCAGCGTGCGGCGCTCGACACGCCGCCGTCCGAGCGGAACGAGCGGCAGCAGGGACTGGCGTTCTCCGCCGAGCAGGCGCTGAAGGTGACGTGGCCCATGGTGGCCCGCGACGCGCCCGCACCCGTGCGGGAGCGCGCGCGGGAGCTCGCCAGACAGCACCAGGAGGCACAGGAGACGGCGACGATGATTCGCCGCTACCGCGACATCGTGAACTTCAACTTCTGGCGGGCGACGTGCGAGTCGGAGGTGACCGACCGGATGCTACGAGCCCGTGAGAAAACGTGGGAAGGGGAGCGCGAGTTTGCGGGCGCCCGCCTGCAGCCGGCGAAGGCCGCCTTCGAGGAGGCGTTCGATGCATGGCGGGAGGTGCTCGACGCGTCGCGTGTGTTGCGGGAGGACCAGCTCGTCGCCGACGACCTTGCCGAGATCGTCGGCCGCTACCGACGGGTTCTGGAACAGCTCGACGAGCCGTTTCCCAAGCCGTTCATCCTCCAAGACATGCTCGACCGGGCCGCTCCGGCCGATGGCGCGACGGCCGACTGACGCCCTTCCGGCACCGGCCCGTCAAGCGGGCCGCACGAGCAGCTTGTCGATGCGCCGGCCGTCCATGTCGACGACCTCGATCACGAGCCCGTGCCAGGAGACGGTGTCGCCGGCCGCCGGAATCCGCTCGAGCTCCGCGAGCACGAGTCCCGAGACGGTCGAATAGTCGCGCTGGGACGGCGCGGCCTCGAGTCCGAGCCGATCGACGAGGTCGTCGACCGCCGCCCCCCCATCGACGAGCCACGAACCGTCAGGCCGCTGCACGAACGCGTGCTCCTCGCGGCGGTGCTCGTCGTGGATCTCGCCGACGAGTTCCTCGAGGACATCC
>CAIWZS010000034.1 GCA_903917235.1 uncultured Planctomycetaceae bacterium | reverse complement strand
TCGAAGACGCCCTGCAGCAGGTCGAACCCGATCACGTCGATGCGCACGCGGTCCCGGGGCGGCCGGCGCACGTTGAGCCGTGCGAGCGTCCGCAGCACGTCGGCCGACGACGTGATCCGCCCGCCCGACTGGTCGTTCCCGCCGTCGGTCACGACGAGCACGTGCCCCGGGCCCGCATCCTGGTCCGCGAAATCGACACGCAGCGCCTCGTTGAGCGCGAGGTAGAGCGGCGTCTCGCCGCCCGGCTCGAGCGCGTCGATGATGCCGCGGATGCGCGTGACCTGGAGCGGCACGAGAGGCTGCGGTTCGAGCACCTGCTCGACGTCGTTGCCCGGCAGCAGGGAATAGGAGCCGTCTCCACCGGCGGTCTTCTGGTCGCGGTCGCGCTCGCCGGCCTTCGTCAGTCCCGCCGTGTACCGACCGCGCCGATCGCGTGACCACTGCGTGCGATGCCCGTAGAGCCAGACCGAAGCGGTCCAGCCCCCCTCGACGGCGATCTGCTCGAGCACCTCGTACAGGGCCATGCGCCCCGCCTCGAGCCGGGTGCGTCCGTCGGGGAGGCGCTGCCCCATGCTGCCGGAGCAGTCGAAGATCACCGCCACCTTCTGGTGCCTCGGCACGTCGCCGCGCACGGCGACCCGCGGCGGCGGCATCCGCGGGGCGTCCCATTCCGTCACGCGGAGGGACGACGCGGGCGCCAGCGGCGCGGCGACGACGATGCGATGGCCGCGGAACCATACGACCAGATCGAGGACGCGTCCCCCGTCGCGCAGGTCGGCCGACCGCGTGCCGAGCGAGTCGATCGCGTCGGCGTCGATCTGCCACGACGACAGCCTCGACTTCTGGCCGTTGCGCAACACTTCGAGCGGGAGGCGGGTGCGCGGGGCGGATCCGTCGAGGGCGGCGATCGGCAGCGGCATGCCCCGGATCGACTCCGCGAACCAGGCCGTCGCGATGCCCGCGGGGACACCGGTCCGCGGTACGAGTGTCACGGTGTTCATCGGCAGGTCGCCCGCCTCCGCGCGAAAGACCGGGATGGTGCGCGGCTCGAGGTCGATCGCCCCGAAGAATCCGGGATCGACTCCCGGCCGGCCGGGCATGATGAGGTTCTCCAGTTGCGACGCGATGGCCTGTCGCTGCACTCGACCATGGTCGATCGGCCACGAGACGACGGTTTCCGAAGCCTTGTCGAGAAGGACCTTCGCCGCGGTCCAGCACCACGGAGCCGAGTCATCGCCTTCGGATCCCTCGACCGGGGACCCCGCCCAGAAGTCCTCCAGCACGTCATGGGCCGCGGCCAGGAAACGATCGTGCCAGCTGATGACCCGCAGCCGCACGTGAGGAGAGATCGCCAACCCGACCCGGTTGCAGGCCACGGGGGCCAGGGTGCGGCTCGTGACCTCTTCCCGCTCGAGGCTTGCGAGCCTCGTCGCGGCGGTCGCGACGGCCCCCGCGCTGGCCGCCCGCAGGACGCCATCGATCCCGCCCAGCACGTCGGCGACCTGTTTGCCGCAGGCCTTCGTGAAGTCCTCGGCACGCACCGGTTTCGACGGCAGTGCGGACGCGGTCGCGGCGAGGACCGGAACGAGCGGCTGGACGAAGAGGCCGCGCAGCGACATCCACGTAGACACGACCGTATCGATGCTCGTCGCGGGTAGCGGCTGCTGGTCGGTGGTCGTCGTGGGGAGGGTCTCGCTGAAGCGATACGTCAGCTCGCGCTCCCGTTTCCAGAGCCGCATCCGTGCCTCACCGCGCACGAGCGGTGTGGCGAGCATCCGCCGGATGCGGGCCATCGTGTCGACGCTGTCGGGGGCCGAGGCGGCGAGGCGGTCCACGCTCGAGCGAAAGGCGTCGCGCAGCGGCTGGACGGCGCGTACCACGGCCTCGTTACGCAGCGCCGTTCGCTCGAGAAAGACGGCGGCGTTGCCGGCGGCGCCGCCGGCATCCTCGGCCAGGGATGCGATCATCGTCGTGAACTGCGTCAGGGACTCGACCACCGCGGACCAGTCGAGGTCGAGAGGCACCGTCTCGTGGCTCAGTCCGTCGTTGTCCCGCGCCGACATGCGGTTCGCACGGGCCTCGGCCGACCACCAGGCCGTGAGCCAGGGCATCTCGTCGAGCAGCCGGTCGGAGGAGGCGTAGAGATCGGAAATGGCGTCCCCGACCCGGGCCGCCGACTCCAGTCGCTCCGTCGCGGCACGCGCGAGCGTCTCCGCCCGCTCGAGCGACGGCGTGTCGCCGAGGAAGAAGAGGTCGAACGCGAGTCGCCGCTGGTCCTCGGCCTCGCTCGTCGGCTCGAGGACCGTGACGATCCGATCGGCCCGCACGTCCGCCGGGTAGCGGCACCGGTCGGCCGCCTCGAGCGACTTCAGGAGCAGGCCGGGCAGGCGGGGAGACGCGCGCCACGCCTCGTCGCTGCCGTCGCGGACGAGTGCGCGGGTCGCCGTGAGTTGCGACGGCTCGGCCGGGATGGAGTCCGGGATGGGCCCGACGAACTCGAGCCATCGACCGAGGGACGGTCGGTCGATCTCCGAGCCGGCGTCGATCGACTCCATGAGCCAGTCCCAGGCGATGGTCGCCCGCTGGCTCCACTCGAGCGCGGAGTCGGCGGGAGGGGGTGCGGTCTGGTCCGGCATCGGCTTCGTGACGTACATGACGAGCGCCTCGCGCACCGCGGACTGCGCCGCAGGCGGCCGGGTGGCGCTGCGGCGGGTCACCCGTGCGATGCGCAGGATCGGCAGATACTCGACGTTGGGCATCGAGTTCGCGATCGGCTCCGCCTCCAGACGTTCGGCGAACTGGGGGTCGCCGAAGGCGGATCGCAGTGCGGAGGGGTAGTGGGACACCAGGTCCATTTCCATGCGTTCGACGAGCGTCGCCGTGCGCCGCAGTTCGCGGGCATGGCCGGGACCGGCACGGAAGAGCATCTCGGCCCGCAGGAGGAGCTGCTGGTACCGTTGCCACAACAGCGGACGGTCTTGCGCGGCGACGCGGCCGAGGGCATCGGCGGTTGCCCAGTTCTCCCGCAGCCACGGATCAGCCTCGGATGGCGTGACCGTTGACCCGGCCGTCGTCCGCGCCCGGGGCGAGGTGAGCGTCTCGGCGATCTCCCGCTCGGCGTCCCAATTCTCGACGCGCGCGAGCGTCTGGTCGCCCGTCCTTCCCGGCCGATCGATCGGCGGATAGACCACGGGCGTCTGCCGCGCCCCGTGACGCGACATGGACCACTGGTCGACGCGCGCGGTCAGGTAGGCGACCAACTCGCCCAGTTCGACCGAACCGTCCCGGTCGCCGGTCCGGGCCGAATCGGCCGCGCCCCGCAGCCCGGCGGCGAAAAACCTGGCGAAGACACTCGCACCGTCGGGGAGTTCGGCCTGGGATGACTGCCCGACGGAGGCCGGGACCAGCACCCACGTCCGCGGCAGGTCGGCGGCGTCCACCGCGGCCTCGACGGCCGGGGCGAACGAGCCGTCGACGAGACCCAGCGGCCACTGCAGGCCGCCATGGCACGCGTCGAGCACCACGAGGAGCTTCGCCCTTTCGGGCAACGCCGCACGCGCGGTCTTCAGGAGCCGCTCCACCGGGATCGAGCTTCCCTCGTCGAGGCTCGACTCCGTCCCCGACACACCCGGTGGAATGAGGCAGGCACGTCCCTCGGTGTCGATTCCACCGAGCATCGCCAGGTAGAGGATGACCGCGTCCTTGTGCGGACCGCCCGGCTTGACCTTCGCGAGGCGCTCGGCGATCGCCTTGATGAGCTGGTCCACCGTCGCCGTCGCGAGACTCCCACCGAGTTCCTCCAGGGCGATCGATCGCGAACGGAAGAGCGAGCCGTCGGAGCGCGAGAGGCGCGAGAGCAGCGCCGCGTCCTCGAACGCGAGCCTGATCGGCACCAGCGGCGGCTCGTAGAGCTTGGCGAAATACGCCACGACCGGGACATCCCGCTTGAGCGACAACAGGAGCCAGACGAGCGTCACCACGAGGGCGATCAGCACGGCCGAGAGACCGAGCCGCGACAGGAGCCGCCAGAGAGCGGAGCCGGAGTTGATGGCCTCCGGCGAGACGCGCCACGACTCGCGCATCGCGGTGCGGTGACGGCGGCGGCCATCCGCGGGCGTGCCGTCGGCCGGTGTGCGCCAGGAGGCCGCGTCGTCGGGTCGTGGAGAGGGCGGGCTGCTCATGAGGTTGGTCCGACCCCGGCGTCGTTCATTTCAGTTCGAGGGTGACGTTCGGTGCCGGCGCGGGGGGCGGCGTGACGACGGCGGTCGTCGCCTCGGAGGTGTAGGAGCGGTTGCGCACCGGTCCGGCTGCCTTGAGCGTGTAGGTTCCCGGGTCCAGGTCGCGGAAGGTGAACGTGCCGTCAGCGCCGGATCGCTGGGCGGGCGGTGCGTTTGGTCCGTCGATCCGCACGAGGACGTTGCGCTCGCCGCGATTCTGCAGGACGACCCGTCCGTTGATCTGCCCCTTCGCGGCGACGACGGATGTGTCGATCCAGACGCGGCTGGGCGGATGGGCCAGGCCGACCCGGTCGGTCGCCCGCACCAGCAGCGGCACGCGCACCCCGGGGGGCAGCTGCTGGGTGTCCACGCGCACCTCGTACCCGCCGCCACCGAGACCGACGGCCGGGGCCCATGCCTCGGGTGTGCCGTCGCCCTTGAGGTCGAGCGCCCACTCGACGCGTGCCACGCCCGACACGCCGGGAATGTGCGTGCCGGGAGCGAGCGCGAAGGATTCCCGCGGGTCGTCGACGGCCTGTACCGGGATCGTCAGGCGCCGGCCCACGGTGGCGTTCACCAGCGGCGGCACCTCGACCTTCGGTGGTCTTCCGTCCATGACGAACGTGCGCGTGTCCTTGAGGGGCGCCGCCATGCCGGGCGCCGCGAGCGTCGCCTCGGCGACCAGATCGAGATCGACGTATCCCTCACCGGTCGGCGCGATCGACCAGTCGGCGACGGCGGCATTCACCGCGAGGACGGCGGACCCCTTCGGCGGCTGCGCGGTGTAGGTCACCCGGCGGTCTCCCACCGCCGTCCAGACGGTCTGTGTCCCCTCGGCCATCATGCCGCCGGCGCGGACGGCGCGAAACGCGAGCGTCACGATCGGCTCGCGCCCGCGGGGCGAGGCGGCGGACGCCGCCGCGTCATCCGGCGGCCTGACGTCGGGAGGCGCGTCCACCAGGAGCGTGATCGGAATGGCGTCGGCGGGCGCCTTGAGCGCCTCAGGCACGACCGGCCTGGGGCCGCCGAAGGTGATCGCGCGGAAGTCATCCTGAGGCTCCTGCACGATCCCGTCTGCGGCGGCACTGCAATCGACGATGAACACGAAGGCCCGCGGGTAGCCGTTGACCGTGACCGAGAGCCAGGCCCGCGCGTCGGTATCCGATCCCTGCCAGGTCGCCGTGAGCACGTCCCGCGGCCGCGATGGCGTGAGCACGGTGGCGGCGCGGCGCATGCCGAGCGGCTGGGCCTCGCGCACCGGAGCCGACGGCAGCGGCTCGAGCGCGACCCGTAGGCCTTCCGGTGGCAGGGCCTCCGTTCCGGCGGTCTCCGCCGGCTCGATCCGCACGGAGATGACGCGGTCGTCGCGGCTCCAGGTCGCGGTGGCCCGCAGACGTTCCCGCGGGTGCTCGACGGAAAGCTTCAGCCGCACGAAGAACGACCGCTTCGGCTCGCCCGGCGTGGTCTCGTCGAGGACGACCGCGAAGTCGGAGCCGATCGACGGTGCCGCCGCCGGCTGGGGTGCGCCGCCGACGGACGGCGGTGGCGGCAGCTCGGCCTTCGGCGGCGGTGGCGGGAACGCGAGCAGCGTCGGCTCGGACTGCGGGCCGAGCGACAGTTTTTCGATGGTGGCGACGGGTTCCGGGGCGGTGTCGCCGGCCTCGACGGCATCGCAGAAGTCGGACCAGACGGCGGCTCGCGTGCGGCCCGACTGCGAATTGACCGGTTCCGTCGCCGGCAGGGAGAAGAGTCGCGCGACGAATGTCCGGGCGATGTCGGCCCGGTTCTCGAGCGCGAGTTCCCAGGCGGCCGTCATTCCGGGGATGGCGCGAAGGTCCACCTCGAACCGTTCCGCCTTCGAGCCGCCGCCCGACGGTATCGATCGACTCGAGCGAGAGGCGAACCTCCAGGATGCCCCCATGCCGGGCTCCCGCGGCACGCGCCGCACACCGAGCGCGATGTCGCGTCGTGCCGGCAAGTCCAGCTGGACGTCGGCCGCGCCCGAAAGCGTCGGCGAATCGAGCGAGACCGAGAGCACGACGAAGGGCTTTTCGTTGGCGGTGCGATCCCGGTTGGCGACGATGTCCACGCCGAGGCCGCCGCCCGCGAAGGGCAAGTCTCTCGTCGGCAGTGCCTCGAGCGGCCGGACCTCCCGCCCGCCTTCGACGACGACGCGGATATCGGCCGGATCGAACGACATGCGCAGCACCGCGTCGGATGGGGGTGGCTGGTTGCCGGGCAAGACGATCCTGCCTTCGAGCGGCTCGGTGAGCGACAGCCGTCGCCCGCCTCGCGACTCGAACGCGAGCCCGGTTTTCACCCGCGGCATCCACTCGGGCATGCCTGCCACGATCGGCCGGTCGAGGTTCGCGGCATCCCGTGCGTCGAGCAGGCGGAGCAGGCCCGCGCCGATGTCGTCGAGCGTCCGGCTCGACAAGCCGTCCTTGTTTCGCTGCATGCCGACGAGACCTGCGACCTCGGCGTCGAGCTGCGCGACGAGTCCCCCGAGCGAGACGATCTGATCGAGGGACGCCTTCCGATCGGCAGCCGTCCGCGGCAGATCTGCCGCGGCCCGGCGAAGCACGGCGATGTCGGTGGCGAGACCGCGGAAATCGGGCAGTTCGGTCAAATCGGCCCCCGCCAGCACGCCCGCCTCGATGAGTCTGGCGATCTCCAGGGCACGGCCGGCGATGAACTCGAGATTCGTGCGGTCGATCGAGTCGTCGATCTCGACGACCATCGGCACCGGCGGCGTCGTCTGCGGCAGGCGGTTCGCAGGCGACACGGTGGTGGGTTTCGGTGCCGACGCATCTGCGGGCGCCTGCGGGAACGTCGCCCCGTCGAGCAGGTGCTGCAGTCGCCGATCGATGCGTCCACGCAGGTCCGCACCGATCGCGGGGCTGCCGAGCGCGGCGGTCCAGCCCTCGAAGCCGTTGCTTTCGTGGGGTACGACGTCGTTGGAGACATGTGGTGTGGAAACGTGCGACCGAATGACCCCCTGGAGCTGTTCGACGGCGATCGTGGTCTCGGCGACGAGGCTTCTGGTCGCTGCTGAGAGTGGGTCGATCCCCGCGACCGTGGTTGCCATCTGACCCGACCGCGGAGTGCGCCGGATCATGGCCGTGACGTCGGCGACATTGTCGAGGAGGGCTACGACGCGCATCGGATCGATGGGGGGAGTCGCGGCACCACCGCCGAACTTTCCGCTCACGTCGATGATCGACCGGAGCACGACGAGCGCCTCGTTGCGTGCCGCCAACGCCCGGGTGAAGGTCGGGGGGGCGTCGACCCAGCGTGACGGAAAGGCGTCGTCTTCGGCGCGCGCCAGCGCCGCCTGCAGCCTGATCCCGGTGGATGTCGTGGCGCGGACGGTCGAGATGCCGGTCCCCTCCGCCCACGCGACCCACAGATTGCAGAGGTCTTCCCCGAGCTGCGTGAATGCGACCTTGGCCCGTTCCGCGAGCGGTCCGGCCGCGCGGCGACGCACGTCCGCGGAGGCGACCAATTCGTAGAGCCGTGCCCACAGGTGTGGGGCGAAGTCGACGACGACGGCACCAGGGCCTCTCGCGGCTGGCACGCCCGGTTCCGCCTGCCGGGGATGGTGCCTGCGATCGGCGAAGCGAGCGAGCGCCTCCCATGCATCGGCCGGAGGTCGGGGTTTCTCGGGTTTGGCGGCGGGTTCCGGAAGCGGCTCCTTCCCGGGCTTGTCCCCCTGCTTGCCGTCGTCGCCCGGATCCGGTTTCGCAGCCTGTGGCCCGGCCGGGGGGGCGGCCGTCGCAGCGGCAGCGGGCTGGTCCGCTTGTGCCTCCGCGCCGCCTCCGCGTGGTTGTGGGCCACCAGCCGCGGCGGGCTGCGGTGCGTTCGCGGCCGTTCCCTGCTTCCCGGGTGACGCGTCCGCGGTGGCGGCGGTCGGTCGGACGGTCGCGTCCGCGGGCTGTGGCGGCGCGGCTGGTTTCGCATCGGGCGCTGGCGGCGGGACGGGACGAGGCTCGCCCCCGCTCGGCGCGGCGGCCGGAGGCGTCGCCTGCCCCGCCGACTCCTGCGACCGCACGGCGTCCCCCGGACCGTTTTCCGACGACGCCTTCTTCGGCGTCGCGTGCGGAACCCGGATGAGCGGAATGTTGGTGGGAATATCGTTCGTGGCGATCCTTCCCACGCCCAGTTTCCAGAGCACCGGCGTCTGCACCGATCTGCCGCCGGTCGCGCGGTGCACCCACTCGGCCGTCCAAGCCTTCACGAACGGCACGATCTCGTGCAACTCGATCATCCCGTCGTCGTCCCCCCAGGGAGGCTCGTCGGCGTCGCCGCGGAGGGCGAGTTCCACGGCGCGAGCGAAGTAGGTCCGGCCGCCGGCAGGAGAGACGGCGGAATGCTGGAAGAGGTCGTGCGAGCCGAGCACCCAGTTGTGGTAGTTGGCATCGACCTGCGGGGCCGCGAAGTCGCGGTCGAGGGTTCGGGGCACCACGTTGGCCAGCACGCCGAGCCGCGGCTCCCATGAAAGGTCGCCGAGGTCAAGGACGTGCAGTGTGGTGAACGGGGGCGCTGCACCGATCGCCTCGACGATGTCGCGGACCGGCACGAGTTCGCGGGGCCGCGGTCCGGCAATGGTCAGGTCGCCGGCGAGGAAACAGGCCCGGCCGACGAGAGGATCCGACCGCGATTCCGGGTCGGTGCCGCCCGTCGGCGGCGCCACGATCGCCTGACTGCGGACGTAGGCGATCATCACGTCCTTGGGGCGCAGGGCGAGACGCTTCATCCGGGGCAGCAAGAGCTCCCGCAGACCTTCCAACGATTCGAGGCCCGTCAGATCGACGACGGCGCCGTCGAGTTTGGTGCCGAGGCGGCCCGCCAGGGCGTCGACGAACGCGGCGCGGTCCTCGGTGCCAAAGGGCACCGGCTCGATCGTCCCCAACTCGTACTGGTCGATGAGGAGCGTGACCGCCGCCGTCTGCCAGCGGAACAGCGGCGCCACGAGGATGCCGACCACGAGGGCCGCACCGAGCATCGCGACGGCCAGCAGGCCGAGGCCTCGGACGAGCCGCCCGATGCGCCGGTTTCGCGAGGTCTGTCGCGGTTCGGCGCGCCAACGCCCCGGCGGCTTGGGGGAGAGTGGTCCCGTGGACAACGCGTCGACATCCGTGTGACGGGGTCGGGCAAGAACCCTCGCAGTTTACCCGGTTTGTCACGGATGGTATCGTTCCGCGGTCCGCACGTAAATGCTCGGGATTCCCACCCTCGTGGGAGGCGACAGGCGGCGTCGGTCATGCGGCCGGACGTGGTCCCGGTCGGCAGTCATCACGACCCTCTCGCGGAGCCGCTCCGGCACTCATGCGACACCTGCCCGTTCACTGGTCCGAGGGCATGTTCCTCAGGCCGCAGCAGTTCCAGGCGATGGACCGGGCGAGGGTCGAGGAACTGGCCATCGCGACGGCGGCTTCCGATCCGTGCTCCTACGGGATCGTGCGTGTCGAGATCGATCCGGCCGCGCTGGCGAATCGGCAGTTCGAACTGCGCCGCTGCCAGGCTCGGCTGCGCGACGGGACGATCGTCTGGCTCGAGCCCGGCGAGGAACCCGACCGCCTGAGTCTCGAGCAGGCCGGCAAGCAGGTCGCCGCCCTCTCCGCGGCGCTCGACGACTCGCTCAAGGACGTCGACACGCTACGGGTGTACCTGGCCGTGCCACGGTTCGATCCGGCCGGTGGCAACGTCTCGCCGCCGGGGCCGTCCGATCGCAGTCGCATGCTGGTGACGCGACAGCCGGTGCAGGACGACACGTCCGGCGGCAACGACCAGGAGGTCGAGTTTCGCCGACTCAACGTGCGGCTGAAGCTCTCGACCGAGGATCTGTCGGGCTTCGAGGTGCTGCCCATCGCCCAGATTCGCCGGGCGGGCAACCGCGAGGCATCGCCGGAGATCGACCCGGACTACTTTCCGCCGATGCTGGCCGTCGATGCCTGGGCGCCGCTCGGGCTCGACGTGGTGCGCGGCGTCTACGACCTCGTGAGCAGGAGGGTCGAGGTCCTCTCCGCGCAGGCGGTCAGCCGTCAGGTCGGATTCTCCAGTTCCGAGCCGGGTGATCTCGACCGGCTCATGATGCTCTCGAAATTACTCGAATCGCAGGCAACGCTGCGGGTGCTGGCCTTCGCGCCCGGCGTCCATCCTCGCGTCGCCTACACGGAACTCTGCCGGGTGACGGGACAGCTCGCCGTCTTCGAGCAGGATCGCTGCCAGCCGGAGCTGCCGCTCTATGACCACGACGATCTGGCGGGCATCTTCCGCGACGTGAAGACGCGGATCGAGACCATGATCGGCCGTGTCGTCAGCCTCGACTTCGAGCAGCGCTACTTCGTGGGCACCGCGTCGGCGACGCTCGCCGTGACCATGGACCCGAAGTGGCTCAGGAGCGACTGGCAGTGCTACGTGGGCGTACTCCACGGCGACATGCCGGAGGAGGATTGCCATCGCCTGCTCACCGGCAACGCTCATCTCGACTGGAAACTGGGCAGCCCGGACGAGGTGGACCGGCTGTTCCGGCTCGGACTGCCCGGGCTCGAACTCTTCCCACTCGACCGGCCGCCGCGTGCCTTGCCGGCGCGAAGCGGGTGGTTATTTTATCGGATTGGCACCGAGAGTCCCGCCTATCGGGCGGTGCAGGTGTCGCAGGGGCTCGCGATCCGCCTGCGCGACTCGGCGATCATCGGAGGCGAGGAGCTCGTCGGCAGGCGCCGGGTGCAGGTGGCCTTCCAGGGTCGCGCGGCCGCCCTGGAGTTCGCGATGTTCGCGGTGCCGAAGTCGTGAGAATCGTGGCCCGAGCGGCCCGATCAGGAGCATCGGAGCCGTCAGGATGACGCCGGAATTCGCCACGACCGCTGCCTCGCTCATGTTGGACGTGCTGGACGTGTGCGACCGCGCGACCCGCGGCACGGCCGGACCGCCCGACCGGGAACGCGCTGGCCTGCTGGCCGCCTTCGCGGCCGCGTCCACGACGATGCGCGGTGCGAGAGCCGAGGAGTGGCACCTCGCGAGTTATGCGCTCGCCGCGGTGGCGGATGAGCTGCTCATCGTCGACATCAAGTGGTCCGGTGCGGACTGGTGGGAGAACCATCCCGTGGAAGTCGAACTCTTCGGCACCCGTCGGCGGGCGACGGAGTTCTTCGAGCGGGCGACGAAAGCGGCGTCGTTTCCCGTGCGCGACGCGCTCACGGTATTCGCCGCGGCCGTGGCGATCGGCTTTCGGGGCATCATGCGGGACGACCAGGAGAAGCTCGAAACCTGGATGCGGGCCAACGGTCAGACTCTCAAGCTGCCGGAGGGGCGGCCCGCCCTGCGCTCGCGGAGCATCGAGCTTTCCGGTGCACCGCCGCTGCGGAGCCCGGTGACGATCATCTGGTTGGGGCTCGCGGCCGTGGTTCTGACCCTGTTCGCCGTCGTCACCACGTGGTGGGCATTCGTGGTATCGTGATCGGTGACGGCCGGTCACGGAGTTGACGCGGCCGGTCAAGGAACCGACGTCGATGGCCTGGCTCACGGCCCTTCTTACGCTGCCCGTCAAGCTCGTGACGGCGGCGATCCACTGGTTTCTGGGGCTCTCGCTGCCGGCACGGATCGCGTGGTCGGTGGGCGTGGTCCAGTTCCTGCTCTGCCTGGTCACGCTCCTGCTGGTCATCGTCAGCGGGGGACGGACCACGTTCCAGGCATGGTGGACGCCGGGCAAGGGGATGCAGCTGCTGATCCTGCTGCTGCTCGTTCCGGTCTTCGTCTACTACGCGATGCGGCTGTGGCTGCACGAGGAGGTGTCGCGCTGGCGGGACATCGAGAAGGCCTGGCGCGAGGTGCGTATCGAACTCGATCGGCAGCAGATCGACCTGCGCGACGTGCCGCTGTTCCTCGTCCTGGGCACCGACGGTCGTGACGAGGAGCGCGCGATCATGCAGATGGCACCGGTGCGGTTCGTGGTGACCGGATCGCCTCCGGGCAGCTCACCGCTGCACGTCTACGCCGGCCAGGAGGCGGCCTTCGTCTGTCTGTCGGGGATCGGGCAGGCATGTTCCGTCGCCGAGATGGTGCGGCGCGGGAGCCGGGCCACGCAGCCCGACTCGGCGGTCGCGATGGGATCGGCGGGCACGGCCGTGGCGGCGTCATTCGGGCTCTCAGCCGCGGAGCGCGCCGAGGCCAGCGACCGCTTGACGGCGCTCTGCGAACGCGTGCGCAACATCCGCCAGCCTGTGGCCCCGATCAACGGGATCGCCGTCATCGTCCCGCTGCTGCTCGACGACGATCCGGAAACCTATGTCGAGGCGCTCGGAACCTCCGCCGCCGGAGATCTCCTCCAGGTCACGCAGGCCTTCGGTCTGCGCGTTCCCGTCACGTTCGGCTGCACGGTGCCCGGCCAGATGATCGGCTGGAAAGAGCTTGGCGCCCTCCTGCCGGCGGCGGATCGGGGCAAGCCTGCCGGGCAGCCCTTATCTCCCGGGCTGCCGCCGTCGCCCGAAGACGTCGCCGCACTGGCCATCAACGCCGGCGGCCGCCTGAGCGACGTCCTCGGGGAACTGCTGGCTGATCCACGGGCCGTCGGACGGCCCGTGGTGAATCGCGCACTGTTGAGGCTGACGTGCCGCATGCGAACCGCAGGCGTCGAGGCGATGACACAATTCCTCCAAAAGGCGGTCGACTTCGTCGCCGACGCGACCCCGCCACTGCTCGCGGGTTGCTACGTCATGTCACCCTCCGAAAGGGGGGATGGGGGCTTCTTCGGTCGTGGGTTCTTCGAACGGCTGCTGGCCGTGCAGGGGGATCTCGAGTGGACGCAGGCACGGCTCGAGCGCGACCGTCGGTACGGCCGAACGTCAGCCTTTTTCATCGCGCTGATCGGCCTGCTCGCCCTGGCGATCGCGGGGATCGTGGCCTGGCGACTGAGTTTGTAGCGATCGGTTGCCGGCCGACAGGGCGGAAAAACCGGAGCTAGACTTTGGTCGTGGGTGGTCCGGGTCGAGATTCCGGTGCCACGCTCCCGGCCTGTTCGGGCCGAACCTGCCTTGCGGTGGACCATCGCCGTGTTCTCCATCGACCTCGAGTTGTTTCGTGCGCCGCTGTCGCCGGAGTCGCCTGTCGGCGTGGATCTGCAGGGTGACGAGGCGGGTCGCGCGCGACGCTCGGCCCTGCGCGACCTGCGCGAGGAGGCGCGGCGGATCGAGCGTCAGGCGGACGAGGGGGACGCGACCGCGGGCGGCTGGCCTGCCGCCATGGGCATCTGGCGTCAGGTGCGCGACGACGCGGTCGACATCCTCGCGCACCTGTCGCGTGATACGAGCATCGCCGCGATTCTGATCGAGGCCTTGTCGCGCACCGACGGCTTCGCCGGCCTCACCCTCGGGTTCGACGCCGTCCGCGCGATGGTGGAGACGCACTGGGACCAGCTGTTTCCGGCGCCGGACCCGGAGGACGGGCCGATCACCGACGAGATGCGACTCGAGGAGCGGTCCATGCCGCTCGTGCGGCTGTCGGGACTCGATTCCGAGGGTCTGCTCGTGCCGGCGATCCTGCGCATCCCGCTGACATCGGACCGCTCGGGCGAGCCGCTCTGCCTGTGCCACTACAAGAGCAGCCGCGATCTCGTGAACGAGACCGACGG
>CAIWZS010000033.1 GCA_903917235.1 uncultured Planctomycetaceae bacterium | reverse complement strand
GCGCAGCCCGGGCTGCACCCATCAGCGGGGCGGGGAATCGGGTGAGGGCCGGTCAAGATCCGGGCCTCTCTCCAGACACAACGGATGATCCCATCGTCACCCGGGGGCGTCAAGGCAAGGAAGGGCGACCGCGACGAGAGGGCCGGTCCGGCAAGCAGGGATGCCTCACGCCGGCATCAGGGCCTTCGCGAGGCCCGGAATCCCTCCGGGTACCAGGTGTCCAAGGAGGCCAGCCTTGACGCTGCCCACCTGCCCACGACCGGCTCTCGCCCGGGCGATCGGCCGACCGGGGTGACGCAACTGCACGGGCGTCAAGAGGTTGCGAGCCGTGCCGTCGGGAAGGGTCGTCCGGAACGCCGGGAAAAAATTCAAGACCGGGATCGCCAGGTGAACTTTTCTCCACCTCAGGCGTATAACTTTCGCGACTTCGACATGGCTGGTGGGGGAATGGACATCCCCCGATGCACGTCGCAGGGGCTCTCTCCGGCTGACTGCCCGGGAGCCCCTGGGCGACGTGTGGAATGGTCGCAGGCCGCGCGGCCGACGGGATCGTGTGTCCCGTCGGACGATGGTGGTGAGGACCGGTACAGCGGTTTTCCGGCAGGGACTCGCCGGAACAGGAGGTATCCCATGCGTGCGAATACGACTTCCGACGCGGCCCGCGTCGATTCGGTGCGCCTCTTCGACGGGTTCGAGCAGCCCACCCGGGCGGACGAGGTTTTGTCGATCGAGGAGCTTGCCCGCCGATTCAACGTCTCGACCAAGACGATCTCGCGCTGGCGGGACCACGGCCTGGTGGCGCAGCGATTCACGGTCGGCGGACGCCGGCGGGTCGGCTTCCTCGCCTCCGCGGTCGAGCGATTCATCCGGGACAACCCGCTCCGCATCGAGCGCGGGAGCCGATTCAGCCAGCTCTCCGACGAGGAGCACGACAAGATCATCACCTGGGCCCGCCGGCTGGCCATGGCAGGGGCGTGCCCGGCTGACGTGCATCGCCGCATCGCGCGGCGGCTTGACCGCAGCGTGGAGACCGTGCGGTACACGATCAAGCGGCACGACCAGGAGCATCCTGGCGACGCCGTCTTTCCGGCGGCGGACGGTCGGCTGCGCCCGGAAAGCTGCGCCCGGATCTACCAGCACCACGTCCGCGGCGAGTCGGTCGAGTCGATCGCCCGTCGCTACAACCGCTCGAAGGCGAGCATCTACCGGGTGATCCTCTCGCAACGCGCGGTGCAGATCGCCGCCCTCCCGCTCGACTTCATCCCCAACGCCCTCTTCGCCCGCTCGAGCGCGGAGAAGGTGGTGAACCAGCCGTTCCCTGGAGAGACCGACGCGAAGCGGGTGCGACGGCCGAGCGGCCTGCCTGCGTATCTCGCGAGCCTCTACGAGGTGCCGCTCCTGACGAGGGAGCAGGAGGTCTGGCTGTTCCGGAGGTTCAATTACCTCAAATACCGGGCGTTCACGCTTCGGGAGCAGCTCGACCCCGAGCGACCGAGCACCCGGCTGATGGATCAGATCGATCGTCTGTACGAGGAGATCGTCGAGCTGAAAAACCGGATCGTGCGTGCGAACCTGCGGCTGGTGGTATCCATCGCGAAGCGACGAGTGTCGCCGGGCGACAGCTTCTTCGATCTCGTCAGCGACGGGAACATGTCGCTCATCCGCGCGGTGGAGAAGTTCGACTACGCCCGAGGCAACAAGTTCAGCACCTACGCCTCGTGGGCGATCATGAAGAACTTCGCCCGGACGATCCCGGACGAGCACCGTCGTCGGGACCGCTTCCGGGCCGCCGACACGGAGATGCTGCAGGCCGCGGCGGACCGGAGGGCGGACGAGTACCAGCAGCGGCTCGCGGCCAGTGACCGGCTTGCACAGGTCGGCAAGTTCCTCGACCGCCTCGATCAGCGGGAGCAGACCATCATCATCCGTCGCTACGGCCTGGACCACGAGCACGAGCCCCAGACACTCAAGGAGGTCGGGTCGGCTCTGGGCGTGACCAAGGAGCGGGTGCGGCAGATCGAGGCCAAGGCACTCGAAAAACTGCGTGAGGCGGCCTTCGCTGAGGAGATGCTCCCCGAACTCGAATAACTGCCGGGGCCGCGCCCGGCGGCATCAGGTGCCGTCGGGCGGCAGCCTCCGGACGGGCCGACCGACGGCCGCGATGCCGAGACCGGTACAGAGCACGATCAGAACGTAGGCTGGAAGGTACTTCAGGATCCCGCCCCCGCCACTCTCAGCCCCGACGGCGTTGGGCGTCGCATCGCCTCCGTCCGCGGGTGCCGGGACGGCATTGTCCGGATTCATCTGCGGCCGCGCACCCGCCGCCGCTCCGGCTGCGTTGCCTTCCATCTGCTGCCGCGCCTGCTGCGTCGCCTGAAGCTCCGTGAGGCTCACCTGCGCGATCGGCAGGCCCATCGTGCCACTCGCTCGGGCGCCCGAAGCCATCGCCACAACCAGCGCGATCGAAAGGCTGAGACGACGGCCGAGGCATGATGAACCGAACATGGGGTGATCTCCTTTCGCGGGCTGAGCCATCCGCCGCACGTCACAGGAATCGCTCATGACAGTCCCGTGAGCGGTCCATCGCCGCAGTGATCCGGGTTGCCGAACCGCTCGAGCCCCGTGTGGCCCATGGCGTGGGCGAGTGCGAGCAGCAGCCTGTTGTGGGCGACGTCGCCGCAGTCCACCGCACGGCCGGTCGTGAAACCGAGCCCGCCACCGAGCAACAGCCACGGGATGTCCCGGTGCGAGTGGGAGTTGCCCTCGCCCAGTTCGTTCGTCCAGACGATCGTCGTGTGGTCGAGCAGGGAGCCGTCGCCCCCCGGCTCCGGGGTCTCCGCCAGCCGCTTCGCGAGATGGGCGATCTCGCCGGCATACCAGGCATTGATGCGGGTGAGCTTCTCCTGGGCGGCCTCGTTGGAGTTGGGTTCGTGGGAGAGGTCGTGCTGCCCCTCCTGGATGCCGAGCCACGTGAACCTCGGCTGCCCCACCGAGTTCGTGTACTGCAGCGTGGCCACGCGCGTGAAGTCCGCGGCGAGCGAGGCGACGAGCAGTTCGGTCTGCATGCGGCTGATGCGGGGCATCCGGTCGTTGTCGATGACGACTCCCTGCTCGAGTGCCGGCACGGCATGGGCGACAGGATCCGTCGCCCCGGCGAGTTCCTGCTCGAACTCGCGCACGAGGGCGGCATGCTCCTCGAGAAGCCGGCGATCCTCCGACGGCACGGCCGCCGCGACGCGGGCCAGATCCTCGCGGATCGGATCGAGCACACTGCGGAGGCTGTCGCGGTCGCGGGCCCCACCATAGAGCTTGCGGAACATCTGGTAGGGATCGTCCACGGGAGTCACCGGACGATTCGCCCCGGCATACACCATGCGGGTCCATGTGTCGGCCCGGCCAGGAACGAGCACGCCGAATTCGAGCGAGCCGAACCGCGTGGCCGTCGCGGCATCGGCCTGCAGGTGGCCGCGAACCTCCTGGTCGATCGACAAGCCGCTCGACCAGCCCGCCGGCGTGTCGCTGCCGCCCTGGATGTTGCCAGGCAGCAGCTCGATGCCCGTGAGCAGGCACCCGATGCCCCGCATGTGTCCGTCGCCGTCGCCGCGGACACGATTGTGTACACCCTTGAGGGTGAGGATGCGGTCGCGGAACGGCTCGAACGCCGCGAGGCTCTCCGGAAGGGGCGCCGGCGCGGCCCCGTCGGCTCCCGCCGTCAGGGAGCCGGCAGCCGGCCAGAACGACTTCTTCACGACGCCGTCCGGGCTGAAGACGATCACGAGGCGTCGCCTCGCGCCCGTATCGCCCGATGCGGCGGACAGACTCGGAAGGTTCGTGAGCCACGGAAGCACGGCCGACCCGACTCCGAGCCGTCGGAGCAACGCCCGCCGGGAGACGGCCCCGCCGAAGAACCTGTCGCTGCCGCATCGGCTCCGAACGGCACCATTTCGGCCGATTCGACGCCCATCCGTTTCGCGCATCGCGTCGCTCCCGATTCCGTGTGGGACGAGGCCGTCCCGACGCCTGGTCTACCGGTCCTGGTCGGGCGAGTCCTCACCGGCACCCTCCGCCATGGCGAAGGTGTGCGTCGGGTCGTAGGCCGCCACCACCATGATATCGACCAGAAGCCGTCGAATGTCGTGCCCCGAATCCCGAAACGAGCCGCACAAACGGTCGAGGGTCTCCGGGCCCCACGCCCGGACCGGCTGCCGGACCATTCCCTGGAAGATCGCCCGCACGAACGCCTCTCGTGCGTCGTCACTGTCGGCCAGGAACGTGCCGAGTTCGGCGGCCCCGCGAAACTCCGCCGCTGCGCCCTGCCTGGGCTGGTACGAGCCCGCCACATCGATCGGCCGCTCGGAGCCCGCGACCGACTCGACCGAGCGGTGGCGGCCGATCGCGTCGAACTCCTCGAGCGCGAATCCGAGCGGATTGATCATCGTGTGGCAGGTGCGACACGCGACCGGGCTCGTCTGGAGCGTCACGCGCTCGCGCGTGCTGAGCCCCGGATGGCGATCGGGGGCGAGCGGGGCGATCGCCTCCTGCGGAGGCTTGAGGACGTTTCCGAGCAGGGTGCGGGCGACGAACACGCCGCGATGGATCGGCGAGGTCGCCTCCTGGTGGGCGAGGACGCTCATCAGGTAGGGGTGTGACAGGAGGCCGGCCCTGCGTCCCTCGTCGAGCACCAGCGCGCGAAACGTATCCGCCGACCGGAACGCGTTGGCATCCGCGGCCGCCCCGAGCGCGGCGGCCAGCCGGGGATTCACGGGCACCGCGCGGTCGGTGAACAACCGACGCCAGTCGGCGGTCCCGCTCCAGATCACGTCGTCGAGGAACAGGTCGAGGCTGGCCCGCAGGTCGGCGGCCATCTCGGCGGTGAACGCGGGATGGTGCGCAGGATCCTTCGCCACCTCGGGCGCCGGCGTGAGCCTCAGCCACACGAAGAGCACGTCGCGGAGCTTCGCCCGCGTGCGACGGTCCGCGAGCATGCGTTCGGCCTGACGCCTCACCTCGTCGGCGGTGGCGAGCCGGCCTGCCGCGGCCGCCTGCCAGAGCGCCTGGTCGGGAATCGAGTCCCACAGCCCGAACGACAGCCGTGCGGCGGTGCCGAACGGATCGCCGCCGCCATCGACCTCGCGGAACAGGAAGCGGGGCGACTGGAGGATGCCGAGGAGCGCCCGCTCGAGGGCCACGTCCGCGTCGGTGGCGTCCGCGAACGGGTGATCGACGAACCGCGAGCGCACGTCGTCAGCGAGCGGCTTGCGGAACGCACGTTCCGCGAAGGCCGAGGCGAATTGCCGGAGCTTCTCCCGCCGGTCCGCAGCATCACGCTTCACACGGGCCAGATGATCGACGTGGTCCCGCACGTAGGCGGTGGTCTCGCCGGCGATCGCCGCGGTGGCCGCGAACCATTCCCTGGAGACGTTGGTGCCCCGTTCGTAGCCCGTCGAGGTGTCGTCGGGCGGAAGCGGGGTCGCGGCGACGAAGGTCTCCGGAGCATCCTGGGGAATCAGGCAGCGCTCCGGCACCGGCTCGAGCACGCCATGCGGCGGCTTCCAGAGCAGTGCGATCGCCGCGTGCGTGGGATGCTCGTGCTTCCGGCTGTCGACGCCCTGATTGGCCTTCGAGAACTCGAGTCGCACCGGGTACGCCCGACCGCCCAGCAGGAAGAGGGTGGCCCGATGCTCCCGCTCGCCTCCCGATGCGACCCACGCATCGACGAGCGGCGGTTCGTACCACGCCCGATCGACCGCGAGCCTGGCGGAGTGCTCGGTGACGACGACGAACTCGTAGAGACCGGTTTCCGGCGGCACGATGGCGCCGGCCCAGCGGATCGCGAAGCGGGAGGGCTCGAACCGCTCCGGGTCCGGTCCTTCGACCCCGAAGTCGAAGTCGACCACGGGATCGATCCGCTCCATGACGAGGAGTCGACGGTCGAAGCCGCGGCCCTCGTAGTACTCGGCCCGCAGCCCACGACGCGCGTCGATCGCGGGGGCGGCGCCGCGGAAACTTCCGATCAGATCGGCCAGGACGGTCCGGTGCTGACGCGCCGTGAGCCGGGCGAGTTCGACCCGCGCCGGCCGTGAGCGATCGCGGGCCACCGTGGAGTAGAAGGAGTCGTGCACGTACGCGGCCACCGCCCGTGCCGCGTCGCCCGTCACGAGGCCGGGGGCGTCCTCCGGCATCGTCTCCGCGATCGTGGCGGCGAGCTGGTTGACCGACAGATCCCCCTCGAGCGGTGCGGGCACCTCGGCCGTGCCGCGGCCGTCCGGGCCGTGGCACCGCACGCAGTGCGTCCGGTAGATGGCCTCTCCGTCGGGCTCGGCCGCGAGACCTGCCGATGCCGGCAGGGCGAGCGCCATCGCGAACCGGACGACGAGTCCGGAGGGGATGCGCCGCCGGTCAATCCTGGTGCGACGCACGCGATCGATGTCCTGGTGGTCGAAAACGGTCCTGGTGATCAGGACCGACACACCATTTTACCCCTCCCGGCGGACGCCGATCTCCGCGCGTGCTGAGCGCGTCCTGCCGCGATCCTCAGCCGCGATCCTCAGCGCCGGATTGGCCCCGTCGCCGAACGGGGCCCGGACGGTGGCTGGGGGGCCGCGCCGCCTGGGGCCTCGAATCCCGCAGGCACGACACCCTGTCCCGCGGCATCCGCGGCACGACGGCTCCCGGCCCGCGGTGCGGAGGCCTCACGCGGCAGCCGGTCCAGCACGGCGCCGGGCATGTCGGGCCCGGCGGCTCCGCCCACCGCGGGCTTCACGGGCGACTGGCTCGTGCCGGCGAGCATATTGTCGATCGCCGCACTTTCCCGCAGGTGCACGAAATGCCGCGACATCTGGATCCGCTGCTTCTTTTCCAGGATGTCGGCGTAGAGCTCGCTGCGCGCCTCGGCGAGCGTGACCGCGGCGGCCTCCGTCGAACCCTCCCGGAAGATGATCATGAATCGGTCGGCCACCTGCACGACGCCCGACAACTCGCCCGGATCAAGTGCGAACGCCTCGCGCTCGAGCGTCGGCTGGCCCCCGTAGCGCCGGATCGGCGGCACCTCGCCGCGGAGCGCGCGGCTCGTGGGATCGACCGAGTACTGCTCGGCCAGCGCACCCACGTGCTCGGAGGTCGGGTTTTGCCGGGCGAGCTGCCACACCTCCTGGGCCCGCCGCTGGTTGTCGAGAACGACGATGCGGCACCGCGCCCGCGGGCCGAACGTCGCCTCGTGAGCCCGCTGGAGGTCCTCGTCGGTGACCGGCACGCTGCCCACGAGCTTCTTCAGTGCGACCGTCGGCCAGACGACGTCGTCGAGGTAGTGACGCATCGGAATCTTCTCGTCGCGCGTGACGCGCTGCATCCACGCTTCCACGTCGGCAGTGCCGTCGGCGCGACGGAACCCGAGCGATTCGGCTGCCCGGGTGATCTCGGCGTCGAGATCGGCCTTCACGACGGTGAGCTGGCTGCGGGCCAGCGCCTGCTCGATGAGCGCGCGCGAGATGAGCACCTCGAGGACGTCGAGGCCGTGCCGGTCGAGGCATGCCGCCCGCACGTCGGCCAGCGGCACTGGCTCCCCGTTCACGCGGGCCGCGACATCCTCGGTGGCGGTCCCGCGATCCGGATCGTTGAGCACGTTCTCGACCGTCGCCGCGTCCTGCAGGCGGCGGAAGAAGTCGGTGGAGGCCTGTCGGCTCTTCTGATCGCGGAGTTCCGCGGCCAGTCGCTCGCGGACCGAGTCGAAGGTGACGGTGTCGGCCGGGAGGTGCCCCTCGCACTTGATCACGATGAACTGATCGGCCACCTGGACGACCTGGGAGATCTCACCGGGACGGAGCGAGAAGGCGGCATGGTCGAACTGCGGCTCACCGGAGTGGAGGCGAATGGGCTGCACCCAGCCGTTGGCGCTCGCGCTCCCCACGTCGATGGAGCGCGTGCGGGCGAGGCTGGGAAACTCGTCGGGGGCCGCGACCGCGAGCCGGCGCACCTCCTCCGCCTCACCGCGCGTCCGCAGCACGACGATGCGGGCCTTGACCGCCGGACCGAACTGCTGCTCGAACGACTGCTGCAGGTCTTCCGGCGTCGGCTCGATCGCCGCGCTGGCCAGACGCCGCAGCGCGAGCATCGGCCACACGATGTCGTCCGCATACTGCCGCTCGGTGACCCCGCGCTCCTGCCGGATCAGATCGAGCCATTTGTCCCGTGGGAGGCTGAACCGCCGGGCCATGACGTCGATCTCGGCATCCACGTCGGCCGCGCTGATCGTGACGCCCGCACGCCGGCACGCCTGCTCGATGATCCGGCGATTGACCATCGTCTCGAGGACGGTCGCGCCGTGCCGCGACAGGCACTCCGTGGCGAGGCGGCCCTGCGTGATCTCGACGCCGTTGACGAGCGCGACCGGACGTTGCTCCGCATCCACCGCCACGGCCACCTTGGCAGGCTTCGCGGCTGTCGCACGGGTCGAGGGGGGCGTGGCCACGGCGAGCGGATCCGGCCGCGTGGCACGCCAGGCAAGGCAGGCGCCGACGATGAGCACGGCGGCCCCGAGTTCGCGAACGTATCCCCACCGCCCGCCTGAGCGCGTCATCCGATCACCCTCCCTGGTGCATCGAGCCTTCGCTGCGACGCACGCGATGATGGGCGACCGGCTTGACCGGATCAATGGCGAAACCGGGGCGAGGTGCCGCCGCCCGCCGACGCGGACTCCGCACTCCCCGCAGCCTTCCCCGACGCCTCATCCGCCGGGCGAACACGACTAGGCGAACGCCACCAGCCGATCACGGACAGGCGATCACGGCCGGCGAGGATTCTCCGGCGGCCGCTGGGGCTGCCCGGCGGTGCCGCGGCCCGCGAACTTCCCGATGTCCCGCGTGTCGCCCGGCTGCAGCTGAGCCGCCCGGAGGTTCTCGCGTTGGATCGCCTCGTACACCTCCTGGCGGTGGACGGGAATCTCGGCGGGTGCATTGATGCCGAGGCGGACCTTGTCTCCCCGGATGTCCACGATCGTGACGACGATCGAGTCGCCGATCATGATGCTTTCGTCACGTTGTCTGGAGAGTACGAGCATGGCTGGCTCCTTCCATACCGACTGGTGCACGGGCAGTTTCCTGCCGGCCGCACCATTGATTATGCACTCTTTTTGAGGCGGGGACGGTCGTTCGACAGTTCGTAATCGAGCGCCAGCTCGCCACGTGCAACGACCTGACGGCCGGTGCGGGTTTCGAGGTTGATGACGATTGGCGCCTTGAGATTGAGCGTGAGGTTCGTGCCGTTCGTGCCGACCACCACGACGACCTGCGCCTGCCGCATGTCGCCGATCGCGAGCGGGCTCAGTTCGCTCCGCGGAATCCGCACCTGGTAGTCGGGGACGAAGCGGCGCGGACTGACGACCGCCAGGGCCACATCGCCGCGGGTCGTGCTCTGGAGCCACCCCAGCGCGTCGTTGGTCGAGTCGGCGAGGAGTGCCCACGAGCGGCAGTCCTCGAGGCCGGGCAGTCCGCTGGGGAAGTGCAGGACGTCACCTGGAGCGACGTCGATCCGTCCGAAGCGTGTGGTCGTGATTCGCATCATGGCTGTGGCACTCCTTTGCCCTCGTGATCCCTGGCGGGACGGATCCCGCCGCCGCGCGGACTCCCGTCCGCCGGTCCGGGCCCCAGTGGCCCGCTCCAGGCGAACCCGCGTCCGCCCGGATGTTCTTTCGGCAGACGGGGCAGTCCGGGTGGAGAAAAAAGGCTTGGCAAAAGAAGAACGATGCCGAAGACCGTGACGGCCAGGGCATTCGGGCCGGTCGAGCAAGCCGCGAGGCTTCCGGCCGACACGGGGTTCGGTCGGGCCGCCGGCCACCGGCTGGGCCCGCCGCTCACTGCCAGAGAGGCTGCGCGCGCCACGCGGCGAGTGACGTCAGCGCGAGGAGCGGGGTCCACGCGGCGAGCGACGGCCCGAGGATGTCGGCCGACGCGAGCGCGTGCGACCCGAACACCACGATGAAGAAGAGCAGCGTCATCGAGACGCACAGCCCGACGGCGACGAAGATGCCCCGCCTTCCCGGCCCCAGCACGAGCGGGACGCCCAGCATCACCAGTGCCATGTCCAGCAGCGGAGCGACGACGCGGGCGTGCACCCGCAGGGGGATGTCGGCTCCCACGCCGAGGCTCGGGTTGCGGATCGCCGCCACGAGTTCCGTCGTCGCCGAATACTGGCTCCAATTCGTCGAACCGATCAGCTGTTCGAACGTGACGTCGCTCGCCACGAAGCACTGCCCGGGCTCGAGCCACGCGCTGCCCGACGGGGTCTCCACGATCGTGCGGCCACCCCGCACGAGCGATGCACAGCGATCGATGTCGGGCGGTTCGCGCACACCGACGAGCAGGTAGCCGGCGGGGTGGTGGGTGTCGGCGGCACGCCAGAATGCCTCGGCCGCGTCGATCTGAGGCCCGAGGTCCGAAAACTGCGGCGGCATGAGCAGGCTGGGGGAGTCGATGCGACTGGATGCGGCCAGGGCCGATCGGCCGCGGAAGAGGATGTCGGTGCGATGGTCGTAGCGGGCATCGAACGGCTGGGGCACGTCCCCGCGCAGATTCTGCGCATTGCGGGCGAACGCCTGACGGATGCGGGGCAGGACGACCTCACGGCTCACGGCCGCCGCGAGGGCGACCACGGCGGCCACGACCAGGATCGGCCGCGCGATGCGCCAGCGGCTCACGCCGGCTGCCAGCAGCGCCGTGAGCTCATTATGTCGCTCCAGCCACGAGATGGCGAACATCGCGCTGGCCAGCGCGATGACCGGGCTGGTCGCGTCGAAAAACCAGATCAGCCGGCACCCGTAGTACGCACCGAGCACCCGCGCGAGCCCGCCCGCCTCGGCCGCGTGCGAGATGAACTCCTCCATGTTCGTGAAGGCGTCGAACACGAAGTAGAGGCCGGCAAGGCTCACGAACACGACCACGAAGGCGTGGATCATCGCCCTGGTGATGTAGCGGTCGATGAGCATGGGCGGCGGCGCGGACGGCGACTTGACGGCGGGACCCGTGGACCGACCATGTGGGGGGTCGGCCGTGAGGGCCGCGGAGGGTAGGCCGGACCCCCGGAGAGCGTCAATCGTGGTGTCCCCGGTGGGAGGCGCGGCCGCCCGGTCAATCCGAACCACATGACCTGGATCGAAACCTTCCGCCGCGGCGCCAGCGGATGGGCCCGTCACGGGCTCGACCTTCTCTACCCGCCGCGCTGCTCGGTCTGCGACATGGAGCCCACCCCATGCGACCGGTCGGCGTCCGGATCAGGGGCTCTCGTCTGCGACGCGTGCCGCCGGCTCCTGTCAGGCGATCGGCCGCGGTGCATCCGCTGCGCCGCACCGCTCCCCGCTACGCCGGTCGCCGATCCCTTCGAGGCGGGCGGCGTCAGCACCCGCTGTGACAGGTGCGCACGCCGCGCAGGTGGCCCGCTCGAAGGCCTCGTCGTGCTCGGTGCGTACGACGCGAGCCTCCGCGAGCAGGTGCTGCGGACCAAGCGGCCCGCCGGACGGCTCGTCGCAGCGGGCCTCGCCCGACTGCTGGTCGATCGGCACCGCGACGTGCTGCACGGATGGGCTGTGGACCTCGTCGTGCCCATCCCGATGCACTGGCTGCGCAGATGCCTGCGCGGCACGAGCGCCGCGGACGAACTGGCTCGCTGGGTCGGGGCCGGACTGGGCTTGCCCTGGGCCGCGGCCCTGCGGCGACGACGGGCGACGCGCATGCAGAACGAGCTGCCCTGGGAGGAGCGGCGCGCGAATGTGCACGGTGCCTTCCGGGCGGGGCGACGCGTGGCGGGCCGGCGGCTCCTGCTCGTGGACGACGTGACGACGACGGGTTCGACGCTCCTCGCCTCCGCCGCCGCGGCCACCGCCGGCGGCGCCGCGGCGGTGTACGCTGCCGTGGTCGCGCGGGCCGACCGTGACGAGGATTCCTGACCGGCTCCCGCCCGTCCAGCACGGAGTTGCCCATGGCGACCGAACCCCTCCGCATCGGCACCCGAGCGAGCCAGCTGGCGCTCACGCAAACCGGCTGGGTGGCCGAGCGCCTGCGGACGTGGACCGAAGACGTGGCCATCGTGGAGGTCAGCACCCGCGGTGACCTGCGTCAGGACACGCCGATCCATCGGTTCGGTGGTGACGGCGTGTTCGTCCGCGAACTCGAGCAGGCGCTCCTCGACGACCGCATCGACGTCGCCGTGCACAGCCTCAAGGACGTGCCCACGGCGGCCACCCCCGGCCTCGAGATCGCTGCCGTGCCGCTGCGGGCCCTGCCGTTCGACGTCCTCGTCACAGGCTCCGCCGGGCTCACGCTGGAGAGCCTGCGCTCCGGCGCGGTGGTGGGGACATCGAGCGTGCGACGGGTGGCCCAGGTGCTCGGGGCGCGGCCCGACGTCGTGGTGCGGCCCCTGCGCGGCAACGTCGACACGCGACTGCGTCGACTCGATGCCGGCGACTACGATGCGATCATCCTCGCCGGTGCAGGCCTCGAACGGCTCGGTCTCGTCGGGCGGATCACCGAAATACTGCAACCGCCCCGCTTCTGGCCGGCGGTCGGACAGGGCGCGCTGGCCATCCAGATTCGCGCGGCCGATCGACGGGCCCACGCAGCGGTCCTGCCGCTCGACGATCCGCCGACCCACCGTGCCGTTCGCGCGGAGCGCGCATGCCTTGCGGCGCTCGCCGGCGGATGTCTCGCCCCGATCGCAGCCTGGTCCCGCGGGACGGCCACCGGGAAACTCGCACTCGGCGCATGTGTCCTCGAGATGGCGGGGCAGACAGTCTCACGACTCGTGGTCGAGGAAGACGTGCGCGACCAGGATGAATCGCCGGAGGGACTCGGGGCCCGCGTGGCGGCGGTGCTCGTGGGCCGCGGGGCGGAGGGCATGCTGGCGAGGATGCGCGACACCGCGGCGTCTGCCACGCGCCCCGACGGTGGCCCCGACGTCACCGGCGTGACGAAAGCGTAAGCCGCGCCGGACAACGAACGAGTGAATCCCTATGATTGGGTATCGTGTTGCTGCCGCGAGTCCGGGTGGCGGGTTTTCGTTTGCGGAAAAACATTGGAGCCACTAGCATTCGCCGGCTGGATGCGTGATCGGGCGACGCGATCACCTGTGCCCTGGCGGACTTGGAGTTGTCATGTCGATCAAAGTTGTCATTGCGGATGATCACGAGGTGGTTCGCCGCGGGCTGGTGAGTCTGCTTGCCGGGTCCGAAATCAAGATCGTCGGTGAGGCTGCCAGCGGGGACGAGGCGGTCAAACTCACCAAGAAGTTCAAGCCCGACGTCGTGCTGCTCGACATCCGCATGGCGGGCAAGGACGGGCTCTCCGCGCTCGAGAAAATCCGCAATGACATGCCGGGCGTGCGCTGCGTGATGCTCTCCACGTTCGACAATCCCACCTACGTGGCCCGCGCGGTCGCCGCCGGGGCCCACGACTACATGCTCAAGGGCTGCACCCGGGCGGAACTGATCACCTCCATCACGGGTGCCGCGGCCGGACAGCTCCCGATGCGTGCGGGCGAGCTGCGACGCGTGGCGACGACGATGGCGAACCGCGTCGCGGTGCCCGACCCGGACATCCCGCTCACCCAGCGGGAGACCCAGGTGCTGCGGCACATGGCGCTCGGTCTCTCAAACAAGGAGATCGCGCAATCGCTGACGATCAGCGTCGAGACCGTGAAGGAACACGTGCAGAACATCCTCCGGAAGATCGCCGTGAGCGACCGCACGCAGGCCGCCGTGTGGGCGGTTCGTCGCGGTCTTGTCTGACCGGTCCCATGCGTCTGAGCGCCCTCAATCGCCGAACCGGCCTCGTCTGACCGGCATCGCCTGAGCGTTCTCGCCCGATTCCCTCTCGTCCGCCCGCTGCCGCAGGGTCGCGTCGAGAACCGGCCGCACGTCACTCGTGGTCCTCGGGCACACCGGTGCGATCAGGGCGTGCGAGGCGCTTGCCGCGGAAGAACTCGGTGAGCACCCCGCCGCATTCGTCGGCCAGCACGCGGCCGACGTGCTCGACGCGATGGTTGAGTCGTGCATCCTCGAAGAGTCGGTAGAGCGACTCGACCGCACCGGCCTTGGGATCGGGTGCGCCCCAGACGACACGCGGCACGCGAGCCTGCAGGATCGCACCGGCACACATCGGGCACGGCTCCAGCGTGACGTAGAGCGTGCAGCCCTCCAGCCGCCACGAGCCGAGCGCCGCGGCCGCCTGCGTCAGGGCGATCATCTCGGCATGCGCGGTCGGGTCGAGCAGCTGCTCCCGCTGATTGTGCGCCGCGGCGATCACCCGGCCGCCGGCGACCACCACCGCACCGACCGGCACCTCGTCCGCTTCCGCCGCCGCCCGCGCCTCCTCGAGTGCCAGCCGCATCCAGCGGTCATGCGGGCCAACGCCCGCGAGCCGCTCCATCAGGAAGCCCTCGAGCGCGTCGTCATGGTCCTCGGAGAATGGCATGCCGATCGATTCTATCGTCGTGAACCGGGTACCCCCTGGCGGATGACGCTGGCCGCTTGGGTGTCGCGCGACGATCCGGTAGCATTTCAGGCGATCGGCTGCGGGCGGGCCGGGGCGTCATGCCGAGATGTGGCTCGCATCTGCAGCCGCATTCCCCCCTGCCCTCCCGACGGTTCTCATTTCACGATTCTGCCATCGCGGGGAGGTGCCTCCCCCGCGGCCACCCCCGAGGGCTCACGATGGATCCGACTCTCCTCGCCCTGAGATGGGCTCACGTGCTCGGGGCGGTGATCGCCATGGGCGGCCTCGTCTTCGCCCGCTTCGCGCTGCTGCCGGCCGTCTCGGAACTCGATGCATCGACCCGGGATCGCGTGCACGATGCCGTGCGACGAAAGTGGCTGCCGTTCGTCATCGCGGCCATCACCGTGCTGCTCGCCAGCGGCCTGGCCAATTTTTTGCTGTTCAACTCCCGCGTGAAGGCGGAGGGATGGGGCGAGGGGCGATGGATGGCCGTGAACGGCTACCACGCGCTGTTCGGCATCAAGTTCCTGCTCGCGATGGTGGCGTTCTACCTCGCCAGCGGACTCGTCGGACGCGGAGCGGGAACGCAGTGGATGCGGGACAATCGGGCGACATGGCTGTCGGTCACCATCGGGCTGATGCTCGGGGTGGTGATGATTTCGAGCTGGATGCGCAACCTCCATACCGGAGAGAACCTCGCGGATTCGGGGGGTGGGGTGTCGATGACGTCGGCGCCCGCCACGGCCTTGGACGACGCCGGTGCCGGCCCCCGCACCGACGCCGCGGGCGACTCCGACCGACCGCGCCGCGATACACCGGACGGAGACGACCGGGTCGGCGGAGCGACGAGCGCGCCGGCGGACGCCTCGCCGCGGGAGGCCGCGGCGCCGACCGAACCGGCCGACTGATCGACGCGCAGCCCCGACAGCCCCCCGGCGCGGGCACGACCATGAGCGACAGAAGTCCGATCTCGACCCCGGTCGGGTGGCCGCGGGCCGGGAATCGGAGACGCGTGTGGAGGTGAGACACGAGTGGACAAGAAGCAGAAGAAGCGCATGGAGGTGCTCCACCAGAAGATCGCCAAGCTCCAGCAGCAGCTGACCGGGGCCAAGCGCCAGCCGGACGACCCCGCTGAGGTGCCGCGGCTCGAGCGCGAACTCGCCGCGGCCCATGCCGAACTCGCCGCCCTCAAGCAGACCTGACCACCCCGACGTGCGGCATGGGCTTCTTCTCGCGGCTGTTTGCAGGACGGAGGGCACGGCCGACGCGTGTCGATCTCGACAGACGCTTCGAGCGACTGCGTGAGAGCAGCGTCGGCACGATGTCGACCTTCTACAAGGTTCGAGACAACGTGTCCGGCGAGCTGCGCGGACTCAAGCTGATCGACCGGCTCAAGAGCGAGCCGATCGAGGCCCGCTATCGAGGATTGGGTAAGCCCGGCGAGGGGGAGATCGGGCTCGCGATCAGCGGACCCAACGTCGTGCGCACCCTCGAGTGGGGCGTGTCCAGCGACGGTGCCCCCTTCGTGCTGCAGGAATTCATCGACGGCACGCTGCTGCACGGCCTGCTCATGGCACGCACGCCGCTCTCGCCAGCGCAGCGTCTCGACCTCGTGCGCCAGGCGGCGACGGCCGTCTCCACCGTCCATGCGGCCGGCTACGTCCATCGGGACATCTGCCCCCGCAACTTCATCCTTCGACCCGATGGCACGCTCGTGCTTTTCGACTTCGGACTGGCCGTGCCCGACAAGCCGGTGTTCATGCAGCCGGGGAACCGCATCGGCAGCCCGAACTACATGGCGCCCGAGGTGGTGCGGCGACGGCAGGCCGACAGGCGACTCGACGTCTTCTCGTTCGGCGTGACGGCATACGAGATCGGCACCTGCGAGCTGCCGTGGCCCCGGGGATCGAGCGGCCGGGCGGCGCTCGCGCACGACACCACGCCCAAGGACATCCGGGCACACTGGCAGGACGCCCCCGCCGCGCTCGCCGACGCGATCATGGCCTGCCTCGCGGCCGACCCGGGCGACCGCCCACCCGCCATGGAGGACTTCCTCCGCCGAATCGCGAAGGTGACGTGCTGAATCGGCCCGGACCTTGATCGGAACCCACGGCCTCCCTACGCTTTCCGCTGACATGAACTTCCGACCGGAGAGACGGCCATGACGATGGACAAGAGCCTGCGCGTGCGAAAGGGTGCCTCCAACGTTCGCGGAGTGCTCACGCGCGCCGAGCGCATCGCGAGACTCAAGGAGCAGGATCTCTGGGGTGACGGCCGCAGCCCACTCGGCCTGCCGAAGGTACGCGTGCAGAAGATGTCGATGAAAAAGAAGAAGCCCAAGAAGGAAGAGGCCGAGGGGGCGGCCGCCGCCAAGCCGGCGGCGAAGAAGAAGTAGTCCGGCCCGGGCTACCGCACGCCGGCCGGTGGGAGGGCCGCGGAGGAGACGACCCGCTCCGCCGCCCTGCGGCCCGACGCGATGACCTGGGGAATGCCGACCCCTTCGTAGGCGGCGCCCGCCAGGGCCAGACCGGGATGACGGCCGACCGCGGCCGAGACACGCCCGACGCGGGCCACGTGCCCGACGTGATACTGGGGCATCGCTCCGTGCCAGCGTTCGACGTGCGTGAGCCGGGGCTGCCCCCGCGCCCCGATCAGCACCTCGACCTCCCGCCGAGCCAGGTCCACGAGCGGTGCCTCCTCGAGATGAACGACCTCGGGATCGAGGGCCCCTCCGAGAAACACGCGCACGAGAACCGCCGCGTCCGGAGCCCGCCCAGGAAACTTCGAACTCGAGAAACTCAGCGCCAGGGCCCGCCGGCCCTCGCGCCGCGGCACCACCATGCCGGCTGCGTCGAGCGGATGCGCCACATCGCCGCGAGAGAAGCCCAGCGAAACGATCGCCGAGCCCGCGTACTCGATCGCGGCGAGTTCAGCGGCCAGGACGGGATCCTCCCCACGGACCAGCGTCGCCGCCGCCGCTGCGGGGAGCGCGACGACGACGGCGTCGGCCTCGTGGATGACGGGACCATCATCACCCGATCCCTCCACCCGCCAGTGGGTCGTGCGCCTCGCCAGCGCGGTCGCCCGCGCCGTGACGAAGGTCACGCCGTTGGCCCGCAGCCGCGCTGCCAGCCCGACGGGAAGCGACTCCATGCCGTCCACGAGCGTGAGGAACTGCCCATACCTCGCACCCGCCGTGCCATGGTCGCCGCGACGCGAGGAATCACCTGTGTCGGCGGTCGCGCGGGCCGCGAGTCGCGCGCGCTCTCCGGCCCACAGGCTCCCGGCGTCACGCTCCATGGCGAAGAACTCGGGGCAGGCGGCCGCCATCCCGAGGCGTGCCGGGTCCGCCGTCCAGATTCCAGCCGCGAGCGGCTGCACGAGGTTCTCGAACGCCTCGCGGCCAAGGCGACGCACGGCGAATGATTCGAGCGATTCGTCGTCATCGGCCGTGTCGCGCGGCCGAGATCGCGCCGGGACGAACCGCTCGGCGAGCACCCGCAGCCGCCCCGCCGGAGACAAGAGCGACGTGCGCAGGATGCCCCCGACGCTGCCGGGCGCCAGGAGACGGAAGCCGTCCGGGGCCGGTATGCCCCGGCCGCCGTGCCACACGAGCGCGCGCCGCACCTCGGGCGCCACGCCCACGAGCGCGTCGGACAGGCCGATCCGCGCGACCATGTCGATGACCTCGCTCCGGGCCGCGAGGAACGTGTCCGCCGACCGTTCGACCAGCCAGCCGTCCTCCCGGCGGGTTCCCAGCACGCCGCCGGGCCGCCCCGACGCATCGATGACGGTGACCTTCCAGTGGGACTCCACGAGCGACTCTGCCGCCGCGAGCCCGGCCATGCCTGCCCCGAGGACGACGGCCCTGGGCATCACACGGTCGTCCATCATCGATTGCACAGACTCGGCCCCGGGATCCGTCGGTGCAGTGTAGGTGGTCGTGACCGGCACGGCAGGGCACGCCCGGCACGCTGGCGGGGTGTCGGGCGGTCTCCCCCACCTTTCCCCGGCTTCCTCGACCACGCCGGCCATCGGCTCCGGGACGGCATGCCGTCTCGAGCAGAGCGGCCTTTCTGGTCTGGACGGCGTCGCCGGCCACGCCTACCGTCCCCCCCGCATTCATGTCCCCCGCCCGCCCCGACATCGCCGTTCGATCAGCCGTTCAAGGAGGAACTCTCGTGGCCACGCTGCGGAAGCCGTGTTCGTTCGTATCCTCGAGCCTGTTCCTGGCCGCACTCTGGGCCCTGCCGGCGTCGCTCTTCGCCGCGGAACCACCCTCGCGATCGACGCCCCGTCCGCTGCTCCGGCTTCCGGAGTGGATCGAGTCGTTCGGTGCCGGACGGCCCGATGCAGCCGAGCAACCCGAGACGAAGGCCGCGCGACCGGAAGGAGCCGTGACCGTCTCCGGAGTCGAGCAGGAGGAGCAGGCGACGACGTCGAGCACGTCCGAGCGGGCCCCGGTCGACACCGACTCGTCCGGTGAAGGCCCCGTGCGACGGTGGCTCACGGAGCGGATGGCGGCGCTGCCCACGCCCACGGCGCTCTTCGGTGGCCCGCGCGAAGCCCCCGCCACGGAGACGCGGACCGACGAGGGTGCCGAACGCACGACCGAAACCGTCGCGGAGGGGCGCGACGCCCCCGAGACCCCGGTGACGGTGACCGCCCCGGTCGCGGCCACACCAGACGAGATGCCCGCGCTGTCGATCGATCCGGCCAGCTTTCGCGGCGTGCATCCCGGCAAGACGACCCGCGCCGAGATCGAGGCGACGTGGGGCGCAGGCGAGCCATTCACGACCGAAGAGGGTGAACAGGCGGTCGCCTGGTCGATCGAGCCGTTCGACCGTGTCGAGGTGGCCATCGAGCAGGACGTCGTGACGGCGATCCGCATCAAGCTCGCCGAGGCGGTGCCGATCGCCGAACTGGCGAAGCAGCTGGAAATCTCCGAGCTCCGCACCGTGTCGATCCTCGACGAGGAGGGGCGATCGATCGGCGAGGTGTATCCCGAGCGCGGTGTCATCCTGAGCGTGGAGCCGGGCACGCGCGCGGCCGACGGCATCATGATCGAACCGCTCGATCCCGAGGCGTTCGTCCTCCGGGCCGAAGGCGAGATGGAGTCGTCGGCCGCCAACGCGGTCGCCGACCTCAACTATGCGATCCAGCTCGATCCCGAACACGTCCGCGCCCACCGTCTCCTGCTCGCGATGAGCAGCGAGCAGGGCAGGTGGAACGAGGCGCTGCGGCTCGCGGAGACCGCGGTGCGGCTCGACCCGCAGGACATCTGGACGCGGATCAAGCACGCGAGTGTCCTCCTCGCGCTCGACCGCCCCGACGAGGCCCGCGTGGTGCTCGAGCACGTCGCCACGAGCGAGGGGCCGTCACCGCTCGTCATGGCGCAGGTGAAAAGGCTGCTCGGCCGTGCCGCGCTCGCCGGGCCCGAGCCCGATCATCAGGCGGCGGTGGAGCATTTCGCCGACGCGATTCGCCGCGCCGCGCCGCTCGCGGCGAAGAAGTCGCCCGCGATGCAGGCGGCCGCCACCGAGGTGCTTCTCGGGGCCCACATCGGCACGGCCCGGGCGATCGCCGAGGGCACCTGGCAGCAGAAGAGCCGGGTCATCCCGAAGTGGATCGCGCGCAGCGAGACGATCGTGACGGACTTCAAGGGATCCGACACCGAGAGACTCATCCTCGAGCTGCAGCTTTGCCGCGGCGTGCTCGCCTCGTCCGCCGGTTCGACCGAGGCCGGTGAACCGCTGCCCTGGGTGAAGCGGCTGCTCGAACTCCGCGAGCGGATGGGCGAGGCGATGACCGACCCCTGGCGACGTCGCCAGATCGATTGGGAGGTCGGACTCGGCCTCCGCGACGCCCTCACGGCGGCCGAAAAACGCGGGGATGCGACCGACATGCTCGACAACGCCACGCTCACGGCAGCCTATCTCGAGCGGGGTGCGGAGCATCGCGACCTCACGGTGACCGAGCGCCGGGACGTGGGCGAACTGCTGTTCCGCATCGGCATCATGCACAGCCTGCAGCGCGGCGACCACGCGACCGCCGTGACCTGGTTCGATCGCGTGGTGCCGCTCTGGGAGCCTGAGAAGGCGACCGACGTCGCCGCATCAGCTTCCGATGCGGGACGCTTTGGCGAGTCGTACGTCAGCATGGCGATCTCCTACTGGCAGATCGGCCGGCGCGAGGATGCGCTCGCACTGAGCCAGCGCGGGGTCGACCTGATGGTCGCCGCCGTGGAGGCGCGGACCCTCGACGAGCGGGCGCTGGCCGTGGCGTACGGCAATCTTGCGACGATGTACGCCGAGGAAGGGGACGATCGCCAGTCGAGGGCCTATGCCGAGATGGCGAGCCGTGCCGAGTCGACGGGCGGCACCCTCCGTTAGAGCGCATCTGGTTTAGCTGGAGCGACGACTTGGCAAACCTGGAGACGGAGGCGAGGGGTCGGCGAACGCTCGAGGAGCTTTGGGCCGCCTCGGCCCACGCGACGAGCCGATCCGCCGTTGGAGCGGCGGAAGAGATCCCGTTGCCGCCCCGAAGCCGTCGCTCCACCGGCGTGGCCCACATGGGGCATCCAGCCGCGTCCGCAGACCCGGCTGCCGACATGGGTCAGAGCAGCGTCTCGAGCAGCAGCCGCATCTTGCGCAGTTCGGCCACCTGGTCGACACCCTCGAGCGGTGCCATGTGCGCACAGAGCCCTCGCGCATAGCCGACGCGGCCGAGCTGCTGGACGAGTTTCCCGTATTCCACGCCCCCCTGTCCGATCCGCACCTGGAACGCGTCGACCTTCGTGTCGCGCAGGTGCACGTGGCAGACGTACTTGAGGATCGGCTCCCAGGACGCGGGCTTCTTGTGGCCGTGGATGAAGTGACTGGGATCGAGCGTGACCCCGAGGCCGGGGACGTTCCGGCAGAGGGAGGCGGTCGTCTCGGCGTCCTGCGTCATCCGGTCGGCCGCGGTCTTCACGCCGACGACCGCGCCGAGCCGTGACGCGATGGCGACGAGCTTCCGCAGACGCTCGATCTCCCCGTTGAAGGGTGTGCCGAGCTCCGATGACTCGACGACGACGGTCACGACGCCGAGCGCCTTGGCGAGCCGGCAGCACGCGGCGAAATGGTCGTACAGTGCGGGCGTCTCCGGCGCGGCGAAGGAGACCGCGACCGGTCGCAGCCGCTGCAGGTCGCTGCAGGCGGCGATCGCCGCCTCAGGATCCGCGGCCACGCGGGCCGGTTCCAAGTGGCCGCCGCCTTCGTGGATGTCGATCTCCACGGCCGTGAACTCCAGCTCGGCCAGCCGCTCCATCGCCGCGGCGAGCGGCATGTCGGGCAGGCACTCCGTGCTGACACAGACGAACACGAGATGCGGCTCCAAAAGGACGCGGGGGAAAGTGGGATCGTAGCCGCGACAGCCCGCGACTGCCAACCGGCGACTCGCACGCCATCGCTGGTCCAGCGACGCTAGAATCGTGTCGCAGGGATTGATCCGTGGTTCGTGCCGATCGACATACGCGAGGATGGCATCTATGGTGCAGGACGATTTCACACGCCTCGATCGGCAGGCGCCGACGCGCGTCATCCTCGAGCAGGCCGGCGGCTGGGGCCGCTGGGGCGCCCGGCTGGCGTGGTTGATCACCGGCGTCTCGCTGCTGGCGGCGATCGGCAGTGCGGGGGCGTTCTCGCAGTACTTCCAGCGCGACCCACGGGTCGTCGAGACGTATCACTCGCTCTCCAAAGCCGCGCCCGCGAAGGTCGCGATCGTGACGATCTCGGGCGCGATCATGGGAGGCGAGGGGTTCGCCCGGGCCCAGCTCGATACCGTCGAGGCCGACGAGAGCGTCCGGGCGATCGTGCTCCGGATCGACTCTCCCGGCGGCACCGTCAGCGGCAGCGACGAGCTGCACCACCGCATCGCCGGGCTGGCGACGCGCCGCGACCTGCCGGTCGTGGTCAGCATGGGAGGCATCGCCGCCAGCGGGGGCTACTACGTCGCCATGGCCAACGGCGGGCGCGAGGACGTCATCTACGCCGAGCCCGCCACGCTCACCGGCTCGATCGGCGTGATCATCCCGTCGTTCGATCTCTCGCAGCTGCTCAAGCGCATCGACGTGCGCGATGATTCCGTCGCCAGCGGCCCGCTCAAGGAGATGCTCAGCCCCACGAAAGACCGCACCCCGGAGCTGGCGGAACGCGAGCGCGAGGTGCTCGAGTCGCTGGTCGCCGACATGTTCACGCGGTTCAAGGAGATCGTCCGGGCCGGCCGGCCGAAGCTCGACGCGGAGGCGGTCGATGCCGTCGCGACGGGTCAGGTCTTCACCTCGCGTCAGGCTCTCGAGGCGGGCCTTGTCGACCGCATCGGCTTCGTCGAGGACGCCGTCGCCCGCGCGGTTGAACTCGCGGGCCTCACGGCCGACACGGCCCGGGTGGTGCGCTACTCGCGGCCGCGCGGCCTGCTCGACGACGTCCTCGGCGGGGCGATTCCCGGCGCGCGGGAGCCGCTCGAACTGCTTGCGGAGATGACCGCGCCCCGCGGCTGGTATCTCTGCAGCTGGTGGCCGGCGCTCGTCACGAGCCGGTGAGCCGCCCTCGCGGCCTCGGCACCGTGCAGGACGTGTCCCGCGCGGATCCAGTCACTCCGCGTGCGGATCGAGCGACTCCGACCCCGCCCCGGCGACTCAGCTCGCCGCCGGCTTCGGCTTCATGCCGGCCTTGAATTCCTCGAGCGAGAGCGTGCCGTTGCCGTCGGTATCGACCCGCTTGAAACGCCGGTCGGCGTTCTCGAGGGCCTTCTCCTTGAGACCCGCCTTGAATTCCTCGAGCGACAGCTTGCCGTCGCCATCGGCATCCTTGCGCTTGAAGACCTTTTCCGGATCGATCGCGGGCTTGTCGGCGCCCGACGCGACCGGCGACGCGACGACGACCGCAATCGCGAAGAGGCCGCCGGCCATCGCGCTCGACACCCCACGAGTCATCGGGCGATTGATTCGGCAAACGACGCGCATGCGACACCTTTCTGCACGAGGAAATGAACCGGAAAATCCCACGGATTGTACCCTTTCAACGGACGTGGCCCCGCCAAGGTTGCATCCGCCGAGCAGCGGGCCCCGCCGACCCGGATTCCGACGGTCGTCCCGCCTCGGGAACTCAGCCGCCGGCCTCTTCGGCCGCGAGCCTGAGCACGACCCGACGCACGCGCGGCACCATCTCATACCGTGGATTGCCGACCGCATCGACGCTCCCGTCCGTCGCCGGCTGCAGGAACCGGAGCCCGAACCGGTTTTCGAGCTTGGCCATGATCGCCTTCAGCGACCGCATCTTGTTCGCCGGGAGCCCGAGGGCCTCGTCCCACTCCATGAGCGAACGCGGCTCAGCCGAGGCCCGGGCGATGCGGACAAGATGCGGCCAGAGGCCGCGGTGCCGGATGCGACGCAGCTGTTGGCCGAGGGGCAACCGTCCCGCGGCCCGAGGCACTCCCGCACCCGGGCCTCCGCGGCACGGCCCCGTCATCCGCTGGGCGCCCACGACGCGCCCACGCAGCTGCTGCATCGCCCGCCGGCAGTCGGCGGGATCGTCGAGATTGACCATGAGAAACGGCATCGAGCCCTCCTGTCCGTTGGCGATTCGAGTGACGGCGGCGGCCGGCGGAGATCGCCACGCCACCCTGGGGAGACCGCAGCCGGCCCCCTTCCGTCACGCAATGCATGCGCACTGCGTACGCAAAGGATAGCGCGTCGGCCCGGGGTCGTCAAGCCTCGGTCCGCTCCGCCGGCTCCATCGCAACGCGGGCCCCGAGCGACGCCACCGCCTCGAGGTCTGCCGCCGAGGGCAGCCTGCCCGCGGCCCTCGCGAGCGCGAGCCGGCACCACACATCGGCCGCATCGGCGCGGCGCGGACAGCCGGTCGCATCCGCGTGCCACGCGGTCGCCATCACGGCGACGCTCTCCCGCACGGTGGCGGCCATGCTGCCGACCTCGAGTTGCCGCTCCGCAAGCGATCGGCCGTGCCTCCGGACCGCCCGGTCGATCGCATGCGCGGCCCGGCGGAGCACCCGATGCGCCTCCCGCGCGTGCCCGCGCAGGCGGCGATCGAACAGGGGGGCGTGATCGGGACGGGCGGCGGCCCAGCGAGCGACCTGCCACGCCAGCCACGCCCCCGCCCGACGCCAGCCGCGGGCTCCCGAGTCGGCCAGCGGATGCCGGCGGGCGAGCCCCTTGAACAGGGCGAGCCCGAGGAGGTCGCTCTCACCCTCGTAGATGCCGACGGCGAGGTGGTCATGCAGCGAGTCGCCGAGCGGATGCCCCACGAGGAAGGCGCGACCGCCATGCACCCCCAGCGCATCGAGTGCCGCATCGCGCACGCAGCCGCTCGCCACGGTCTTCGCCACGATCGCCTCCAGCTCACCTGCCGCGCCCGAGTCGATCACCGCGGCCGCCCACTGGGCGACCGCATCACACGCCTCGATCGCGGCGGCGATTCTGGCGAGCCGGCCCTGGACGAGCTGTCGCGACGCGATCGCCCGGCCCCAGGTATGACGGCGCCCGGCATGCGCGACCGCGTGAGCGAGCATGAGCCGCAGCGTGCCCCCCGCCTGCGCCGCGAGCGTCACGCGACCACGGTTGAGTCCGTGCCAGACGATGGCCATCCCCTCGCGACCGGCGCCCGCCGCGAGCAGATCGGTGGGGTCGATCTCGAAACCCTCGAACTCGAGCGCCGCATTGTACGCGTGCTTCAGTGGATGAATCTCGTAGGTGCGGAGCCTGAAGGTCGGCGTGTCGCGATCGGGCAGCCGAGCCAGCACGACCGCGGGTCTGCCATCGAGATTCGCGAGAACCTTCACGAGACGGCCGTGCGTCGCCCCGGTGATGAACATCTTCGTGCCCGTCAGTCGCAGGCGGTTGCCGTCGCGCGTGAGCGACGCACGGATGGCGCCGAGGTCACAGCCGGCATCGGGCTCGGTGCCACCGAAGATCGAAAGTGGGCGTCCCGCGGCGAGTGCGGGCAGGTGCCGTGCCTGCTGCTCGGGCGTGCCGAACGCGACCAACGCCGACACCGCGCCGATCGCGGAGTGGACGGCGAGCATCCCCGCGGCGGTCGGGCAGTCCGCCGCCAGCATCGTGATCGCCCTGGCGAGTTCCGCGACCGTGGCCCCGGTCCCGCCATTCGCCGGCGGAACGAACAGCCCCCACAAACCGGCCTCGCCGAGCGCGTCCTCGGCATCCCTCGAAAACCGTCCCACCCGTGGAGGCGGCGCGTCGGCGAGAGGGGGCACCGAGCCGGCCTCCTCGAGCGGCTCGTAGAGCCTGCCGTGGGCCCGCAGGTGCGCGAGCGTCGCGCACGACCGCTCGAGAACCCCGACCACGCCGGCGGACAGCGGTCGTGATGCGGCGTTCGCGGCCGCGGTGAATCCCCCATCGCCGCCGTGCCACAGGGCCGTCACCACGCCGCCAGCATGGAGGCTCACGGCGCCGGCGGACGCCGCGGCGGCGTTCGATCCGCCCGGCACCACCCCGACGCCGAGCGCCGATTCGTCGGCCGCGGCAGCCTCCACCTGCCTGCGAAAGTGTCGCACGATCTCCGCCCGCTTGAGCTTGAGCGACTCGGTCGCCTCGCCGTGCGCCGCATCGAAGGCCCGACCGACGAGGATGACACGTCGCACCTGCCACGCCTTCGGCAGCCCGGCCTGTCGGGAGGCGAGGCGCCGCCCCATCCACGCGAGCACGCGAGGGTGGGTGAGCGCGGCGCGTCGACTGAGCACCCGCACCCCCAATCGGGACATGGTCGCCCGCAGGACGGCCGGCTCGGGAACGACGAGCGCCACGGGCCATGGCAGCCCGTCACCGACCACGCACACCTGGGCGACCACCTCGTCCTCCGCGAGCACCCGCTCCACGTCGGCCGGCGGCACCTTCACGCCGGTGGCGAGCACCAGCGTGTCCCGCAGGCGGCCGACGATGCGCAGATGCCCCTGCTCGTCGATCTCGGCCACGTCGCCGGTCTCGAGCCAGTCGGCGGTGGGCGGCGTGGCGTCGGTCGCGTCCGCGGCCAGCACGCCGATCGCGCGGGCCGGCGTCCGCACGAGCAACTGCCCCGAGGTCTCCGGCCGCTGATCGAGCTGCACCTCGATTCCCGGCAGCGGGGGGCCGACCGTGCCCGGCCGCCGAATCCGCGGATTCGACACCGCGACGACCGGTCCCGCCTCCGCCAGTCCATATCCCTCCACGAGCGGCACCCCGTGCGACGCGAAGAAGTCGGCCGTGCGTCGGCGCAGCGGTGCCGCTCCGGAGACGCACACCCGCACGCGCCCCCCGAGCGCGGCGGCGAGATCGGGCAGCCGCCCCGCGCGCGACGCCCCCTCCAGTCGCTCGAAGAACGCGGGCACCCCGAGGATCACCGTCGGTTCCTGCGCGCGACAGGCGTCGATGAGCCGCGTACGGTCTCCCACGATCGCCAGGCAGCCGCCGCGCACCAGCGCCGTGTAGAGATCGCCGGTGCGGGCCAGGGCGTGACTCATCGGCAGCCAGGCGAGCCGCACGTCACGCGGGTCGTCGAGGAACGTCTCCGCCACCGCGGCTGCATTGACGGCGAGCGCCCGCTGCGAATGGAGCACGCCGTGAGGATGGCCCGTCGTTCCCGACGAAAGCAGGATCGTGCAGCACGCATCGGGATCCACCGCCGTGGCGAGTGCCTCGACCTCCGCGGCGAGCCGGGGCAGGTCCGCAGCCCGGTCGCGCCACCTGCCCCCGCGCAGGCCCGAGGAGACGCTTTCCCCGCCCGACGAGGCGAGTGCGGGGCCGCGCCGCGCCAGGATGCTCGCACCGCCACTCGTGATGACCGCCCGCGGACGCAGCCACTCGGTGAGCCTCTCCTGCTCCCGTGGCGGCGCGTCGATGTGCAGGGCCGCATGCACGAACCCTCCCAGCAGGCACGCGAGGTCGACCACGAGCCAATCCGGGCCATGCGGACCCACGTGGACGATGCGGTCACCCGATTCGAGACCGGCGCCGACGAGACCGTCCCGACACTCGAGCGCCGCCGCCACGAGCTCGGCCCAGCTCCACGCCGCGTGCTCGTCGGCGGCGGCAAGGGCATCGACGATCGCGCGCCGGCCCGGCGCGTCGGCAAGCCGGGTCGCGAGCAGCCCGACGAGCGAGGCGGGAGGTGCCGGGGACGCCGAGGCGACGGACCAGCGGGACGCGTGGCTGACGGAGCTGGGCATCACGGGCGTCCGGGGCTGTCAGACGAGTCGCCAAGGGGCGGGAACGCGGCCGAATCGTGCGGGTCGAGATTGTACGCATACCGCAGCGAGCGTCTCCGGGACGCGTTGCGCGTCCCCGAGCCACGCGGAGCGGGTGCCCCAACAAAGGAGGATCCACATCTCGCTGCCCCGTATCCGCGGGTGCGGGTCGTACGGGTGAGGCGGGTTGCCGCGATCGTACGGCTCACATCCGCCGGCATGGTCGGCAACTACCGGCGCGGGTCTCGCGCCTGTCGCCCGATGGCGACCTACGTGTTGATGCAGGGCGACGCGCCGTCACCCGGTCCCCACGCCCCGATCCCGGCCCATCCACCCACCGCGAGATGACGCATGCCTCACGATCCGTGCACCAGCCCGAGCCCTGCGGCAGACCGCTGGCGCATCCTCGTCGTCGACACGGACCGGCGGCTTGCATCGAGCCTCGCCGAGTGGCTCTGCGGCCTGGGGCACCATGCCTCTGCGGCGGGGAGCGCTTCCGAGGCGGTGCGCATGATCGGCCGGGTCGCCTACGACGTCTGCATCGTGGACGCGATCCTGCCCGACGACGGGGCCGCTCGCGTGACAGTCGCGCTGCGTGCCCACGCCCCGCGCGCCGCGCTCATCATGTGCCTGCCAACCTCGCCGCACGACCTCGCACGTCTCCAGCCCGCCGACGGCACCCTGGTCAAGCCGCACCGCGACGAGGATCTCCTCGCAGCCCTCGCCTCGGCGTCCCGCATGGCCCACATGCGCGGCGCCGCAGGCCCCGCGCCCAAGACGCAGCCGCGCGACCTGCTCGGCGACCACCCGACCATGCGGCACGCGCTCGACGTGGCCGCGCGCATCGCCGCGACGCCCGCCACCGTGCTGATCACGGGCGAGAGCGGCACGGGCAAGTCGCTCCTGGCCCGGCACATCCATGCGGCGAGCGGCCGCGCGGGCCGATTCGTCGACGTGGCCTGCGGCAGCCTGGCTGAATCGCTGCTCGACAGCGAGCTCTTCGGGCACGTGCCCGGCGCCTTCACCGGCGCGACGGCCCGCCGTGACGGTCGCTTTCTGCTGGCCGACGGCGGCACGATCTTTCTCGACGAGATCACGACGGCGTCCCCCGCGATGCAGGTGAAGCTGCTGCGCGTGCTGCAGGAGCGGCAGTTCGAACCGCTCGGAGGCCGGGACACCATCACGATCGACGCCCGCGTGATCCTCGCCACCAACGACGACCTCGCCGCGCTCGTCGCCTCCGGACGCTTCAGGGCCGACCTCTTCTGGCGGATCGCCGTGGTCACGATCGCGATGCCGCCGCTGCGGGAACGGGCCGACGACATTCCCGCGCTCGCCGCGCACTTCCTCACGGCGGCCGCCGCCCGTGCGGGGCGACGCGTCGAGGGTTTCACGCCCCGGGCGATCGAGGCCCTGCGGGCGCACCGGTGGCCCGGGAACGTCCGCGAACTCGAGCATGCGGTCGAGCGGGCCGTGCTGCTCGGACGCGACGCGGTCGTCGACCTGCCCGACCTGCCGTCCACGGTCGCGTCCGGGTCGATCCCTGCAACCCCTGCGACGCATCGCTGCGGACTCAAGCACGACCTCGCCGGCCCGGAACGACGGCTGATTCTCGACGCGCTCGAGAACGCGGGGTGGCGGCGCGACACGGCCGCCCGGTCCCTCGGCATCAACCGCACGACGCTCTACAAGAAGCTCAAGCGTCTCGGCATCGACCTCGCGGACGTGGCGCCATCCCGCTGACGTGACGGAACGACCAGCCGCGCCTCGACCGGGAAGTGATCCGACCCGACATCGGGCCCGACGCGCCGGTCGAGCACGGTGACGTCGGGCGACACGAGGATGTGGTCGATGGGGATCCGCGGGACCCAGAGCCTCGCGTTCCACGTGTTCTGGATGCCCCTGCCCGCCGCGGAGTCACGCAGCCGGCCCGTGGCCACGAGCCCGCGGAACGCCTCGCACCACGGGGTCGCATTGAGATCACCGACCACGAGGCACGGAGACAAGCTCGCGGCGGCCCTCCTGCCGACCTCGCGGAGATGATGGCGCAGCTCCCCGTCGAGCGCGGGCCCCATCGGTGGCCGCGGATGCGTCGCGATCACGGTGATCTCGGCGGCGGGGGTGATCACCGTCGCCACGATGCTCGGCATACCGCGGGTGCCGAAGTCGACGACCTCCGCATCGCGGAGCGGCCAGCGCGACAGGAGGGCGATTCCCTCGTAGGAGTCGCCCCGCTTCACGTGGGCGAACGGGTAGTCGCCGCCGAGCGAGGCGATCGCGTCGGCCCACACGCCGTCGACCTCGACGACCGCCACGACGTCGGCGCGCGTCGACCGCAGGTAGGCCAGCACGCGTTCCGTGTCGCGGTTGCTGTACCGCACGTTGAGGCAGACGACGTCGATCACCGCGCCGTCTCGCCGTTCCGCGCCGGCGGTCGCTCCGGGCAGCCACGCCGGGAGCAGTTCGACGGCATGAACCGCGGCCACGGTGCCGAGCGTGAGCCGTGCCGCGATTCCGCCGTGACGGAACGCGACGACCAGGCCCACGACGGCGGCGAGCGCCGTATAGACGCGGAAGTGCGTCGTCAGGTCGCAGAGCCAGCCGATGACGCTCCCCGCCGGCGCGAGCCAAGCGCCCACCCAGCCCGCGGCCGTCGTCGCCGCGACGAGCCCCGCGCCGAGGGCGACCAGGCGTCTGCGAGGCCTGGCGGGATGATCGGCGACGGGGGTGGACGTCATCACGCCACTGTAGCCCCTGATCGGCGGAAGCAGCGGGCCCGACGCGCGGTCGAGGCCCGGACACGCGGAGGTGCCCGGCCGGGGCTTCTGTGCGGCGACGTCCTTGGGCATACTGTCGCCCTTCCGCCCGTCGCCCTGGAGGATCGCCCCGGATGTTCCGCAACCTCAGCACCATCGGCCTGCCGCTCTCCGGCCGGCCGAGCGAGCTCATCGAATTGGCCCTCTCGTTCGGGTTCGACTCGATGGACATCGACATCGTCGACTTCCAGCAGCAGGCCGATGTCTACGGGGTGACGCACGCGCGGCGGCTGATGGTCAGCGCCCGGCTCGCGAGCGGCGTGTTTCACCTGCCCTTCCGGCTGGACGCGTCGAAGGAGGAGTTCGATCGCGGCCTCGCGTCGCTGCCGCCGCAGCTCGAGCTCGCCGCCGCGGCCGAGTGTCCGCGGATGGTCACCTCCATCGCGGCGGCTTCCGACGAACACACCTTCAAGGATTTTTTCGAGCTCCATCGCACGCGGCTGCACACGATCGGCGACCTGCTCGCCGGTCACGGCATCCGGCTGGGACTCGCGATCAACCCCGAGGAGGCGGCGCGGGAGGGCCGTGCCCACGGCTTCATCCACACCTACGAGGCGTTGCTCGGCCTGGTGGCGGTGGCCCACGAACGCGTCGGCGCGGTCGTCGATGCCTGGGCGCTCCACGTCACGGGTGAATCACCCAGCATCATCGAACGCACGCCCGCGGGCAGGATCATCGAGGTGCGGGTGTCCGACGCGCCGCGCGACGTCCCGGCCGCCTCGCTCACGCGCGAGCAGCGGCTCATTCCTGGGGAGACCGGGGCGGTATCCTGCGCGGCGGTGCTGCGTCACGCGCGGACGGCCGGGTTCGACGGCCCGGTGACGCCCTGGGCCGACCGGACCACGCTCGCCGGTCGGAGCCGAGAACGGATCGTGCGGCTCACGGGCGAGCGCATGGAGTCGCTCTGGAAGGAGGCCGATCTGCCGATCGTCCCGCGGTGGTTCACGCCGGTCGCCCGCGACCAGTTCGGCCGGCCGATCGAGGACGAGGGGCTGCCGACGCCGGGCGGGATGCCGACGCCCGCCTCTCCTTCCGTGCCGTGATGCGGCAGCGGTCGCTGCAGAACCTGACCTGGTCCCAGCAGGCGGCCCACTTCCGTCGCCACGCGAACGGGCGGCCGCAGGCGGCGCAGGGCTTCGTCGGCAGCGGGGTGCGGTGGCCTCGTCGTCCGGTGTCGCGGGTCATCGTGGCCGGGGCTCCGTGAGGCCCGGGACGGGGACCTCCGTGACGCGACCACGATCACCGCGGGCCGGCACGCGAAACGTCGAGCGGCCCTTCCGCAGCGATGCGGCCTCCACCATCATGCCCGTTCGCCAACGCGTCGTCGACAGGGACGACCGCCCGTGCCCGACCACTCCAGGAGCCCGTCGTCATGGCTGATTCCCGTTCCGCCACCGCCGCCGAGACCGTCGTCATCATCGGGAGCGGCCCCGCGGGGTGGTCCGCGGCGACGTACGCCGCCCGTGCCCAGCTGCAGCCGCTCGTCTTCGAGGGGGCGATCTCGGAGAAGAATCGCATGGCCGGCACGCTGCCGCTCGGCCAGCTCGCGCTCACGAGCGAGGTGGAGAACTACGCAGGCTTTCCCGCGGGCGACCTCGGCCGCTTCCTCGACTCCGCCCTGCCGTCGGAGCGGAGGATGATGATGCCACCCCACGAGGGGCACGGCGTGACCGGACCGGAACTCATGGAGCTCATGCGTCAGCAGGCGGTCAACTTCGGCACGCGGATCGTGACCGACGACATCGAGCGGGTCGACTTCTCGCGACGTCCCTTCCGGCTGTTTCCGGCGGCCGGTGGCGAGATCACGGCACGTGCCGTGATCGTGGCGACCGGCGCGAGCGCCAACTGGCTCGGCCTGCCGAGCGAGGAGCATTTCAAGAACCGGGGGGTGAGCGCCTGCGCCGTGTGCGACGGCGCGCTGCCACGTTTCCGCAACAGGCCGCTCGTGGTGGTCGGCGGTGGCGACTCGGCCGTCGAGGAGGCCACCTACCTCACGAAGTTCGCGAGCACGGTGCACCTCGTGCACCGCCGCGACACGCTGCGTGCGTCGAAGATCATGGCCCAGAGGGCGGTCGACGACCCGAAGATCACGATCCATTTCAACCAGGCGCTCGCCGAGGTGCTCGGGGACGACGCCCGCGGGGTGACGGGTGTCCGGCTCGAGAGCACGACGGAGCGGGGACGCACGACCGAGGTCGAGGCCGCCGGCGTCTTCCTCGCGATCGGCCACACGCCCAACACGGCCTTCCTCGACGGCCAGCTGGAGCTGACGGCCAAGAAATACATCGTCTGGAAGAAGCACTTCCGCACCGACACGAGCGTGGAGGGCGTGTTCGCGGCGGGCGACGTCGCCGACGACTACTACCGGCAGGCGATCTCGGCGGCGGGCACCGGCTGCATGTCGGCCCTCGACGCCGAACGCTGGCTCGCGCACTCCCATGGCTGACGACCTGCGATCGTCCGAGGCATGGCCACCCGGACGCGTGATCGCCCTTGCGGCGACGTTCGACGAGCGGGACAACATCGGGCCGCTCGTCGACGCCCTGCTCGCGGTCGACCCGGCGCTCCAGGTGCTCGTGGTGGACGACGATTCGCCCGACGGCACGGGCCGGCTCGTGCTCGAACGGGCCGATCAGGAGCCGCGGCTGCACGTGCTCGTGCGTCGCGGGCGGCGCGGCCTGGGCTCGGCCACGCTCGAGGGCCTCGAACTCGCCAGGCGACACGGCTTCGAGATCGTCGTCAATCTCGACGCCGACTTCAGCCACGATCCGGCCGACGTCCCCCGACTCGTCGCCGCGCTCGGCCCGGGCGGCCCCGGATCGCCGGCGGTCGCCATCGGCTCGCGTCGTGTGCCGGGGGGACGCGTCGTGGGATGGCCGCTCTCACGTCACGTCGCCAGCCGGCTCGTCTGCTGGTTCACCCGACTCGTGCTCGGCGTGCCGGTGCGCGACGCCTCCAGCGGCTTCCGGGCGGTGCGGCTCGCAGTGCTCGGCCGCGTCACGGGACCGTTCGCGGAAGGCTACGCGTTCCAGGAGGATTTTCTCTGGCGGGTGCATCGGGCCGGAGGGCGGATCGTGGAGGTGCCCATCACGTTCACCGATCGCACCCGTGGCAGGAGCAAGGCGGGCCTGGCGGAGAGCTGCCGGAGCATCGGTGATCTCGTGCGACTCGCCCGGCGCACCTGGCTGGGATGGTGACGCGGGGCAGGGAGACGGCCCGTCAGCTTCCGGGTGCGGCCCGCTCCGGTACGGGTGAGGGCGACGCTGGCCTCTCCGGCACGGGGCCGGGGCCTGCCTCGACCGCTCCGGGGGGAGGGTTCTCATCGGCCTTTTCGCGGAGCGCGATCGCGAGGCTCTCCTGAGCGTCCTTGAGATTCGGCGCGATGGACAGCGCCCGACGAAAAAGCACGATCGCCTCGTCGCGTCGCCCGCGACGGTGGAGAGTCACGCCGAGGTTGCACAAGAGCGCCGGGTTGTCGGGCTGGAATCTCAGGAGCGCCTCGTAGATCGCGGCGGCCTCCTCGAACCGCCCCACGGCCACCAGGGAGTTGGCGAGGTTGACCCGGATGCGTGGATCCCTCGGTGTCACCCGGGCGGCTTCACGGAACTGCTCGATGGCCTCCGGGAGGCGCCCCTTCGCCGAGAGCGCAAGGCCGAGGTTGTTGTGCGTCTCGCCGAGATCCGGCCGCAGCGCCGTCGACCGCGTGAAGTGATGCAAGGCTCCGACGCTGCGGATGCCGTCGGCGGGCTCGAGGTCGTCGATGTGTCCCCGGGAGTACTTCATGACGCCGAGCCGGTTGTGCGCCTGCCACGCGTCGGGATTGTGCGCGAGCGTGTGCGTCCAGAGGGCGTCCTCGTTGACCCAGGCCCCCGCATAGCGATAGGAGAGCGCCGCCAACCAGACCAGGACGCAGGTCATCCACACGGGCATCAGCGATTGCAACCGCTCCGGCACCAGCCGCACTCCCGTCGCCAGCGCGGCCGCAACGAGGGCGATCGGGCCGATCATCGGCAGGTAGATGAAGTGGTCGGCCGCCCATGTGATCCGCATGTACGCGATGGTCACGAACCCGAGCACCGGGAACACCATGAGCAGAAAGAAGCCGAAGGCGAAGATCGCGTGGCGGCCCCAGCGTTCCCAGCCGGGCGGACCGGTCGCATCGCGATGCCTCCAGCAGGCCCAGAGCCCACCGAGGATCGGAAGCCAGGCGAGAAACTGCCAGACGCGGGGAGGGTCGACCTCCCAGCGCGGATAGATCGGAAGCAGGTTCACGGGCCAGAGCATGAGCCACAGATACCAGAGAATCGAAAGTCCCGCGGTCGCGGTGCGCGATGCGAGTCCACCGACGATGATCGCCTCGTCGCCGATCGCCCGACCGTGCTGGAAAGAGAGTGTGACCAGCCCAAGCACGAGCGACACGAGGAAGAACGGTCCTGCCCGGACCACGTCCTGAACGGCCACTCGCCCGCGCTTCCACCAGACGTAGAGGAGCAGGACCACCGGCAGCATCACGACCGACGTCTTGGCGAACATGGCGAGCAGAAAGAACGCGAGCGCGAGCCAGTAGTGCCGTTCCGCACCGGCGGATGCGACGGGCGTTCCGTTCGACCGGCCATGGGCCAGATCGTCGAACGACACGAAATGGATGGCAGCCACAAGGAACAGCGGCAATGAAAGCGTGTTTTTGAGTTCCGACACCCATGCCACGGATTCGACGCACACCGGATGCACCGCGAACATGAGCGCCGCCAGCCAGCTTCCCGGCACCCGCATCACTGCCAGCAACCGCCAGAGCAGAAGGCTGCCGATCGCGTGAAGTGCTATGGAGACGGCGTGATAGCCGGAGGACCAGCCGCCGAAGAGCGGCCACTGGAGCCACAGGGCCGTGTAGCTCAGCGGAAAGTAGTCGACCCCATCGGGGTTGAACCAGATCTTGGAAAGGGACGCCGCCGTCGTGGACTGAACCGTCGCGTTCGCCGTGAGCAGCGTGTCGTCGTCCCAGAGCCACTCGGGGGCGAAGACGGGATGACAGACCGGGGCGTAGACCCAAAGCACGGCGAGCACGATCACCGCGCCGCGGAGCAGCACGTCCCCCGACGGACCACTGGACCCGTCGGCGATCACCGCGCCCGAGGCGGCATGGGCGCTCGCTGCCGACGCTGAAGTCGAACGGGGTTCGGAAGATCTGCTGCGGTTGAGCGACGTCATCGTCGGGTCTCGAGGCGAAGGCGCGGGGGCCGACCGCCGGCCGCCCCCAACGGTAACAGAAAGCGCACGTGCCTCACGGGCCCAGCGAACGGCACGGATCGACCACCGTGTCGGCTGTCGTCGTTCAGGAAGCGGGCAGGACGATGCAGACGAGGTCTCCGGTTCGGCTTTCGATGGCGTCCGCGTCGCATCCCGCGTCCCGGAGGGCCAGCTGCAGGCCACGGCCCAGATCGGGGAACCCGTTGCGGTTGAGGTAGATCGCGGAGAAGCCGCGCTCTCGCAGCGCTGCGACGACACGGCGGACCGCCGCCGGGTCGAAATTGAGCCGGCGGGCCTCCTGGTTCGGAGTGGCAGCAGCGAGCAGCTGCTGCTCGATCTCCCGCTGCCACTGATCCTGCGGCCGTCCCTTCGTCGAGCCGAACGAGTAGCGCAGGTCCCCCCCCTGCACGAACGGCCGCAGATGATCGTAGGCGGGGATGCTCGGGAGCGGGGCCTCCGGAAAATCCATCACCGGCAGCTGGAACACGGACGCGCGTGCCGGCAGTGCGGCGCCCATCCGTGCCACGAAATCGCGATCGGCGGCCTCCTGACGGGCGATCAGCGCGACCTGTTCCGGGCCCGGCGACCGTGGTACCTGATCGATCAGCACGAGTGTCGTGAGGGCGGCGACGGCCGTCAGGATTCCGATGCGTCTGGTCTCTGCTGACGAAGCATCTGGCGGGGCCCGGTCCTCCCATGCCGTGAGACGTCGTGCCGCGAAGAGCAGCACGATCGCGAGGATGACGACGGCATAGCGGCACCCCGTCCGGAACAGCGTGAGCCCGCACGCACCGAGCACCGCGTTGAGTCCTCCGGTCGAGAAGACGAGCACGATCCAGAGCACCCACCATGCCTCGATCGGCACGCCCTCGTCACGGCGGCGCACGACCGCTGCAACGGCGGTACCGACGAGCAGCAGCAGGGCGGCGATGCCGACGACCCCGAGGTAGGAGCCCTCGTCCTGCAGCGGTGCAACCGCCCGATGGGCCGTGGCGAAGGCCGCAAACGCGGGGATCCGGTGCGTCGGCGGCGGAATCAGCAGGTCGACGATCTTGAGCCCGTAGATCTCCAGCCACTTGTACTCGCGGACCAACGCCCCAGGGTTCGCGCCGTGGACCAGCCGATAGGTCCAGGTGTCCACGTTCATGAGGGCGAAGGCGGCCGCGGCTGCGGTCACGACCGCGGCGGCCGACGCCAGTCCGGTGCGGTTCCGCGCGAAGGTCACCAGGCCCCCGAGCAGCGTCACCTGGCAGAAGATGTTCGTGTAATAGGGGCTCTGCAGCCCGGTCACGGCGCCCACGCCGACGGCGAACCAGAAGGGACGGCTCCGCCAGACGATCCCGTCCCCGGTCGTGACCCACCTCCAGATCGGCAGAAACAAGGGGACATGCCATGCCTGGGCGATGAAGGGATGGTGCGGCGTCTGCGCGAACGTGCACGGCGCGAGCCCGAAGGCAAGGCCTCCCACGAAGCTCCACGGGCGGGCACACCCCGAAGCCCGCGCGACGGTGAAGAAGGTCAGGGAGGCCAGCAGGCACGACGTGAGCAGGCTGACGTTGTAGCCCGCCACCAACCCCACGATCCGACCGATCATGGCCATGCAGAGCGTGGGCAGTTCCTCCACGACGGGCCAGTCGTTCCATTGCGCGCCATCGGGCGCGCCGAGTGACGGCACCGTCTTCCAAAGCACCGGTGGAAAATCGCCCTCCATCGAGGCCCTGACCAACGCCAGATGGAAGAGCAGGTCGCCGCGAAAGCCATCCGTCGGGGAGGAGAGCGGCAGCGACCAGCGTTGCAGGCCCACCCCGACTCCCCAGCCGGCTGCCACGAGCAGCACGAGGACGAGCGACCAGGCGACGTCCGCACGTCGTGGGCCGACCGATTCCCCCGACCCCAAGGCAGGCCGGCTCGGGGGCCCAGGCGCACGAGTCTTCATGCGCTCCTCGGGGACGACGAAGGCTGGTGGCCGGCTGATCCGGTCGGACCCCGGGCCACGGTGGCTTTTCCGTTCAACGCAATGAACAATGGAGGAGGAGCGGGCAGGCCCCGCCGGTCGGCGATCCACGGTGATCTGAAGGCATGCTGCACTCACCCGGTTCCGTCATGGATGAGGCCCAGTTCGCAGCGCATGCCGCCCATGAGGACCGGCATTGGTGGTTCGTCGCCCGCCGCCGCATCCTCCTCGACATCATCACACAACTGCTCGGAACCGAGAAGGACCCCCTCGTCGTGGATGTGGGCTGCGGCACCGGTGGCACGGTCGCCGCGCTCACCGGTCGGTTCCGGACCGTGGGCGTGGATCCGTCCGCGTCGGCGATCGAACTCGCGAGGTCGAAGTATCCCGGGTGCGAATTCCTCGAGGGACGGGCACCGGACGTGCTCGCCGGTCGGATCGCCGACGTCCGGGCCGTCGTGATGTCCGACGTGCTCGAGCACGTGGAGGACGACTCCGGGCTGCTGGGCGACATCGTGGAGCGATGCGCTCCCGGCACCTGGTTCGTGCTCACGGTGCCCGCCGACATGACGCTCTGGAGTACCCACGACGAGGTGCTCGGGCATTACCGGCGCTACGACCCCGACCTGTTCGCGGCGCTCTGGCAGTCGCTGCCGGTCTCATGCCACCTGCTCGCGCCGCTCAACACCCGACTCGAGCCCCTCGTGCGTCTCGTGCGTCGCATGCGACCACCGGGATTTCGCTCCGGCGCGGCCGGCACCGACCTCGCCATGCCCTCGGCACCGATGAATTACCTCCTCTACCGCGTGTTCGCGGGCGAGCGGCGCGGGCTGCTCCGCAACCTCAAGGCCGGGAGCCGGACGGTCCACGGGAGCGGCGTGAGCCTGATCGCGGTGCTGCGGCGGGAGGCGTCGGTGGACGGCGACGCGGCGGGCATGCGGCCGGCGACGCGGGACGCCGTCCATGAAGTCGTCATCCGCCCGAGGCCGCGCTGAGAACGACGTGTCAGCGGTCGCGACAGCCGCACGAGCGGAACCGGTTTCTCATGGCACCGACGTGGTCATCGTCGTGCCCTGCTTCGACGAGGGCAAGCGGCTTCACGGCGAGCCTTTTCTCGCCTGTGCCTCGGCGCTGCCGCGGGTGAGGTTTCTCTTCGTCGACGACGGAAGTCGTGACGACACTCGGGTCGTGCTCGACGCGCTCCGGGCAAGGGCGCCAGCCGTGGTGGACGTGCTGCCCCTCGAGACCAACGGCGGTAAGGCGGAGGCGGTGCGACGCGGCGTGCTGCAGGCGCTGGGCGGGCTCCCGTACGCCGTCGGCTACTGGGACGCCGATCTCGCCACGCCGTTGGATGAATTGGGCCGCTTCGTCGAGCTGCTCGAGCGCCGACCCGAGGTTGTCATGGTGATGGGCTCGCGCGTCGCCCTGCTCGGACGCGACATCCGGCGGTCGCCCCTGCGGCACTACCTCGGTCGGCTGTTCGCCACGGCGGCGTCGTGGGTGCTGGGGCTGCGGGTCTACGACACCCAGTGCGGTGCGAAGCTCTTCCGCGCCGACGCCGTCCGGGAGGGAATTTTCGACATCCCGTTCGCGACACGCTGGCTGCTCGACATCGAGATCCTCCAGCGACTTCTCCGCGTCCGGGGCGCGCTGGGATCTGGAGAGGCGACCGCGGGCATTCATGAGCTCCCGCTCGAGGCCTGGCGGGACGTGCGTGGGTCGAAGCTCTCGGGCCCGCAGATGCTCCGGGCCGCAATCGACCTCCTGCGGCTGGCAGCCAGGCCGTCCGGAACCTGACGCCACGCATGGTGACAGGTCGGCTACACTGCCCGGATCCGGCGGAGGCGGACCGGTGTTCGGTGTCGTGGACCGACCACACCCTCAGGAATCCGCCCCATGCCTCCCGCCAAGCCCGCCGTCGGCGTCCTCACGTCCGGGGGCGATTGCCCCGGCCTCAACGCGGTCATTCGCGCGGTCGTCAAGAGCAGCGAGCGGCTCGGCTACGACTGCGTCGGGTTTCTGAGGGGCTACGAGGGCCTCGTCGAGCCGGTGAGCTACATGCCGCTCAACGCGCGGAACACCGCGGGCATTCTCACCCGGGGCGGCACGATCCTCGGATCGACCAACAAGGGCCGCTTCGCCGCAACCGTCGGCGAGGACGAGCGCGTCCGCATCGATCCCGCACTGCTCGACCAGGTGGCGGCCACGGTCCGACAGCTCTCGATCTGCGGACTCGTCTGTGCCGGCGGGGATGGATCGCTCGCCATCGCACAGCAGTTCCACGAGCGCGGGATTCCGGTCGTCGGCGTCCCGAAGACGATCGACAACGATCTCGGTGCGACGGCCTTCACCTTCGGATTCGACTCCGCCGTGGACTGTGCCACCGACGCGCTCGATCGATTGCACACGACCGCCGCCAGCCACGAACGCATCATGGTGCTCGAGGTGATGGGGAGGCACGCGGGCTGGATCGCGCTCCACTCCGGCATCGCGGGCGGCGGCGACGTGATCCTGCTCCCCGAGATCGACTGGACGTTCGAGAACGTCTGCCGCAAGGTGCTCGAGCGGGAGTCGGAGGGCAAGCGGTTCACGCTCGTCGTCGTCGCGGAAGGGGCGCGGCTGCCGGAGGGAGGGCTCGTCACAGCCGGCACCGGTGGGGCCAGGGAGCAGGTGCGACTCGGCGGTATCGGCGAGATCGTCGCGGCGGAACTCGGTCGACGGCTCATGCGCGAGGTGCGCACCGTCGTGCTCGGCCACCTCCAGCGTGGTGGCAGTCCGACGACGTTCGACCGCGTCCTCGCCACGGAATACGGCGCCCACGCGGTGCGGCTCGTGCACGAGGGGCGGTTCGGCGAGATGGTCTGCTTCCGCCCCCCCAACATGGAGAGTGTGCCGATCAGCGAGGCGATCACGCGACTCTCGCGGGTCGATCCGGCGCGCTCGATCGTGCTCGCCGCGCGCGCCCTCGGCATCAGCTTCGGCGACGACGCGGCGGCGAGCCCCTTCGCGGCCGGACGGCCGGCCGCCACGCCGGTGTAGACGGGAGGCGACGTCACGACACGTCGCGCGCGATGCCGCCCCCGCGGCCGGGCATTGCCCGGGCGTGCCGCGGATGCTCTGCTCTCCGGGCCGCCCGCGGGCGGCGCGGCCTCCGCGCCGCCGGGCCACATGCACCTTCGGGGGGAGCAGACCAGCGATGAACGTGCCACAGAAGGCAGCCGGGACGGGTGACGCCGGTCGCGTCGCGAGCGTGATGCAGGAGGATCGCGTCTTCCCGCCTCCCACGGCATTCTCCAGCCGTGCCAGGATCGGGTCGCTCGAGGAGTACCGCCGGCTCTACGACGCCGCCCGCTCCTCACCCGAGTCGTTCTGGGACGAACGGGCCCGCGCGCTGCCCTGGATGCGGCCCTACGACAGGGTGCTCGACTGGCGCCCGCCGCATGCGGCCTGGTTCGCCGGCGGCCTCACGAATGCGTCGGCCGCCTGCCTCGACGTCCACCTCGCCGCGGGCCGGGGCGAGAAGACCGCCCTCGTCTGGGTCGGCGAGCCGGCCGGCGAACGGCGCGCGCTCACGTATCGGGAGTTGCACGCGGAGGTCTGCAGGCTCGCCGCCGGGCTCTCACGGCTCGGTGTGAAGCCCGGCGACGTGGTCTCGATCTACATGCCGATGACGCCCGAACTCGTGGTGGCGATGCTCGCGTGTGCACGGCTCGGGGCGGTGCATTCGGTGATCTTCGGCGGGTTCTCCAGCGAGGCCATCGCCGATCGCAACAACGACGCCGAGGCCGTGGCGGTGATCACCGCCGACGGCGGCTGGCGCCGCGGCGCGAAACTGCCGCTCAAGGCCAACGTGGACGAGGCCCTGACGAAGTCCCCCTCCGTGCGGCACGTGATCGTGCTCAAACGGACCGGCCAGCCCGTCTCCATGACCGCCGGTCGCGACCACTGGTGGCACGACGTCGTGGACGGCATGCCGTCCGACACGCCTCCGGCGGCGATGGACTCCGAGGCGCCGCTCTTCATCCTCTACACGAGCGGCTCGACCGGAAAGCCGAAGGGCATCCAGCACACGACCGCCGGCTACGTCCTCTGGGCGAAGACGACGGCGGAGTGGGTCTTCGACCTGCGCGACGACGACCTCTTCTGGTGCACGGCGGACTGTGGCTGGATCACCGGCCACAGCTACGTGACCTACGGTCCGCTCGCCGCGGGGGCGAGCATCCTCATC
>CAIWZS010000032.1 GCA_903917235.1 uncultured Planctomycetaceae bacterium | reverse complement strand
GGATGTCACCGCCCTCGCCGACCTTCCCTTCCCGGTGCTGCATACGAACGGCGGCTACGTCGTGCTCGATCTGCGCGACACACGCTGATCGCGGCGGCTGGATCGCATCCGGCGGACGTGAGGCACCGGCTCAGGGGCGGCAAAAGTCTCCTCGCTTCGGCCGCAGCGGCCGCTCGCTCGGGAAGCGTTCGCCGACCCCTTCGCCTCGTCTCCTGCTCGATTTGTCGACGCTCCGCGAAACCCGGAGATGCTCGTGTCAGGAGGACCGGCGGCGGAGATCGAGCGTGCATGCGTAATCGGGGTTGGGATCCTCCGGGGGCAGGGGGCATGGACCGGGCGTATGACCGCTGGCGAAGAACCGGCTCGCCCGCCGCCCCTCGGCCTCGAGGGCGTTGACCGGCCGCGTCTCGTAGTTCCGTCCACCGGGATGCGCGACATGCCAGGTACAGCCGCCGAGGCTGCGGCCGCTCCAGAGGTCGATGATGTCGAACACCAGCGGCGTGTGGACCGGCACCGTGGGGTGCAGGCAGCGCGGCGGCTGCCAGGCCCGATACCGCACGCCCGCCACGAACTCGCCCGGTATGCCGGTCGGCACCAGCGGGACGCGGCGACGGTTGCAGGCGACCACGTGCCGGGGTGAGACGAGTCCCGTCACCCGCACCTCCACGCGCTCGAGCGAGCTGTCCACCAGACGCGACGTCGCGCCGCCGACCGGCTCCTCGCCGAGGACGTGCCAGGGCTCGAGGGCCGCCCGCAGCTCGAGCGTGACCCCGTCGTGCGTCACCGACCCGAGCCGCGGAAAGCGGAACTCGGCGAAGCACTCGAACCACTCCTGCTCGAACGGGAAGCCGGCGGCACGGAGGTCGGCCACCACCTCACGGAAGTCGCGCATGAGGAAGTGCGGGAGCAGAAAGCGGTCGTGGAGCGACGTCCCCCAACGGACGAGCCGGGCGGGCGCCGCGGCGGGCTCGCGCGCGAACCAGGCCACGCATGCCCGGACCACGAGCTGGGCGAGGAGGCCCATCCGTACGTGCGGCTGCATCTCGAACGCGCGGAGCTCGACGAGGCCGCGCCGACCACCGTCGGTGTCGGGCGAGAAGAGCTTGTCGATGCAGAACTCCGTGCGGTGGGTGTTGCCGGTCATGTCGGTGAGGATGTCGCGAAACACCCGGTCGACGAACCACGGAGGCGCGACCGGACCCGCCCTCCGCATCTCCTGGAGCGCGATCTCGAGCTCGTAGAGGCTCTCGTGACGAGCCTCGTCGATCCGCGGAGCCTGGCTCGTCGGGCCGATGAAGCGCCCCGAGAAGAGGTAGGAGAGGGACGGATGATTGTTCCAGTAGGCGACGAGGGCACCGAGGAGGTGGGGCCGCCGCAGGAAGGGGCTTTCCGCCGCCGTGGGACCGCCGAGGACGAGGTGGTCGCCGCCACCGGTTCCCGTGTGCAGGCCGTCGATCTCGAACTTCTCCGCACCCAGCCGACTCGACCGGGCCTCCTCGTCGAGCACGTGCCGCAGCCGCACAAGGTCGGGCCAGCTCGACACAGGCGGCACGTTGACCTCGATGACTCCGGGATCGGGCGTGACCTGCAGCCGGACGAGCCGCGGATCGGACGGCGGCGGATAGCCCTCGACCACCACGGCGATCTCCATCTGCGTCGCCGCCTCCTCCACACGGCTGACGAGCTCGAGCCAGTCGTCCGCCGGTCCCTGCGCGTCGGCGGCGAGGTCGTGCCCCGGATCGAGCGGGGGCAGGAAGATGTGGATGCGTCCCTCGCGGTACTCCGTGACCAGTGCGGTCCGCACGATCGACGTGCCGGCGCGCACCTCTTCTTCGGTCGGCCACGGGAGGCTGGCCATCGGCAGCCGCAGGCCGGCCGGAGAGTCGCCGGGCACGAGCACCACCCGGCCGTCGGACAGCGGCCAGGTGCTCGACCGCCAGCGTGCCCCCACGCCGTCGTGAAACCGCAGCACCGGCAGCACCCACGCGCGCGGCACGCCGTGCTCCCGCACGCCGGACGCCTCGAAGCCCGCCTGCTCGTGCGCCTCCATCACCACCGCGGGATCGAGGCCCAGCGACCGCGCGAGGAGCCTCGCGAGCTCACCGGCACGTGCCGCCGGGTCAGTCGGAGTGACGCGGTCGGTGGGCGCGTGCCCGATGCCGGGTCGGTCATCCGCGATGAGATCCCGCCGTGACCAGATCGGCCGGCCGTCGCGCCGCCACACGACGTCGAGCGCCCAGCGTGGCAACGGCTCCCCCGGGTACCACTTCCCCTGCTCCTCGACGAGTGCGCCGCCGGGCGCGAGACGATCGAGCAGCCGCCGGGCGAGCACGCCCGCCTTCCCCCGCTTCTCCGCTCCGAGGGCCGCCGTATTCCACTGGGCGTGATCGAAATCGTCGATCGAGACGAAGGTCGGCTCGCCCCCGGTGGTGAGCCGCGCGCCGGCTTCGCCGAGTGCGGCATCGACCGCGTGGCCCACACCGTCGATCCGCGACCACTGCTCGTCGGAGAAGGGGCGCGTGGTCCGTGGGCTATGCGCCAGACGGTCGACCCGCATCCGGAATTCGAACTCGGTGCGGCAGGGGTCGACCGCACCGCTCACCGGCGCGGCACTCCACGGATCGGGTGTGCTTGCGAGCGGGATGTGCCCCTCGGCCGTGAGGAGTCCGCTCGTCGGATCGAGTCCGACCCATCCCGCACCGGGAAGGAAGATTTCGGCCCACGCGTGGAGATCGGTGAAGTCCTCGCTCGGACCGACCGGCCCCTCGAGGGGTGCCACGTCGGGGGCCAGCTGCACGAGATACCCCGAGCAGAAGCGGGCCGCCAGTCCGCAGCGTCGGGCCGCATGCACGAGGAGCCAGGCCGAGTCACGGCAGCTGCCCCGGCCGAGCGCGAGCGTCTCGTCGGGCGTCTGCACACCCGGCTCGAGGCGGATCACGTAGCCCACGCGGTCCTTCACGGCCCGGTTGAGGGCGACGAGCACGTCGATCGTGCGCGGCGCGTCGCCGGCCGGTCCGAGTGCCGTCCGCGCGAACTCCGCCACGAAGCCGTCGAGGAGGGGCGCGGGCCCCGGCAGCGCCGCGAGATAGGGGGCCAGTTCGGCGGCGAGGATCGAATCGTAGCCGACCGGAAATCGCTCGGCGTCGGGCTCGAGGAAGAAGTCGAATGCGTTGATCGCCACCAGTTCGGCGACGAGATCGACGCGCAGGACGAGCGCGCGGGTCTGTTTGGGAAAGACGACCCGCGCGACCTGATTGCCCTGTGGATCCTGCTGCCAGTTGAGGAAGTGCCCGGCCGGCTCGACGGTGAGCGAATAGCCCGTGATGGCCGTGCGGCAGTGCGGCGCCGGCCGCAGGCGGATCATGTGGGGTGCGAGCGACACGTCACGGTCGAACCGGTAGACGGTCTCGTGATGCAGCGCGATGCGGATCGCCATGGGTGGGTCCTGATGGCGGGTGGTTCGCCGACCGGCCTACGCCGTGACCCGCTCCGCCGCCTCGGCGGGCTTGCCGACGGGCCGCAGCGCGAAGAACGTGTCGTGAATCGCGTCGCTCGCGCGGTTGAGCCTCGACTGAAACCCGTCGATGAAGCCATGCAGGCCGCCCGCTCCCCCGAGGATCTCGTCGATGTCGCCGTAGTCGAGCTTCGACCTCAGGCGGCCGAGGCGCTGCTCCGCCTGATTCGTGAAGACTCCCTTCGCCCCGCCGGTCACGGCGAGCAACGACTCCTCGGCCCTCAGCAGGCAGAAGTGGATCGCCCGGGGGAAGAACCGGTCGAAGATGAGGAACTCGGCCACATGCCGCCGCGAGACCACACCGTACTGCCGGCGGTACATCTCGAGCGCACTGGCGCTGTCGAGCACGGCCGACCATTGCACGGCATCGACGCCTGGCGAAGCAAGGCCCGCCGCCGCCGGCTGATACCCGTTTCCCGCCGGCGGCGCGAAGGCGGAAGCCGCCGGCTGGAACTCGCTCCTCGCCGGCGGCGCGAGGGCGGAAGCCGCCGGCTGGAAATAGTGTTCCACGTCCAGCACCCGGCTCGTCTTGTCGGCCCGCTCGACAAGCCGGCCCAGGCGGGCGAAGTGCCAGGCCTCGCCGTGCGACATCGTCGCATCCGAAACGCCGGTGATGAGCTGGCTGGCCCGCTTCACCTCGTCGAGGAAGTCGCGCGGGTTGTGCAGGTCGGCGCGCCCCGCCGCCGAGCGCACGAAGAGGTGGGCCTTGTTGACCTCCTCCCACATCGGCGCGGAGATCATGTCGCGCACGGTCCGCGCGTTCTCGCGGGCCGCCTGCAGGCAGCTCGCGATGGAGTTCGGATTGCCGGGATCGAAGGCGAGAAACGTGATGACGTGATCCTGATCGGCGAGCCCGTGCCGCGCCCAGAAGTCCGCCTGGTCGCCGAACGTGCAGACGAGCGCGTTCCAGAGCCGCCCGTGGCTGATCGTGCCGTCGAGCACGAGATCGAGCGTCGTCTCGACCGCCCGGGCGACGTTCTCCGCCCGCTCGATCTGCCGGTTCATCCAGTAGAGGCTGTCGGCCACTCGTGAAAGCATGTCAGGCCGTCCCCCCGGGGTCGGCGGTCTGGCGTGCCACGGCCCCGAGACCGTCGCCCGACGCGTTCGCCTGGGAGGCCGAATCGGCATTCACGACCCAGGTGTCCTTGCTGCCGCCTCCCTGCGACGAGTTCACCACGAGCGATCCCTTCACGAGCGCCACGCGGGTGAGTCCGCCGGGCAGCACGTGGATCTCGTCCCCGTAGAGGATGAACGGCCGCAGGTCGACGTGCCTGCCCTCGAGCGCGTTGCCCACGACGGTCGGCACGCGCGACAGCGACAGCATCGGCTGGGCCACGTAGTTCCGCGGGTTCGCCCGGATCCGGTCGCGGCAGTCGGCGAGCTGCTCCCGCGTGGCACGGGGGCCGAGGACGATGCCGTAGCCGCCCGACTCGTTCGCCGGTTTCACGACGAGGTGCTCGAGGTTCGCGAGCACGTGCCGGCACTGATCCTCCTCCCCGCAGACGAACGTCGGCACGTTCGGGATGATCGCGTCCTCACCGAGGTAGTAGCGGATGATCTGCGGGACGTAGGCGTACACGGCCTTGTCGTCGGCGATGCCGGTGCCGGGGGCGTTGACGAGCGACACGTTGCCCGCCCGATAGGCGGCCATGATGCCCGGCACGCCCACGAGCGAGTCGGGGCGGAACGCCTGCGGATCGAGGAAGTCGTCGTCGATCCGCCGGTAGATCACGTCCACTCGCTCGAGTCCCCGCGTCGTGCGCATGAAGACGACATCGTGCTCGACCACGAGGTCGGAGCCCTGCACGAGCTCCACGCCCATCTGCCGCGCGAGGAAGCTGTGCTCGAAGTAGGCGGAGTTGTAGATCCCTGGTGTCAGCACCACGACGGTCGGATCGCGACGGTGCGGCGGTGCGATCGAGTGGAGCATCGCGAGCAGCTTCTCGGGATAGTCCTCGACCGGGCGAATCCGCTGCCCGGCGAAGAGCTGCGGGAAGGTGCGTTTCATCACCTCGCGATTCTCGAGCACGTACGAGACGCCCGACGGGGTCCGCAGGTTGTCCTCGAGCACGTACATCACGCCGTCCCCGCCACGCACGAGATCGGTGCCGGTGATGTGATTCCAGATCCCGCGCGGCGGCCGCAGCCCGGCGCACGGCCCGCGGAAGCAGGCGCCCGAGTCGACGAGCCAGTCGGGGACCACCCGATCGGCGACGATCCGCCGCCCGTTGTAGACGTCGTCGATGAAGAGGTTGAGCGCGCGAATCCGCTGGATGAGGCCGCGCTCGATCCCCGACCACTCGGCGGCCTCGATCACCCGGGGCACGATGTCGAAGGGCCAGATCTTCTCCGTCCCGGCCTCGTGGCCGTAGACGTTGAACGTGATCCCCATCGTGAGGAGCGCCTTGTCGGCTGCCCGCTGCCGCTCGGCCAGTTCCCCGGTGGAGAATCCCGCCAGCCGCCGCACGAGCAGGTCGGCCCCCGGGCGGGGACGCAGGGCCTCGTCGAAGAGTTCATCGTGGAACCCCTCGGTCTGATACGCCGTCAGGTCCATGGCGGAGACGTGTGCCGGGAGGGCCGGGGCGCCGTCCGCCACTCCGAGCGCCACCGGTGGCCGCAGGATACCCAGCGCCCTCCATCCGCAAAATACCCCCGATGTCACGGCTGGATGGAGGCGGCAAAAGTCTCCTCGCTCCGGCCGCAGCCGATCGCTCGCTCGGGAAGCGTTCGCCGGCCCCCCTCGCCTCGTCGTTTCCACTTGCCGCGACGACGCGCCGTGGAAAACCTGCGTCTTCCCGGAACGCATTCGGCTTTGGTGTCGCGCCGGCTCGGGAGGCGGCAAAAGTCTCCTCGCTCCGGCCGCGGCGGCCGCTCGCTCGGGAAGCGTTCGCCGACCTCCCTCGCCTCGTCGTGGTTCGGTGTTCCCTGAACCTGCGTTGGAAGCCCGAGGCGATCTACGAGGTCACCAGTTCGTCGAGAATCGGGCCGATCTCCTCGGCACGCGGCGGCAGCGTGGCGTGCTTGCGCCGGGCGTCGAACGTCGCCTCGGCGACGAGGTCGTGCTGCTGCTGATCGACGAGCAGGATGGCCGGCACGGCCGACAGGAACGGATCCGAGGAGATCGTGTTGAAGGCCGCGACAGCCTCGGAGCCGAGCGAGCGGGCACTCATCACGATGCAATCGGCGGGCAACGGATGTGAGGAAAATCGCGCGAGCGCGCGGGCCGGGTTGGACGTGAGCAGCACGCGGCAGCCGAGCTTCGTGAAGAAGTCTCGCAGGGTCTCCTGATCGGTCTGCGACGACTCGACGATCATGACCCGGCCGCGGGCCGGTGCCGTCGGGGCCGCGCCTTCGGGCACCGGCGCCCTCGCGCGGGCGGGGGCGACGGTATCGCTCGTCGGGATCGCCGACCCGCGTCCCGACTGGAGCCGCTCGAGGGCCTGCTTCACCTCCCCGATGGTCTGCCATCGCTCGAGCGGGTCGAGGTGCATCATGCGGCCGACCACGTCGCAGACCTCACGGGGGATGCCGGACGCCCGCTGGGCCAGCGGCTCCACCCTTTGGAATCGCTGCGGATCGCCCCGCTCTCCCCGGTCCCGCGTCTCCCGGAGCGCCGGCGTTCCGGAGAACACGAGGTAGGCGATCGTCCCGAGAAAATAGATGTCGCTGCGAAAGTCGTCGTCATGCATGCCGGTGAGCTTCTCGAGCGCGGCGTAATCCAGCGTGCGCGGCTGTTCTCCGCGGCCGAGCACCTTGTCGCCGCTGGCATCGACGCGGGCCAGCCCGAAATCGACGAGCTTCGCGATCCCCGCCGATGAGACGAGGACGTTGGAAGCCTTGAGGTCGCGGTGCGCGACACCGCGACGGTGCGCGTACTCGAGGCCGGCGGCCATCTGGATCACGAGATCGATTCCCTTCGGCACGTCGATCGCGCCGCGGATGCGCACGAGCTCGCGCAGCGTCTGTCCCTCGACGAACTCCATCACGAGGTAGACGGCACCCTGCTCCTGCCCGACCTCCTCGACCGAGACGATGTTGGGATGCCGGAGCAGGCGGCCCATCTCTCCCTCGCGCAGAAACGCGTCTCGCTTCTCGGGGCTGTCGCTGTGTCGCCGCCGCAGCACCTTCACGGCGAGGACGGCGCCGGTCTCACGGTGGATCGCGCGGTAAACGCGAGCGAACGACCCGGAACCTGCTCGGTACTGGATTCGCGCGGGACCGAAATAGAGCCCGGTGCGACTGCCGGCGAGCAGCTTCTCCACCTGGTAGCCGGTGAGCAGCTCGCGGCGCACGAAGACGCGGCCGAGGCTGGCCGCGTCGGTGTTGTGGCCGGCTTCGCGAAACGCCTCCTGCAGATCCGGCCCCGGTGCGAGCTCGAGTTCGACCGCGGCGTGCAGCAGCTGTTCCGCGGTGAGGATGCTCACGGGACCGTTCCGCCCAGGGGTGCGTTTCCGCACTTATCCCCCCGTCACGCCGCCCTCGCAAGCCCTCGGGACCGCCCATCGCAAGGATGAACCGGTCTACACCCGGTCGGCCCGGCCTGCTACCTCTCCCCGCCGTGTTCCCGCCCTCGTGCACGGGTTGCCCGACCCACCCGGCTTACGCCATGCCTCCAGTTTTGCCACGGTGGCCCCTGGTCGCGGTCATCCTCTGTGGGGCGGCCACGGTCGAGCGCCCCGTCATGGCCACGGATCTCGTCGAGGGCTTCGACGACGCCAGCGCGAGCGCCCTGGCGTGGCGGATCGCGGAATCGGATGCCTCCCCGCGCCTCCTGCTCCAGGAACGGTCGCGCGTGTCGCCCCACGGCGGAACGGCGTGCGAACGGCTGCTCGTCGAGGCCGGCCATGGCACGGTGCTGCGGCTGGACTACCCCTTCGGCCCGGTGGCCGTGCTCGACGAGCTCGGCGGCGGGCTGTGGGTGCGATCGAACCGGCCCGACGTGCGGCTCGCCGTGCGGGTGGTGCTGCCCGGCTACGTCTCCCGCGCCACCGGTCGTCCGGTCGAGACGCTCCTCGTCTGCGGGTCGACGCGAGATGTCGACCGCTGGGAGCACCTCGAGATTCAATCGCTGCCTGCCGCGCTCGCCAGGCAGGTGCCGGCCCTGCGCCTCGAGCACGGGCCGCAGGGCGATCTCACCGGCGCGGTGGCGACGCATATCGTGCTCGACATCTACGGCGGTCGGGGCCGTCACGAGATTGAGATCGACGAACTGCGGCTGACCGGATGCGTGACGGCGCCGGGTGGACCCGCGCGACGTCCGGGAGAATCACCGACGGTCGATGCCGCCGTCCGGCCCGCCTCGAATCAGTCGCTCGATGCCGTCGACCCGCCGGCCGGGCTCACCCGCGGCGTCATCGAGGTCGGCGGCCTTCCCTTCTTTCCGCGGGCCGTCGAGCACAACGGCGAGCCGCTCGTCGCGCTCAAGGCGCTCGGCTTCAACTGTGTGCACCTGACCGTTCCCGCCACGGCCGAACTGCTCGCCGAGGCACGGCGGGCGGACGTCTGGGTGATCTGTCCGCCCCCGCCGATTCCGGACGTCGACGTGCGCGACCCCGACGCGCTGCCTTCACTGCGCAACTGGGACCGCGTCTTGATGTGGGATCTCGGCACGGGACTCGCGGCTGGCGACCTCGAGCACGTGGCCGAACGGGGGCGACGCGTCCGCGCGTGCGATCCGCGAGCCGGACGGCCGCTCATCGCGACGGCCGACGCGGCCCTCCGCGACCTGTCGCGGCATGTCGATCTGCTCGTAGCGCGGCGCACCGTGCTCGGGACGAGCCTCGAGTTCGTCGATTATGTGCAGTGGCTGAGGCAGCGTCCCCTGCTGGCGCGGCCCGGCACGCCATTCCTCGCGAGCCTCGCCACCGAGATCGATCCGCGGGCGGCCGGGCAGGCGGCGGCGATCGCGGGCGTGGGCGCGCGGGGCGTCGCGATCGACCCGGAGAGCCTGCTCCTCGCGGCACAGGCCACCGTCGCCGCGGGCGCCCGAGGCATCCTCTTCACCTCGTCATCACGTCTCGATGGCGACGACCGCCACGCGACCCGGCGGGCCGCCGCCGTGCGCTCGATGAACCTCCGCATGGGCCTGTTGGAACCCTGGGGGGCCGCGGGCCGCTTCGCGGCCAATGCGACGACGAGCGACCCCGAGGTGCAGGCCGTGGTCATCGAGGCGTCGCGGGCCCGCGTCGTGCTGGCCTGGCGCGGCGTGCAGGGCGCGCAGATCTCGGCGCGGCGGTACGGCGGCGGAGACCTGCCGCGCGAAGACGCGCCGCTGACGCTCCTCGTGCCGGGAGTGCCGGAGGCGCACCAGGCCTGGGAACTCGCCCCGGGGGGCCTGCGTCCCCTGCGGCAGCGGCGTGTCACCGGCGGTGTCTCGGTGACGCTCGACTCCTTCCTCGCGTCCACCGCGGTGCTCTTCAGCGGTGACGCGGGCATCACCGGACACATGCAGGAGCGCGTGCGGCAGATCACACCCCTCGAGGTGGAATCGTCTCGCGCCCTCGCGTCGCTCGGCCTCGCGGATTCGGCCGATCTGCTCGGCCGCCTGCCGCCGGCCGCGTTCAGCGGCCCGCCACCGGTGGCCGCGGCGCAGATGCTCGGCGCGGCCAACGCCCTGGCGGCCGAGGGTGAATCGCTCGCCGCCTCGCACCCGCCCGCCGCGATCGACCGCTACCGGCAGGCCGCCGCGATCGCGGGGCAGTTTCAGCGGCGGATCTGGGAAAACGGCGTCCGCGCGGACGGCTCGATGGTCGCCAGCCCGCTCGCAGCGTCGGCGTCGACCGCGGCGGAACAGTGGGCCTTCGTCGGCGCCCGTGCGGCGGCGACCCCCGGTCCGGAGCTGCTTCCGGGGGGCGGGATGGAGCGCATCGAGGAACTCGCCTCCAACGGCTGGCGGCACTTCTCCCACGGGACGACCGGAGTCGAGACCACGGTCGAGATCTCATACACGCGTCCCGCCGAGGGCGCGGGCTGCCTGCGTGTGGCGGCCAACCCCGCGGACCCAGCCGCGGCACCCGCGGCGATCGAGACCCCGCCGGTGTGGGTGACCACGCCGCCCCTTGCGGTTCCGACGGGCAAACTCGTCGAGATCACGGCCCGGATTCGCGTCGCCACACCGATCACGGCGAGCGTCGACGGCCTGCTCGTCTTCGATTCGCTCGGCGGTCCCGCCCTCGCCGAGCGTGTCGGACCGACGGGCGACTGGCGCCGGCTCGTCCTCCAGCGGGTCGCGACGGCCGATGCCGAGCCGCTCGTCGTCACCTTCGCGCTCTCCGGCCTCGGGGCCGCCGAGATCGATGCCGTGTCGGTGCGCGTCCTCGAGCGCCCGGGCGCGACGGCGCTCGTCGCCGCACCCTCCGGCCTCGGCGAATCACCTCCATCCGCGAGTGCAAGCTTTCCCGGTCCGGCAGATCTGATCGCCCAGCCGCAGCCACCTGCTCCGCCCCCCACCCGACCCGCGCCCGGTGTGGCGAACGCACCCGCGTCGTCACCGTGGCCGGGCCGCACGCTCGAGTGGCCGCGGCTCGTGCCCTGGACCTCGCCCAACGCGCCGCCCCCCGGCCCGGGCGGCGGCACGATCGATCCCTTCAAGCGAGCCCGCTCGGCGCCGACCGACTGACCGTCTCCGCCGGCCGCCCCGCGCGGGTCGCCCGTGCCAGCGCGTCGAGCCGCTCGAGTCGCTCGACACAGACCGCTGTCAACGCCCGGTCATCGAGGGCTGTCACCTCCTCGACGGTCACGATCGGACCGTATTCCAGCCGGATGCGGCCCGGGCGGGGGAGGAGCGCGGTCCGCGGCCAGCATTCGAACGCGCCGACGATCGCGACCGGCAGGATGGGCACCGCGGAACGCTTGGCGAGCACGGCGAAGCCGGGCTTGATCACACCGAGCCGCCCGGTCGCGGTGCGCGTTCCCTCCGGAAACACGATCACCGCCGCCCCCGCCTTGAGCCGCGCGATCACCGCCTTCATCGCCGCCACGGCGGATCCTTCGCGGTCGATCGGGATGGCATCGAGCGCGGTGATGACGCGGCCGAAGGGGCCGAAGGCGAAAAGCGAGGCCCTCGCGAGACTCGAGATCCGGCGGTCGAGCGACAGTCCGAGCAGCAGCGGATCGAGGTGGCTCTGGTGGCTGGACAGGACGAGAACCCCACCCTCGCGTGGCGGCCGCTCGGCGAATCGCACCCGAAAGCCGAGCAGGGAAACCGCGAACACGCGGCAGAGCACCCAGAGCAACGTGTAGAGCCACCGGCCGAAGGCCGTGTGACGACCGCCATCGTGGGGCGCCGCAGGCCGCGTCGGTCCCGCGTCCTGCGGTGCATCGCTCGCAGGTGTCATGGCACACGACACTCCGGTCGTCGCGCCGTGACGAGCGCCGCGAGCCGCTCCACGACCTCGTCCCGGGAGAGTCCGTCGGTGTCGAGCACCACCGCGTCGGCCGCCGGACGCATGGCACCGACGGGCCGGGAGCGGTCCCCTTCGTCGCGGGCGACGAGGGCCCGCCGGACGCTCTCCAGATTCGACGCGGCGCCGCGATCGGCCTCCTCCCGATGACGCCGCCGCGCCCGCTCCTCGGGCGAGGCGGTGAGGAAGACCTTCACCTCCGCGTGCGGGAAGACCTCCGTGCCCTGATCCCGCCCCTCGGTGACGACATCCACGTCCTGGGCGAGCCGCCGCTGGATCCGCTTCATCGCCTCGCGCACCGGTGGCGCGTCCGCGACGAAGCGCGTGGCCTGGGTGACCCGCTCGGTGCGGATCTCCGCCGACACGTCGCGGCCGTCGGCGAGCACACGGCCGTCGCGAAACGTGATCGCGATCCGTTCGGTCAGGGCGGCCAGCCGCGGCGCGTCGTCGAGTGGCACACCGCGCTCGATCGCCACGAGGGCGACGGTGCGGTACATCGCGCCGGTGTCGAGATGGCACCAGCCGAGCCGCTCCGCGAGCGCCCGTGCGGCGGAGCTCTTGCCTGCACCGGCGGGTCCGTCGAGTGTGACGATCATGACACGAACTCGACCTCCTTGAACTCGACTTCCTTGAACTCGACTTCCATGTGGAGCCACTCGAAGGCCCGCAGGAATACCACGGTCGCGCGCCCGTCGATCGCCACGTGGGCCGACGCCGTGTCGCCGGATCCGCGGGGCCTCCCGCGCAGGTCGCAGGCGACCACCTCCCGCGGCTCGGCGGCCCACTCCAGCCGCACGTCACCCGAACGGCCTGCCGATTCGAGCAGCCCGACCCGCACCCGGCGCGGCATCCCCTCGGCCGTCGACACCGCTTCGAGCGTCACGCGCACCGTCGGGTGCCGGGGAACCACGTGCAGATCGGCCACGCAGCCCGCCGCGAGCGCGAGGGCCGCTTCGCCGACGCCGCGCAGGCCGACGCCGATCCCGAGTCGGCGGGTGAATCGACCGGGGCTGGCCGCCCCGGCTCCGCCGCCCGTGAAGAGCACCGCGTCGAGGATGTGCGGGCTGGCGAGCGTATGCCACGGCACGCCGCCGGTGAGGATCGTCACGGCCTCGCCGTCCCCGGCGCGGGGGCCGGCCGGACGAAGCTCGATGAAGTGCGGTGCCGTGAACACCTCCCGCTCCGTCTTCACCGACTGCGTGTGCAGGCTGCGGCGGACCTCGAGGTCGTCGTTCTCGCTCCACGCGAAGCGGCTCGCGGCGTAGCACTCGAGCGCGTCCCCGGCAAGCGGCCGGGAGATCGTCAGCTCGATGTCGATGACCGCGAGCGGGGCACCGGGGACCAGGGCCACCCCCTGGGCGAACCGTCCGATCTCGCCACCGCCCCCCTCGACCAATCGACCCGTCGCGACGAGGCCAGGCTCACCGCATGCGGTCATGCCCTTCTCGATCCGGTCGGCGTGCATGCGCGTGTAGACAGGCTCGCCGTCGCCGTCGGCGCGCCGTGTCGCCAGCTGCTGCGAGAGTCGGTTGGCCCGGTCCCCGGGGCGCCGGAGCGACAGGATCCCGCCCGTGTCGCTGTGGAGAGAGACGCACAGGAGTCCGTTGTCGATGCTCGGATGCCGGGCCCCCCGCCGACGCCACGGCGGCCACGCCCGTGGCGGTTCCGCAAGCTCGACCCGCACCGGCGTCCGTCCGGGGCCGGGTGGTGAGGAGAGGAGCGACGCCACGCCGGCGCTTTCACGACGTGCTGCCCCTGCCGCCACCGCAGCCCGCCCGACGGCGGCTCCGACCGCATCGCCTTCGGGCGATGAGGTCTCGGGCAGCGTCACGGGAAACGCGTCCGCGTCGAGGCGTACGTACGACCCTCCGTCGGCCGTCCGACGGAAGAGCTCGTCCGGGGTGACGAATGTCCCGAGCACCGTGCTCCACGAGCCGATGCGTCGGATCAGGCGATGCCATTCACCGGTCGTCCCGGCGAAGTGCGCGAACGTGAGCACGGCCACGTGGTCATGATCGAGCACGTCGCCAAGCCGCGACGGGAGCCCCGTCACGGAGACGGCTCGTCGCGCATCGAGCGGTGGCCGCGCGACCGCCTCGATCGTCCCGCCGGCCCCCTCCCAGCGGATCCGGCCCGCGTGCGGGTCCGGTAGCGGCGTGCCATCGAACAGCGACCAGACCATCCCGGTGAATCCGAACCCTGAGAGAACGGGTGGCAGGAGCGGGGTCGCCCCTCCGCTGAACCGGGCGAAGACGGCCGGTGTGAAGCCCAGGGCCTCCCACGCACCGAGGCCCGCGGAGAACGAGGTGATGACCTCCTCCGGCGTGCACAGGTCGAGTGGCTTCGCGTTCTGCCGTCCGCCGAGCAGCGCGAGCGTGCCGTCTGCGAGCCGCGTTCGGATTCGCTCCACGGCAGCCGGCGCCTTCGCCACCAGGGGGCCCAGGGCGTCCGCCTCGAACACCAGACCGATCGGCACCGGGGCTTCGACGGCCGCTTCGAGTGCGGCCGGAGCCGAGTTCCTGGCGACGAGCACGAGATCGACGAGCCAGAGATCGGCCGGGTAGTACCGTGCCCGACAACACTCGAGGAAGCCCCAGCATTCACGGAGCCGCTCGCGTACGGCGCCACCATCTCCCGCGACGGCAGCTCGCGCCGCGGCCACTGCGGACGCGCCGAACGCGGTCTCCCCCAGCTCGGGCGCCGTCCGCATGCGGCGGGCGAGCACCTCCGAGAGCAGCACCGCCAGTCCGAGCGCCCGGAAATCCTCCGACCATTCCTCCCCCGGGGCGCCGCCCGTGGTCTCGACACCGACGGCCCGCATCGCCGCCGCGCTCATCGCGCCACGTCCGGACGTGCGTTCGATGAAGTGCCCGTCCTGGACACCGCCAGCCGACCGATGGGAGAACCGATCGGCGAAGCATGCCGGGACGATGCCGAGCGTGCCGGCGTCGTCATGGGGCGGCAGGTCGATGCTCGCCCAGCCGGGCACATCTCCCACCGTCGCGATCAGGCACGGCTCCCATGCGGCGGTCCAGGCCGCGAGGAGGTCGTCGGCCTCGACCTCCTCGAGCCACGTCGGAAAGTCGTCGAGCGTGTGGCAGGGAAGGAACACCGTCAGACGCGAGATCGCCATGCGGACGAGTGTAGCGTGCGCCTTGCGGCACCCGGAGCGGCGGCGGCCGGTGCGGTTTGACACCCCTCCACGGCCGTTCGTACGATGCCTTGGTGCGGGTCGGATCGAGGGTCTGCCCGCGTCGCCCGACCTGCTTCTTTGCGGACCCTTCCCGGGGGTGGTCCCTGCATGGCTCGCAGCCCGTATGCGTGGGGCATCGACATCGGCAAATGTGGCCTCAAGGCCCTGCGCTGTCGGCTGTCTCCGACCGATCCCACGAAGCTCATCGCCGAGGCATTCGACTACGTCGAATACCCGATGATTCTCTCGCAGCCGGAGGCGAATCCGGTGGAGCTCGTGCAGGCGGCGCTCCAG
>CAIWZS010000031.1 GCA_903917235.1 uncultured Planctomycetaceae bacterium | reverse complement strand
GGGCTCGATCAGCATCGCCGGCCTCGCCATGGCCGACAACCCGACCGATGCCGTGAACTTCACCCAGACCGCAGTGCCCGAGCCCACGTCGCTGCTCGCGGTCGCGTGCGGTCTCGCGCTCGGCACCTTCGCCCTGAGTTCGCATCATCGGCGGTTGAAGCGGCCAGCCTGCTGACGCGGCCCGCCGTCCGGCTACTGCGAATCGTTGACAAGTTCGCCACCGGCCCGCGTCACCATGCCCGCAAACACGCGGATCTCGACGGCTTCGTTCACGCTGCGGACGGAGCCGTCGCCCATCATCACGTTCACGATTCCCGGGTGGAATGAATACGGGTCACTGGTGCCCTCGCTGCCATACTCCGGCCCCTTGAAGGTGGCGGTCTCCACACTCTCGCCGTTGGTCACGTTGATGGCCTGGACGGCGTTCGAGCCGACGGCGGAACCGTCCGCCGACGCCCCCTTGAAAGCGAAGTCGCTCGCCGGCCGGCACCACCCGCCGCCGTTCACGCGGGCGGTCGGAAAGTTGTCGACCCGTCGTCCGCGAACGTACTTCGCCGGACGCCCCGCCGACTCGCAGAGCGCGATCGTCTTCGACAGGCCGTCGGTGCACTGGTCGAGCTTGGCCCGGGTCCGGCCGTTGTAGTCCTTCGCGAGCAGTCCGGAGGCGATGCTGCTGTCGGCCGTGCCGCTCGACATGACCTTCTGCGAGGCCGGAGCCACCAGATCCGCCTTGCCAGCCAACCGGTTGTCGACAAACGTGGTGGGCGAGTAGTCGGTCGTGGCGCAGAACCAGCCCTGCGATGCGAAGCCCGTGCGAGTCGGAAGCGGCACGGCGGGCGCGGTGCCGAAGCTCGGCGTGGAGGCCGTGTCGGGGTCGCCGTCGAGGCTCTGCGATCCCTCCGGGTCAGACGCGCAGTCGAGATGCGGGATCCGCGTCATCACCAGCACGGCGTTGGGGATCTGCCTGCCCGACCCCGCCCGCACCGTCGTGGAGCTCCAGTTGGCTCCCGCTGCGTCGAAATCGTAGGCGGCGGCGAGCGCGGTGTCCTCCCAGTAGGGCAGCGTTCGCGTCACCCACGAAACACGGCCGTTGGGGCCGGACGGCGGCCGCGAGCTGCTCGGCAGGTAGTTCCTGGCGCTCACGAACTGGTGGATGGCGAGGCCGCACTGCCGCAGGCTGTTGGTGCACTGGGTACGCCGCGCCGCTTCGCGGGCACTCTGCACGGCTGGCAGAAGCATGCCGATCAGCACGGCGATGATAGCGATCACGACCAGCAGCTCGACGAGGGTGAAGGCCCGAGCCGCAGTCGAGCGAACATGGGAAGGGACAACCGTACGAGTCATGGCGAGGAAACTCCGGGGAGGGTGACGATTCAACGGACGGCCTCCGGTTCCTCCGGTCGGTGGGATAAGGTCGATTTCGGTCTGGCGTTTGCCGGCTTGCCTCTCAGCGGCCGTATCGGGTCTTCTCGGTCCGCTCGATCTGGACGACGACGCCGTCCTGCACGATCGCGACGACCGAGCCGTAGCGAAGGCCGCGCAGCGCGTCACCGACCCGCCGCAGCGTGACGTCGGATGCCGCGGGCGCCGGCGCCGACGCCGACTGGTCGCCGGGCGGCTCCTGACGACGGTCTTCTCGGGGATTGCGAGATTCGCTCATGGGCTGGGGTTCCTTCGCGCTCAGATCACATACTCGGGTCCAGGCAAGAACACCGTCGCCCGCCGCGGCTTGATCGCCACGTTCGTGCCAGGTTCGAAGTTCCAACTGCGGGCGACATCGGCCGGAACATCGACGTGCAGCTCAGCCTCCGACCCGTGCGGCCGGCAGGCGAGCCGGGTGACGGCCCCGCTCCGAGTCACGCGCACCACCCGCGCCGAGAGGCTCGTGCCAGGACGATTCCACGACTCGGCGAGAGGCGCGATGTCGAGTTCGTGCGGCCGCAGGTACACCCGGGCATCGCGAGCCTGGGCATGCGGATACTCGGGGTAGTCGATCGGAATGCCGTGCCAGAAGGCGCGACCGTTCTCCACGCGGCCGTGGTACACGTTTACGTTGCCGAGAAAGTCCATCACGAACGGCGTGGCCGGACGATCGAACACCTCGTCGGGCGACCCTTCCTGCTCGATCCGACCCTGGTTCATCACCACCACCCGGTCGGCGAGTTCGAACGCCTCCTCCTGGTCGTGGGTGACGAACACGCTCGTCATCCCGATCTCGTCGTGCAAGCGCCGCAGCCACTGTCGCAGCTCGACCCGGACCTTCGCGTCGAGGGCGCCGAAGGGCTCGTCGAGCAGGAGGATCTTCGGCCGGATGGCGAGGGCCCGCGCGAGGGCCACGCGTTGCCGCTGGCCGCCGGACAGCTGGGAGGGCTTGCGACCGCCGAGCCCCTCGAGCCGCACGAGCCGCAGCAGTTCCTCGACCCGCGATCGAACGTCGGCGTCGGTCGTCTTCCGCACCCGCAGCCCGAAGGCCACGTTCTCGAACACGCTCATGTGCCGGAAGAGCGCGTAGTGCTGGAACACGAAGCCCACCTCGCGCGACCGGGCGTGGAGGTCGGTGATGTCGGCGCCGTCCTCCTCGATCGTGCCGGAGTCGGCGTGCTCGAGCCCCGCGATGATCCGCAGGAGCGTGGTCTTGCCCGAACCGGACGGCCCGAGGAGGGCCAGTAGTCCGCCATCGGCCACCTCGAGCGACACGTCGTCGAGGGCCGTGAAGGAGCCGAATCGCTTCGTGACGTTGCGGATGTGGATGCTCATGGTCAAGCCGGCTCCATTGCGTCGTGGGTGGTCCCGTCCGCTGATCGTGCGAGTTCGAGGTCGCGGGCCTCGGCCGCCAGCCGATGCTCGATGACGAACTTGGCGACGAGCGTCACGAGCGCCAGGCCCGCGAGCACGCTCGCCACCGCCATCGAGGCGGGCTGGCGATATTCCTGAAAGAGCTTCTCGACACGGAGCGGCATCGTGTCGGTG
>CAIWZS010000030.1 GCA_903917235.1 uncultured Planctomycetaceae bacterium | reverse complement strand
GCTCGAACGTCGGCACCTCGGCCTGCACCACCAGCGCCGGGAACACCGTGATTCCGGCCGCGAGCAGGGCGGCGGCCACGAATCGACGCGTCCATCGAGGGCGACAGGCCCAATCGGCCGCCGGACGCAGACGCCTCTCGGGAAGTGTCGTCATCGACCCGCCTCCGAGCCGAGCCGCGGGAGCGGCCCGAGTTCGCACCACTAATCATACTTCTTCGGAACGGCCGGCCACATCCTGCGGAAATCTCCCCCCGACCGGCAGATCCAGCCGGACTGACAGGTGCTCGGGCAGAGTCGCTTTTTCTCAAGCGATGCGGCGGCAATCCAGACGGGAAGCCGAAGGGGGCGGCGAACGCTCGACGAGCGCGTGGCCGCCTCGGCCACGGCGACGAGACTTGTGCCACCCCCGAGCCCGTGCTCCAGGTACGTCAGGTGCGGCCCACGGGGGCGTCATTCCGCGGACAAGGCCCCCGTCAGGCCAGTTCGAACAGCGCCTCGATCTCGACCGCGATGTTGCCGGGGAGCGATCCGGCCCCGACCGCGCTCCGCACACCCACGCCGTGATCGGGACCCCAGATTTCTACGAAGAGCTCGCTGCACCCGTTGATGACGAGCGGCTGTTCGGCGAACTCCGGCGTTGCATTGACCAGCCCGAGGACCTTCACCACGCGGGCGACACGGTCGAGGCTCCCGAGCCCGGCGACGAGCGTGGAGAGGATGGCGAGGCCCACCTGGCGGGCGGCCGCCTTCCCTGCCGCCGTGTCGAGATCGGCCCCGACACGGCCGCTGATCATCGTGCCGTCATTGCGGAGCGGCCCATGACCGGAGACGTAGACGTGCTGCCCGACGACGAGGCACGGCTTGTAGACACCGGCAGGCTTCGGCGCCGGCGGCAGGACGAGCCCGAGGGCGGTCAGTCGCGCGTGGGGAGATGCGGATGCGTGCATGCGGTGGATTCCTCGAAGGGATGGCGGGGCGTGCACCCACCGGGACGTGTCGGCGGGACGAGTCGGGCATGGTATCCGACGCCGAGGGGTGGTCGGGACTGCGGGATGCCGCATCAGACGGCACCCGCATGGCCGTTGCCGGCACGCCCACCCCCCTCGTCGGCATCCGTACCACCGGCCCGGGTGAGCTTGGTGGTGACCGCGAAGGACAGCTGCTCCAGCTCGATCGCGAGGTCCACGCCGACGTTCTGCACGTGGTGTGGCAGCACCAGTGTCACCGGGGCGAAGTTGACGATCCCCTCGACGCCCGCCGCCACGAGCCGATCGGCAGCCTCCTGGGCGGCACCGACGGGCACGACGATCATGCCGAGACGGATGCCGAGCGTCCGGACGGTCTCGGCGAGTTCGTCGAGCGGCTGGATGCGGATGCCCTGGATGACCTGGCCCACCTTCGCGAGATCGGCGTCGAAGGCGGCCGCGATCGCGAAGTTCTGGCGGCCGAAGCCACGGTAGCCGAGCAGCGCCTGCCCGAGGTTGCCGACGCCGACCATCGCCACGCTCCAGGGATGGTTCGTCCCCAGGATGTCGCGCATGGCGCGAATCAGCTCGTCGCAGCGGTACCCGACGCCGGGGTAGCCGAACTGGCCGAAGAAGCCGAGGTCCTTGCGCACCTGGGCATCGCTGAAGCCCAGGAGGGTGCCGAGCTGCCCCGACGAGATCGTCTGCTGGCCCGCTGCCTCGAGCCGCTGCAGCTCGCGCAGGTAGAGGCTCAGCCGACTGACGACGACCTTGGGAACGGGTGCGTCGGAGAGCGGCTCGGACGGCTGGGCGGGCTGCGTTCGGGGTTCCGCCATCGAAACGCCTGCCGGTGGGCAATGCCCCTGGGGAGGGAAGCCGGAAATGTAGCGGGACGCTCGTCGAACACCAACAAACCACCGTCCGCCATGCCGACGGAAACGGTTGTAGGGCCGCTGGAAGTCTGGAAAAAGCGGGGCGGTGGCGGGAACTGGTCGACCTGCGGCGAGTTTATGGCCGATGGTTGCTGTGAGGAGCAGCGCGGTGCGCCTGCTCCCTGCCCGCGTGCCGGGCCGCCTTCATACCCGTTCCCGTTTCCCGATCAGGAGGACGCCTCGGCGGAGGCGACCGTGATGAAAACCTCGTGGCTCTGTCACCTCGTGGCGCTCGCTGGACTCGCGGCGCCTGCCCTGCGTGCCGACGCGGCCGTCGAGCCGTCGCCCGGCACGCGTCTCGTGAAGGACGTCGTCTACGAGCGGCAGGAGATCACCTGCTTCAAGACCGTCTGCGAGCGCGTCATCGAGCAGCGGGAGATCGACTGCATCCGCTACGAGACGGAGCAGTCGTTGAAGGAGGTGGAATACACCGTACGCAAGCCGGTCTGGGAGACGCAGACGCGGCAGGTCCCCTACACCGTCTGCACGCCGGTGTGGGAGACGCTGACGAAGGAGGTCCCGTACACGGTGATGAAGCCCGTCTACGAGACCCGCGAGCAGGCCTACACCGTCTGCAAGCCCGTCTACGAGACGATGACCAAGGAGATCCCCTACACGGTCTGCAAGCCGGTGTACGAGACGGTCACGAAGGAGGTGCCCTACACCGTCTGCAAGCCCGTCTACGAGACGCGGCAGCGCACGTACACCGTCTGCCGGCCCGTCTACGAGACGATGACCAGGGAGGTGCCGTACACGGTCTGCAAGCCTGTCTACGAGACCCGCGAG
>CAIWZS010000029.1 GCA_903917235.1 uncultured Planctomycetaceae bacterium | reverse complement strand
CGGAACCGCGTCCACCTGGCCAAGCTGCTCCGCGGCGGGGCCAACCTGCTCTTGCTCGACGAGCCGACCAACGATCTCGACGTCGACACCCTGCGGTCGCTGGAGGAGGGGATCACCCATTTCGCCGGCAGCGTGGTCGTGATCACCCACGACCGGTGGTTTCTCGACCGTCTCGCGACCCACATCATCGCCTTCGAGGGAGACGGCTACGTGCACGTCTGCGAGGGCAACTTCGAGGTGTACGAGCGCAGCCGTCGCGAGCGACTCGGTCTCGAGGCCGACGAGCCGCACCGGTTCCGCTACAAGAAACTGACGAAGTAAATGACGAAGTAAATACGGCTGCCGGGCCATCCACGGCCCCGCCAGCCTGAGTCGGCAGGCCCCTTCGGCGGGCGGCGAACCGTGCGGATGCCGGGCTTCCGTTCGGTGGCGCACGCCTCCAGGCGTGCGAATGGATGTCGTCAAACGAGTGGCGCCGCCTGTCGGGGATCGTGCTCGCCGCCGGCGGATTTCGACGGTGGAGGCTCGGTCCGCACGGCACGTCGTGCGGTGCAGTCGAAGATTCACCGGCGGCTGCGCGCGACCCCCGACCGGCTCCACTTGCTTGTGTGGCGCACGCCTCCAGGCGTGCGAATGGACCCAGCGGCTTACCCGGTGGGTGCCGTGGCGGTCGCCGCGCGAAGTTCCTTCGGCAGTGGGAAGTAGACCTCCTCCTGCCGAATGGTGCGTTCCTCGACGGTCGCGTCGAACCGGGTGCGGAGCCACTCGACGCAGTCCTGCACGACGCGCTCGGGTGCGCTCGCACCGGCTGTGATCACGACGGTCTCGTCTCCGGTGAACCACCCGGGCTCGATCTCCCCGGCGCCGTCGATGAGATAAGACCGGATGCCGCGTTCACGCGACAGCTCCGCGAGCCTCTGGCTGTTCGAGCTGTTCTGGCTGCCGAGCACGAGCACGATGTCGGCATCGGCGGCGAGCAGCCGCACCGCCTCCTGACGGTTCTGCGTCGCGTAGCAGATGTCGTCCTTCGGCGGCCCCACGATCTGCGGAAACCGCTCCTTGAGGCGGTTGATGATCCGCGACGCGTCGTCGACCGAGAGCGTCGTCTGGGTGAGGTAGGCCAGCTTGTCGTCCGGTCCGAACGGCAGCGTGTCCACCTGCTCGGCCGTCTCCACGAGCGTGAAGGCATCCGGCGCCTGGCCCATCGTGCCGATCACCTCGTCGTGCCCCTCGTGGCCGATGAGCATGATGCGGTGGCCGGACCGCGCGTACTTGATCGCCTCGAGGTGCACCTTCGTGACGAGCGGACAGGTCGCGTCGATGGCCCGCAGGCTGCGTTCCCGGGCGACGCGGCGCACCTCCGGGGCCACGCCGTGCGCGGAGAAGAGGAGCACGGCGCCCTCGGGCACGTCCTCCACCCTGTCGACGAAGACGGCTCCCTCGCGGACGAACCGGTCGACGACGTGCTTGTTGTGCACGATCTCGTGGAAGACGTAGATGGGCGTTCCGTAGAGACGGATCGCGGTTTCCAGCGTCTCGATCGCCATGTTGACGCCGGCGCAGAAGCCGCGCGGGCTGGCCAGCAGGATTTTCATGCGATCACCGGTCTCGGACCGGGCCTCGGATGCGTGGGGGAGCGGCGGTGGTCGTGTATCGGCGGCACCCCGCCCGCAGTACGCTACCGGATGAGACTCCAGCCGTCAGCGGCACCCACCCGGCATCGTAGCCGACGGCGGGCGCCGGACGAATCCGCGGGACGACGGACGATGGCGCTCGGTGCAGCCGCTCAGCGGCAGCGTGATCCATCCGCATGGGTGCTCGCGGGCGCCGTGGCCACCACGTCGCTCGTTGAGGCCGAGGCGATCTGCCGCCGGATCGCGAGGCGGCACTACGAGAACTTCACGGTCGCCACCCGGCTCGTGCCCGCCGACCTGCGTCAGGACTTCGCGAATGTCTACGCGTTCGCCCGCTGGAGCGACGACCTCGCCGACGAGGCGCCGGGCGTCGACGCGCCCCCCTCTCCTCCGTCCGGGACGGCATCGGGCGGGACGGTCCCCGAAGGCGACGCCGCGCTGTCCGGCCTGGCCGCCTGGCGCGACCGGCTCGAGCGGTGCCGTGACGGCCGGCCCGATCACCCCGTCTTCGTGGCCCTCGCCGACACGATCCGGCGGCGCGACCTGTCCCTCGAACCGTTCTCGCACCTGCTCGACGCGTTCGAGGAGGACCGGCGGTTCGACCTCGCAGGGGTCGCCGTGCGCTATCCCACTCGTGATGCGGTGGTGGGCTACTGCAGGCGGTCGGCCGACCCGGTCGGTCGCATCGTTCTGGCCCTCGGGGGCTGCCGCTCCCCCGACCTCGTGGCGCTGTCCGACGCGATCTGCACGGGCCTGCAGCTCGTGAACTTCTGGCAGGATATCCGGCGCGACCGACTCGCGGGCCGCGTCTATGTGCCGGCCGAGGACATGGTGCGCCTGGGCGTCGACGAGGGGATGCTCGACGCGCCGACGGCATCGCCCGCGCTGCGTCGGCTCGTGGCCGAGGAGGTGGCATGGGCTCGGACGTTCTTCGACCGGGGATCGCCCCTCGTCGATGCCGCACCCGCCGCGCTGCGACCGGCGATCCGGCTCTTCCTCGGTGGCGGACGCGCCGTGGCGGACGCGATCGAGCGCGCCGGGTGCGACACGCTCGCCCGCCGACCCGTGGTGGGGGCCTGGAGCAAGGCGAAGCTCGCGGCGGCCGCCTGGTGGGCGACGCTCGTCCCGGCGCGCCGCGACCATGCCGCCTCCGGCTCTCGGGGTTCGAGCCGGGAGGGCGACCGCGGATGAGCACGCTGGTGGCCGACCATGCGGCCTGTGCCGCGGTCCTGCGGCGTTCGGGATCCAATTTCGCGCTGCCGATCCGGCTCCTGCCCGAGGCGAAGCGACGCGGCACCACGGCGCTCTACGCGTTCTGTCGTCGTGCCGACGACCTCGTCGACGATGCCGCCGATCCGGCGGCGGCCGCCACGGCACTCTCCAACTTCGAGCAGCTCGTCGTGGGCGCTCTGGCCGGGGCCGACGTCGACGACCCGATCGTGCGGGCGCTGGTCGATACCGTCCGACGGTTCGCCGTGCCCGCGGAACACATCCTGGCCGTCATCACGGGCGTCCGGATGGACCTCGAGCGTCGCACGTACGAGACGGTCGCCGACCTCGAGGAATACTGTCGCCACGTGGCCAGTGCCGTGGGACTCGCCGCGACCCACATCTGGGGATTCACGACCCGCGAGGCCCTCGCCGTCGCCGACGACTGCGGGATCGCCTTCCAGTGGACGAACATCCTCCGGGACATCCCCGAAGACCTCGGCCGCGGGCGCATCTACCTCCCGGCGGAGGACTTCGCACGGTGCGGGTGCGCGCCGGACGATCTGCGGCAGGGCCGCATCAGCGCGCCCTTCGAGGCACTCGCGCGACTCGAAGTGGACCGGGCCGAGGCGCGGTACCAGCGGGCCGCCGTGCTCGACCGGATGCTCTCGACCGACGGCCGGCTCGTGTTCCGCGCGATGTTCGGGATCTACGGCGGCCTGCTCGCCGCCGTGCGTCAGGCGGGCATCCGGATTTTTTCCGCGCGTGTGCGAGCCCGAAAGCCCGCGGTGCTCGCGGCCGCCGCAGCCACCATCCTGCTGGGACCGCGGTGCCGCCGCGCGGGTTCGGCCACATGACCGGCGCACGGGTCGACGAGAGGAGTCGTTCCGTCGCCCCCGGCGGGGCGGAGCCGCACGTCGTCGTCATCGGCGGCGGGATCGCGGGCCTGGCGGCCGCGGCGGCACTCGTCGGGACGGGCTGCCGGATCACGCTCGTCGAGTCGCGCCGTCGTGTCGGCGGACGGGCCGCGTCGTTCGAGGATGGCGCTCGCGGACTCGTCGACGCCTGCCAGCACGTGGCGATGGGCTGCTGCACCAACCTGCTCGACCTGCTGCGGCGCACCGGCCTCGACGACGCCGTGCGGTGCGACCGCACCATGTGGTTCATCGGCCCGAGCGGCGACCGGGCCGCCTGCACCCCGGCGCGCTGGCTGCCCGCGCCGCTGCACCTCGCGCCGCTGCTCGTGTCGATGCGACATTTCACGTGGCGCGAGAAGCTGGCGCTCGCCGGCGGGATGCTGCGGCTGGCGCGCCTGCATCCGCGCGACGACCGTCCCACCACGGCACTCGACTGGCTGCGGGCCAACGGTCAGCCCGACACGGTCATCCGCCTCTTCTGGCAGCCGGTGCTCGAAAGCGCGCTCGGCGAATCGATCGACCTCGTCGACGTCGTCGCCGCGCGGAAGGTGCTCGTCGACGGCTTCCTCGCCCATCGGCATGCGGCTGACCTCTGGGTGCCCACCGTACCCCTCGGCGAACTCTTCGGCGCGCGCCTCGCCGCGTGGCTCGCCGCGCGCGGAGTCGCGGTGCGCACCGGGTGGAAGGCGAGCGGGATCGAACGCGTTGCATCGGGAGAAGCGGTCGCCGTGACGGGCGACGGGGAGCGCGTCGCGTGCGACACCGTGATCGTGGCGGTGCCCTGGCGGGCCGCCGCCCGGCTCGTTCCCGATCTCGTGCCCGACGTCGACGACCGCTTCGTGGGTTCACCGATCACCGCGGTGCACTTCTGGTTCGACCGTCCGGTCGTCGATCTTCCGCATGCCGTCCTCGTCGGACGCACGGCCCAGTGGGTCTTTCGCTCCGAGGAGACGGCCGGCCACTGCCAGGTGGTGATCAGCGCGTCCCGTGGCCTGCTCGGGGACCGAGCGGGGCTGCTCGAGACCGTGCTCGCGGAACTGCGGGACGTCTTTCCGGCCGCACGCACGGCGAGGCTCGTCGACGCGAAGGTGGTGACCGATCACACGGCCGTGCTCTCCGTGCGTCCCGGCGTCGAGGCGGCACGGCCGGCCACCATCACCCCGGCTGCGAACATCATGCTCGCCGGTGACTGGACGGCCACCGGCTGGCCCTCGACGATGGAAGGGGCCGTGCGCAGCGGACGCATCGCGGCGGCCGCGGTGGCGGCCCGGCTGGGGCGGCCGGCCCCGCCGCCGGTTCCCGACCTGCCGCGGTCTCGTCTCGTGCGGCTTCTCG
>CAIWZS010000028.1 GCA_903917235.1 uncultured Planctomycetaceae bacterium | reverse complement strand
GCCGACGAGGTTCACGAGCGTGATCACCACGCCGGCCACCGCCTCGCCGCGAACGAAGCGGCTCGCTCCGTCCATGCTCGCGAAGAAGTCGGCCTGCCGTTGCAGGTCGAGCCGGAGCCCGCGGGCCTGCTCGCGCGTGATTGTCCCCGCCTGCACCTCGGTGTCGATCGCCATCTGGCGGCCCGGAAGACCGTCGAGCGCGAACCGGGCGGCGACCTCGCTGGTGCGCGTCGCCCCGGCCGTGATCACGACGAACTGCACGACCGCGATGATCGCGAAGATGACGCCACCGACCACGAGGTGGTTTGCGGCGACGTAGTCCCCGAACGCGGAGACGACGAGGCCCGCCGCGTCCGTGCCGTCGATCGCGGCCCGCGACAGGATGAGCCGGGTGGTCGCGATGTTCAGCACGAGCCGTACGAGCGTCGAGCCGAGCAGGAACGTCGGAAAGACGCTCAGCTCCAGAGGCGTCCGTGCCGCGACCGCGCCGAGCAGCGCGAGCACCGACACGGTCAGGTTCGCGGCGAGCAGCAGATCGACGAGCGCCGGGGGCACCGGTGCGAGCACCACGAGCACGGCCAGCAGGATCGCCGTCGGCAGCCCGTAGTCGGCGATGCCGGCGACGGGAGGACGAGCGGCGTGCGTGCCGGAGGGATGGTGCATGGCGCGTGGATCACGGGGCGGCGGGGCCGAGGCCTCGGTCGGGAGGGGCGGGACGATAGCGGCGGCTCGCGACGCGGTCCAGATCGCCGCCGACCGGGGTAAACTGGCGACTTTCGGCCGGCGTGCGAGGACTGCGACGTGCGATTCAATCGGTTCGGCCTCTCGTTCCAGTACCCCGACAACTGGTCGGTGGACGTCTCCGACGCAGCCGGACGCCACGCGGCCGTGTCCGTTCATTCCCCGGGGGGCGGCTTCTGGTCCGTGAGCGGCCACGCGGCGGGAGGCCCCCCGGACGAGCTCGCGCGTGCGGTCGTCGCACAGATGCAGGCGGAGTACCGGGACCTCGACGCCGAGCGAGCCACCGACGAGGTGCGTGGGCACGAACTCGCCGGCTATGACCTGAACTTCTACTGTCTCGATCTCACCAACACCGCACAGATCCGGACGGTGAAGGCCGGCGACGCCGTGTACCTGCTGTTGTGTCAGGCCGAGGATCGGGAGTGGGACGTCATCGCCCCGGTGTTCGCGGCCATGACCGCGAGCTTCGTGTCCGGTCTCGGCGACGCCGAGCGCCCTGGAAGCGCCGACGATTCCCCGCCGTCGGTCGCCTGAGGCATCCGCGTCCGACGGGTCGCCTTCCGCGATCGATCACGCGAGCGTCGGCGGCCGGCGGGTCGCGGAAAGACGGCAAGGCCCTCGAAGCCGGATTGGCCGGCGGAGGACGAACGGACGCCACACCCGAGCGTCTCGATGCCTAAGATCCGCGACCCGTCCGGGCCGAGGCCACTGGTCCACCACCAGCGGCCGTGTCGCGGGCAGACTGCACAATCCGTGCCAAATCGATCGCGTGCTCGACGGCCAGCCGATCGGGGCGGAGATGCGGGTCGTGCACCCGCGGGCCTCGTCCAGACGTGTCGTTTTTGCAACGACGCCCTCCGCGCCTGTCGACCCTTTGCACTTCTTCCAAAACATGGGCCATCCGCGTCATCGGGGCGACCTGCTACGATTCCGCGGATCGTGCGGGGAATGCCACGGGGTGGCGACCGCACGGCTTCCCCGCCAGAAGCCTCCCCGTGCACCTTCTCGCCGCATCGGTCGCCTCGGTTCCCGACTCCACCGCGGGGGATGCGACGATCCAGACGGTCCACTGGATCGCGTTCGCCGTCTTCGTGACGGTGATGCTCGTCCTCGACCTGACGGTGTTCCACAGCAAGTCCCACGAGCCCTCGCTCCGCGAGAGCACGTTCTGGACGCTCTTCTGGTCGGCGCTGGCCCTGTCCTTCAACGGCCTCGTCTGGGCATGGCTCGGCGGGCAGGCCGCCATCGAGTTCCTCACGGGCTACCTCGTCGAATGGTCGCTCTCGATGGACAACGTCTTCGTGTTCGCGGTGGTCTTCGCCTACTTCGGCGTGCCGCTGAAGTACCAGTACCGGGTGCTCTTCTGGGGCATCCTCGGGGCGGTGCTCATGCGCCTCACCTTCGTGCTCCTCGGGGCCGAACTCGTGGAGCGCTACAAGTGGGTGCTCTGGGTCTTCGGCGGCTTCCTCGTCTACACCGGCGTGAAGCTGGCATTCGGCGAGAAGGAGCACGACCCTGGCGACAACATGCTCATCCGGACGATCCGTCGGATCATCCCCGTCGCCTCCCACTCCGACGGGGACCGGTTCTTCATCCGGGAGAACGGCCGGCTCATGGCGACGCCGCTGTTTCTCGTGCTGCTCGTCGTGGAGAGCACCGACGTGCTCTTCGCGGTCGACAGCGTCCCGGCGATCCTCGGCGTGGTCACCCCGGGCACGCACTACATGCGGTTCATCGCGTTCACGTCGAACGTGTTCGCGATCCTCGGCCTTCGGGCGCTCTACTTCCTGCTGGCCGGCGTCATGGACATGTTCCGGTTCCTCAACTACGGGCTCTCCGCGGTGCTCGTGTTCGTGGGCTGCAAGATGATCGCTGAGGCGGCACGGCACAACGAATGGCTCGCCGCGCAGGGCGGCTGGGACGCCCATGCCAAGGGGCACCTCATCCATCCGGCCGTGTCGCTGCTCGTGATCGTGCTCCTGATCGGCACGAGCGTCGCCGCCTCGCTGGCGTTCCCTGAGCGCCGGCACGGCGGCGATCTCGCGGGCGACGATCACGCGCCCCCGCCCGGGGCGTGAGCGATGGGCACCCTGCCGGGCTATGCTGTCGGCATGAAACGCACCTCGTCCACGATCGCCGGCGCCGCCGTGGTCGTCTGCATCCTCGTCCGGTCGACCGCCCTGGCGGCCGCTCCCCCCGAGCCGCGCTTCCGCGCCGAGGAGATCGACGCGGTGGTGGAGATCGGCTACGGCATCGCGATCGCCGACGTCGACGGGGACGGTCGCGACGACGTCCTGCTTGCCGACAAGACGACGATCCAGTGGTACGAGAACCCGACGTGGCGGCGGCACGTCATCGCCACGGGACTCACCCCGCAGGACAATGTCTGCATCGCGGCGCGGGACCTCGACGGCGACGGCCGCTGCGAGGTCGCCGTCGGCGCCGGCTGGAATCCGGGCGAGACCAGCGACGAGACGAAGAGCGGCGCGGTCTTCTATCTGCTCGCGCCCGCCGACCGACGCTCCCCGTGGGAACCCGTGCGACTGCACCACGAGCCCACGGTGCACCGCATGCACTGGGTGCTCGCTCCCGACGGCGTCTGGGAGCTCGTCGTCAAGCCGCTCCACGGCCGTGGCAACAAGGACAACGCCGGCGCCGGCAGCCGCGTGTTCGCGTACCGGATGCCCGCCGACCCCCGCGACGCCTGGTCACTGGCGCTCGTCAGTGACTTCACCCATGCGAGCCACAACTTCCAGCCGATCAACTGGGACGACGACCGGGAGCACGAGCTGCTCGTCGGCGCGAAGGAGGGGCTCTTCTGGCTCGGCCGCTCCACCGGCACCTGGCGGCACCGGCGGCTTTCCGAGCAGTGGACCGGCGAGGTGCGTGACGGACGCCTCCCCGACGGCGGCCGATTCGTCGCCACGATCGAGCCGATGCACGGGCACGTGGCCGCGGTGCTGACCGAGCCGACGCGGGCCGACGAGGCGTGGACCCGGCATGAGCTCGACACGTCCCTGGTCGACGGCCACGCCGTCGTGGTCGCGGATGTCCTGGGGACCGGCAGCGATCAGGTCGTCGTCGGCTGGCGGGCCATGAATCCTCGGGGGGTGCCGGGCGTCCGGCTCTTCACGCCGCTCGATGGACGCGGCACGGCCTGGCGGGCGAGCGATCTCTCGGGCCCGGAGATCGCCGTCGAGGACATGAAGGCTGCCGACCTCGACAAGGACGGTCGGCCCGACCTCGTCGTGGCGGGCCGCGCGACGAAGAACCTGCGCATCCTCTGGAACGAGACGCCCCGCTGATCGGAAAAGGTGACGGTCACCTTTTCTTCAATCCGTCGTAGAGCGCCTCGTGTGCGGCGGCCATGCCGTCGGCGGAGTGCCGCGTGCGCGCCAGCGCGTGCCCGTGCCGACCGCATGCGGCGGCGCGGGCCGGGTCCGACAGCAGGGCGTGCAACGCGCGGGCCATGTCGGCCGGATCACCCGGGACGTGCAGGCTTCCGGCCCGCTCCCCGTCGAGCAGTTCGGGAAAGGAGCCGTGGGCGGAGGCGACGACGGGCAGGCCCGCGGCCATGGCCTCGATCACGGGCAGGCCCTTCGCCTCCGCGTGCGTCG
>CAIWZS010000027.1 GCA_903917235.1 uncultured Planctomycetaceae bacterium | reverse complement strand
GGATCTACATCGCCTGGGGCGTGCCGGCCGTGGTGCTGGGCCTGCTCGTGCTCGTGCTCATGCCGGACCGACCCCGGGACGCGTCCTGGCTTTCGGTCGACGAGGCCGACGCGCTCGAGGGCCAGCTGGCCGCCGACACGCAGCGGCAGAAGGCCGCGCACATGTCGGTGGGGCAGGCGCTCACGAATCCACGGGTGCTCCTGCTCGCCCTCGCCTACTTCGGGATCGTCACGGCGAACTATGGCATCGAGTTCTTCCTGCCGAGCATCCTCAAGGCGACGTACGACCTGAAGCTCGAGGACGTGACGGTGCTCGTCATGCTGCCGTCGCTGCTCGTGATCGTGGGACAGATCCTCGTCGGGTGGAACTCGGACCGCACCGGTGAGCGACGCTGGCACGCATGCCTGCCCGTGTTCGTCGGCGCGGCCGCCCTGGTCGCGGCCGCGACGGTGCGGGGCAACCTCCCGCTCACCGTCGCCTGCTTCGTCGTCGCGGCCGCCGGCATGAAGGCCTACATGCCGGCGTTCTGGGCGCTGCCGAACCTGTTCCTCGCGAGCACGGCCGCCGCGGGAAGCGTGGGCATGATCAACTCGATCGGCAACCTCGGCGGCTTCCTCGGGCCGACGCTGCTCGGGGCGCTGGAGAAGGCCACCGGCTCGTTCACGGTCGGCCTCCTGATCACCGCCCTCACGGCGACGATGTCGGCGTGCCTCATCGCGGTGCTGCCGTTCGCCGCCACGACACGCCCCGTGCCCGCGTCGCCCGGGCGCTGAGCACGGTGCCGATGGCGGGGTGCCGATGGCGGGGTGCGATCACCAGCACGCTCGCCGTGTGGTCGCGTCCGTGAGCGGCGGGTACGCTTGACGCCCATGGCTCCACCGCCGCGAGATTCCTGGGGTTCACGGCTCGGCGTCATCCTCGCCGTCGCCGGCAGTGCCGTGGGGCTCGGCAACTTCATCCGGTTCCCCGGCCAGGCGGCCCAGTTCGGCGGCGGCGCCTTCATGATCGCCTACGCGATCTCGTTCCTCATCATCGGCCTGCCGATCGGCTGGGCCGAGTGGGCGATGGGCCGGTACGCAGGCCAGCGCGGCTACCACTCTGCGGCCGGTGTCTTCCACTGCCTCGTGCCGTGGAGGGGCAGCAAGTACATCGGCGTGATCGGAGCGATCATCCCGCTCGTCATCTTCATGTACTACGTGGCGATCGAGGCTTGGACGCTCGGCTACACCGTCCGCTTCGTCCGGGCCATCTTCGATCCGACGCTGCGTTTCGCGACGGTCACCGATTCGCAGGCGTATTTCGGCCGATTCGTCGGGAGTGCGGCGGACGGCTCGGCCCTGCGGCCGGACCTCGACAGCCTGCTGCCGTGGCTCGCGGTCGTCTTCGTCATCAACCTGGTGCTCATCTACCGCGGCATCTCGGCGGGCATCCAGAAGGTCTGTGAGATCGGGATGCCGGTGCTCATCGTGCTGTCCCTGCTGGTGCTCGCCCGCGTGCTCACGCTGGGGACGCCCGATCCCGCGTTCCCCGACCGGAACGTCTCGACGGGGCTCGGATACATGTGGAATCCCGGCAAGACGCTCGTGGTTGGCGAGGACGGCAGGACGATCGCGGAGGTCGTCGATGCCGACGCGGTGCGACAGCGTGAGCGGGCCGACGCGATGGCCGCCGCCACGCCCGGTGCCCGCGTCGAGCGGCGCACGATGCTGTCCCAGCTCGCCGACCCGGACCTCTGGCTCGCCGCGGCGGGCCAGATCTTCTTCTCGCTATCCGTCGGGTTCGGGGTGATCCTCGTCTATGCGAGCTACGTCGGTCCGCGCGACGACATCGTGCTCAGCGGGCTCACCGCGAGCGCCACCAACGAGTTCTGCGAGGTCGCGCTCGGCGGCCTGATCACGCTGCCGGCGGCCGTGGCATTCCTCGGCGTGGCGGGTGTGGCGGGGCAGGGCACCTTCGGGCTCGGCTTCAACGTGCTGCCGATGGTCTTCAGCGCCATGCCGGCCGGCAGCCTGTTCGGGGCGATGTTCTTCTTCGTTCTCTTCATCGCCGCGATCACGAGTTCGCTCTCGATGCTGCAGCCCGGCATCGCGCTCTTGGAGGAGGCGCTCGGCATCGGCCGCAAGGGATCGGTCGGCCTGCTCGGCACGCTCACCGCGCTCGGTACCGGGTTCGTCGCCTGGTTTTCGCGCGACCTCAAGGCGCTCGACACGCTCGATTTCTGGGTGGGCACGTTCCTCATCTTCGTACTGGCGATGATCCAGATCGTGCTTTTCGGCTGGGCGTTCGGCATCGAGCGTGGCTGGGAGGAGCTCCATCGCGGTGGGGCGATTCGGCTGCCACGATTCTTCCGTCCGATCTTTCGCTACGTCTGCCCCGGCTTCCTCGTGACGATCTTCGTGCTGTGGTTCCTCGAGAATGTCGTGGGGCTCGGTCGCGCGGAGCCGAGCAGCTATGTCGCCGACCTCTTCGAGAAGGGCGAGCCCGTCGCATGGCTGAGCATCGGCGTCGTCCTCGTCGTATCGGTCGGGCTGGCGGTGACGATCGCCAGCTCGAAGAGGTATGCCGACGACGAGGCGTGAGCACGCGGGGTCGAGGGAACGGGAGGGAGGCGAGCATGCAACCGGCCGGTCTCCTGGTCATGGCGGTCTCGGTGGGGACCGTGACCGCGCTCTTTCTCTGGTGCGTGTGGCTGGTGCTCACGCGCCCGTCCGGCGAGGTCGAGCAGGGCCCCGACGATCACCGCCGTTCATGAACGAAGTCACCCCAAGGACACCACCACTCCCATGAGCCTGCTTGCGATCCTCGTGCCGAGTGCCGTCGTGCTCGCCGTCGCCTACCGCCTCTACGGCGCGGTCCTCGCGCGGCTGTTTCGGCTCGATGACGCCGCCCCGACTCCCGCGGTCACGCTCCGGGACGACGTCGACTACGAGCCGGTCGCCCCGCAGTTGCTCATGGGTCAGCACTTCTCCGCGATCGCCGCGGCCGGACCGATCGTGGGCCCGATCCTCGCGGGTGTCGCCTTCGGCTGGCTGCCGGCGCTCGTGTGGATCCTGCTGGGGAGCATCTTCATCGGCGGGGTGCACGATTTCTCGGCGCTCGTCGCCTCGGTCCGGCACCAGGCCCGGTCGATCGCCGAGGTCGTCCGCGAGCACATGAGCCGGCGCAGCTACCTCCTCTTTCTCGCGTTCGTCTGGATCGCCCTCATCTACATCGTGGTGGCGTTCACCGACATCACGGCCTCGAGCTTCGTCGGGCGTCAGGCGCTCGAGAACGGCGAGACGGTCTCCGGCGGCGGGATCGCCACGTCGAGCCTGCTCTACCTCGTCCTGCCGATCGTCATGGGCCTCTGCATGCGCTTCCTCAAGATGCCGCTCTGGCTGGCGACGATCGTCTTCCTGCCCCTCGTGGGTGCGGCGATCTGGGTGGGCCAGTCGATCCCCTTCGATCTCGGCCGCACGCTCGGCACCTCCGACGTCGTCGCCCAGAAGGTGTGGGGCGTGGCGCTCCTCGTCTACTGCGTCGGGGCGGCGATGGTGCCGATGTGGATGCTCCTGCAGCCACGCGGCCATCTCGGCGGGTGCTTTCTCTACGTGGCGCTCGCGGGGGCGGCGATCGGCCTGGTGGCGAGCGACCGGCTCGTGGCGGGGGACATGGCCGTGCGCTATCCGGCCTTCACGTCGTGGCACACCGCGCGGGCGGGCGACCTCGTGCCGATGCTCTTCATCACGATCGCCTGCGGGGCCTGCTCCGGGTTCCACTCGCTCATCGCCTCCGGGACGACGAGCAAGCAGCTGCGTCGGGAAAGCGACGCGCGGGTGATCGGCTACGGCACCATGCTCCTCGAGGCGATGGTGGCGCTCGTGAGCCTCTGCTGCGTGATGGTGCTCGCGGGCGACGATCAACGCGTCGGTCAGCCACCGAACTTCATCTATGCCCTCGGACTGGGGCGGTTTCTCGAGATCCTCGGGATCCCGAGCACGATCGGCGTGTCGTTCGCGCTCATGGCCTTCACGACGTTCGTGTACGACACGCTCGACGTGTGCACGAGGCTCGGCCGCTACATCATCCAGGAGCTGACCGGCCTGACGGGCCGCGCCGGCGCCTGGCTCGGCACCATCGTGACGGCCGGCGTGCCCGTGGTCTTCATCCTCCGGCCCCAGGCGGAGGCGAACGGGGTCGCGGTACCGGTCTGGAAGACGTTCTGGAGCCTCTTCGGCGCGAGCAACCAGCTCCTCGCCGCCCTCACGCTCCTCGGCGTCACCGTCTGGCTGTGGCGCACGAGGCGGGCGGCGTGGGTCTGGCTCGTGACCGGGCTGCCGACCGCCTTCATGTACGTGATGAGCACGTGGGCACTCGTCTCGATGACGCTGCCGAGGTTTCGCGGCACGGAGGGCGTCGTGTTCCCGACCGACCCTGTGCCGTGGGCGGGTCTCGTCCTGTTGGCCCTCTCGACGGTCATGCTGGTCGAGGCCGTCCTCGCCATCATCGGTCCGCGTCAGCCGCCCACGACGTCGCGCGCCCCGTCACCCGGCGGACGTCGCGGCGCGATCACGGTCGGCGGGTGACCCGGGCGGGTCGTCGTGAGCGGGCCGCTCGGCTGGGCCGGCGAAGCACACGAGCACCGACGGCAGGATGAAGAAGTCGGCCACGAGCGCCGCCACGATCGCGAAGATCGAGAGTGCCGCGAAGGTCCGCAACGGCGGTAGCTGGCAGAAGAGCAGGGGCGTCATGCCGGCGACGAGCGTCAGCGCCGCGATCACCATCGCCCGGCCGCTCGTCGAGAGCACGGAGGCGACGGCCTCCCGTGTCGAGAGTCCGTCGCGGCGGCCGCGGAGGAACGCGCTCACGAAATGGATCGCGCTGTCGTCCGCGAGGCCCAGGGCGATGCTGAACGTGACGGCGCTGGCGAGCCGCAGCGGCTCGCCGACCACCACGAGCGCGGCGGCGGTCGCGAGCAGCGGAAACAGATTGGGCAGCACGCACAAGAGCCCGTAGCGCAGCGAGCGGAAGCCGATCACGGTCATCAGCAGGATGATGACGGCCGACGTGAGAAGGCTGGTGCGCGTGTCCTCGATGATCTGGTAGACGGCGCGGGCGGCGGTGACGGCCGACCCGGTCAGTCTGATGCGGAAGCCGGGGTGGTCGGCCTCGATGGCGGCGAGCCGACGGGCGACCCCGTCGAACTCGGGCAGGAGCCGCGCGGCGCCGATGTCGGGCACGTGCGCGGTCACGACCGCGCGCCGCAGGGACTCGCGCAGCAGTCGGTGCAGGTTGCGATCGGGGACGCGCCGGAGCCGGCGGAACGCGGTGGCATCGGTGTCGCCGTCCGTGGCGAAACCCTGGAGAAGGTTGCGGATGGAGAACGCGTTCGCGAGCACCGCGCTCGCCTCGAGTTCGTCCCCGACCCGCGTGAGGACGTCGAGAACCTGTGGCGACTCGATCGACAGGGGCTCGGGCCACTCCACGATCACGGACGCCAGCAGCGACCCGCCGAGCTTCTCGTCGCACCGCGTCGTGACCACGATCGTCGGATTGCCCGGCGGCAGCATCTCCAGCCAGCGGACGTCGGACTCGAGGCGCAGGGCCACGACGAGGAGCGCCGAGGTCACGGTGAGGGACACCCAGACGCACAGCCACGGGCGCGCGAGGCACGCCAGGGCCCATCGCTGGAGGAACCGGGTCGGATCGGGCGTGTCGGGCCCCGCGGCATCCCGCGGTCCCGCCTCCGTCCCCGGCTCGACGGGCAGGGCGCCGTCGCGCCCGCGGAAGCCGAGGATCGCCAGGGTCGGCATGACCGTGAGCACGGCGACGAGACCGAGGATCGTGCCGACGGCGCCCGCGATGCCGAACTGTCGAACGCCCGGAATCTGCGCGACGCCCAGGGCGCCGAAGCCGACCGCGGTCGTGAGCACCATGAGCACGCACGCCGAGCCGACGTCGAGGAGCGACCGGCTCACGGCATCGAGCGGCCCGAGCCCCCGTGCGCGGGCGGCCCGATAGGCGACGATCAGGTGCGTCGAATCGCTGAAGGCCAGGACGAAGACGAGGCTCGGCAGGATCGTGTTGAGCCCGTTGATCCGCTGGCCGGTCCAGCCCATCCACCCGAGCGTCCACACCAGTCCGATCGTCGGGCCGGCGAGCGCCGTCGTCACGCCCTGCAGACTGCGGAACGCGACCACCGCCACGCCGAGCGTCATGACGCCGGCGAAGAGGATGCTCCGGTAGAACTCCCGCCGCACGGCGTCGATCACGTCCACGCGCAGCGGCGGGTGGCCGGCGAGCGTGATGGAGATCGGCGTGCCGTGGGTCGCGTCCGCGACCATGGTCCGCAACCGCTCCACCTGCCGTCGGGTCTCCGCGATGCCACCGGAGGTCTCGCGCAGGCGAATCGCGATCAGGAACATGCTGCCGTCCTGCGACACGAGCTGCCCCACGAGCGCCGGATGCGCGCGGGCCGCCGCGAAGGCGCCCTCGAGCCGCTCCGGGGTGAAGTGCTCCGGCGTCCGCGGAAACAGGGGCACGAGGGGCCGGCCCACGCGGCGGGCGTCGAACGGGCTCGACACCGCCATCACCTCGTCCTCGTCCCGAAGCCGCTCGATCAGGCCGAGGACGACCCGCACGGTCTCCGGATCCCGCGGCGAGAGGCCCTCCACGGCCGCGAGCACGTCGGTGTCGTCCGCACCGAAGTCGCGAAAGAGCTCGTCCAGGAGCGCCTTGTCGCGCGCGTCGTGATGGACGAAGTTCCGTGGCTCCTCGTCGAAATCGACGCGCCCGAGGCCGACGACGGCGAACGCCGTGGCGACGGCCACGAGCGACGCGACGAGCCAGGCACGGTCACGGACGAATCCGGCATACCAGGTCATCGGATGGAGCGACCCGTCGTGCCGGTCATTCGTGCTCACCCTCGATGTGCGCCGATCCATCCTCGTCGATCGTCACCTGCAGCCGCATGGGATGGCAGCAGACCGGGCAGTCCTCCACGTAGTCCTGGGAGCATCCGGCCGAGACGTCGACCGGAACGACGATCTCCTCCCCGCACGAATCGCAGACGTAGCTCGCCTCGGGCTGCGCCTCCCGCCGTCCGCGGCGCCGCCTTGGTCGCTTCTTCATGGGATGCCTCCTCCGGCGTCGCGGCGTGCTCGTTTCCTCGCGCGTCGGGCCGGACCCGGCTGCAATACCATCAGCACCATCATCATCGATAGACTGTCCGATCGGAACCCGGTCCGGCTCGCCGGCACGCTCCACGAAGGAATCATCGCCATGCATCGACTACGTTCAATCCGCATCAGCGTCGCCCTCGCGATCCCCCTCGTGCTGCTCGGTGCCGCACGGGCCTCCGCATGCACCCGTTGCCTGCGTGTCTTCGCGGATGGAGCGGTGATCGTCGGCAGATCGATGGACTGGGTGGAGGATCCCGGGTCGGAGATCTGGGTCTTTCCGCGGGGCATGCGCCGGCAGGGCAATGCGGGGCCGACGAGCTTCACCTGGACGAGCCGCCACGGGTCGGTGGGCGTCAGTTTCTACGGCGTGGCGACGGCCTGCGGGATCAACGAGAAGGGTCTCGTCGCCAACCTGCTCTACCTGGCGGAGAGCGACTACGGGAAGGCCGTGGCGGGACGGCCGAACATGTCGATCGGCGGCTGGGCCCAGTACGTGCTCGACTCCCACGCCACGGTCGCGGAGGCCGTCGCGGACCTCGAGCGTGAACCGTTCACGATCGTGGCTCCGGTGCTTCCCAACGGGGATCCCGCCGTGGGGCATCTGGCGATTTCGGATCCGACGGGGGACTCCGCGATCTTCGAGTACCTCGGCGGTCGACTCATGATCCATCACTCGCGGGACCACAGGGTGATGACGAACTCGCCTCCGTTCGATCAGCAGCTCGCACTGAATGCCTACTGGCAGGGGATCGGCGGGGACGTGATGCTCCCCGGCACGATCCGGGCCAGCGACCGCTTCGTGCGGGCGAGCTTTTACGTGGACGCGATTCCGGACACCCTGTCGGGCACGAAGGCCATCGCGTCGATCTTCAGCGTGATCCGCAATGCGTCGGCTCCGCTCGGGATCAGCACGCCGGGTGAGCCGAACGTCGCCAGCACGATCTGGCGGACGGTCTACGACCAGAAGGACCGCGTCCTCTTCTTCGATTCGGCGACGAGCCCGACCGTGTTCTGGATTCCGCTCGAGCGGTGCGACTTCACCCCCGCCGCGCAGGTCAGGAAACTGCCGCTC
>CAIWZS010000026.1 GCA_903917235.1 uncultured Planctomycetaceae bacterium | reverse complement strand
GCTCCCCTTCCGTCATGGAACCCGAGAGATCGACGAGCAGCAGCACCGCCGGGTCACGACGCACCGGCAGGACGGGCCGGCTCCAGAGCGAACGGTACCGGCTGCGGTCCGCCTCGGATGCAACCGCCTGTCGCAGGTCGAGCCGCGCGCCGGACGGCGGCCTGCCGGGGCGTTGTCCGAAGGCGCGCCCGTTCGACCGCAGCATGCGCACGGTGGAACGCCCGCGTTGGGACGGACACCCCGTGAGCCTCAGGAACTCGCGGGTCTCGTCGGCCGCGACGCGGGCCATGCCATCACGACGGTCGAGCGCCACCAGTCGTTCCCAGACGGGCACGATCCGCGTGCGGACGATGTCCCACATCGACCGCTGGGCGGCGCGCACGCCGGGCCGGTCATCGTTGGTCGGGGGCGAGCGACCCAAGATCGTCGGGATCGACCGTGATCACCCCTGCGGCCCAGTCGAATGACCAGGCGGCCCCCGACTCGCCCGCCTGCACGACGAGATCGCCGCGCCGCGAGGCGCACGAGGCCGGCGAGTTGCTCGATGAAGGCGGTCGTATCCCCCTCGATGGCGACGTCACGCGTCGGTATCGTGTCGGCGGCAGCATCCATCAGCATGCACCGTTCGCCGTGGTCGTGTCCGTTCCGAGCCCGACGGAACGCAGCGCCGTCCGCACGGCCTGGCGATCAGGGCCGGGCTGCACCCGCTGCACGTACACCGCATCGATGGCGTCGCGCACGGCCCGCGTGACGGCGGCTCCACCCTGCACGCGATCGGCCACGAGGGACATGAACGCCAGGAGCGTGCGCCTCGTGAAGACGTACCGGTCGCGACGGCGCGAGCCGCCGCCAGGAACGTGGCGTCGAGGCAGAGGTGGCCGAAGCGGTCGGCCATCGGCACGAGCAGGCCACCGCGCTCACGACGCGGCAGCGTCATGTCGAGGATGCGGACCGTCGGTGTCGGCGAGCGACTCGACGGCGGCGAGGATGCGCTCCTTCCAGTCGGGCAGCGAGTCGACGATCTCCTCCTTGATGCGCCGATTGAGGGCGAGATGCTCCACGCCCTCGCAGGCCGACAGCAGCTGCAGCACGTCCGCCGGCAGGTGCGCGGCCGCGTACTCCCAGCCGAAGACGACCGGCTCGACGTCCCGCCACGGAATCCACTCGTCGCGGACGGTCCTCGTGCCGGACGGCGTGCCGCGCAGCGTCGAGTCATCGTCGTCGACGTGGCTGACCACGAGGCACTCACCCAGTCGCAGACCATGGCCGCCCGAGTTGCGACGTACGACGACACACTCACCGACGACGGGCTCACGATCCATGGACAGGCTCCTTGCAGGGGCGACGGGGGAACGACGAACAGGTCACCGGGTCCTACGCCGCCACGTCGGTCGCGCTTCACCCGCGGTGGTTCCGCGGGGGGCGTCCCGGCCGAAAACAGGCCCGCGCGCGGGGATTTTCGGCCGTCGGACCAACCTTGGCCCTCGGGCTCGCTACTGTCTCGGGTGTCCGGTGGTCGGGACGCGGCGTGGAGGCGACCTGTGGAGGAACGACGAATGAAAAAGACGTGCAGTGCGGTCGACAAGCTGGTGAAGTTTCAGGAGACGGGCGTCGGGTTCGACGAGGTGTGGGCCGAGATCGACTCGATCGTGGACGGGTTCGCTCGTCTCACGCTGCGCACCCTCGGCGTGCGCTCGCCGGCGGGTGACGACACGTGGGCGGTGGACGACGTGGTGCAGCAGGTGGTGGAGCGACTCCTCGCACTCGGCCAGCCTGGCGCGGGCGGACGATTCGACCCCGCCCGGGCGGCGCCGGCGCTGTCCGGGCTGCGTGGCTGGCTGTGGCGGGTGGTCGAGTCGCAGAGCGCGAACTGGACGAGGTGCTACCGCGGCGGTCGCGGCCTCGCGATCGTGCCACTGAGCGCGCTCGACTGGAACGATCCCCTGGAGGACGACGGCGTCTCGATCGAGAAGCTGCGGGTGGCGAAGATCGAGCGGCCCGATCTGCTCCCGATCCTCGAGGCGTGCATCGACCAGCTGCCCGATCCGTTCATGCGACGGGTCGTGCGGCTGAGGCTCGACGAGGAACTGCCGCTGCGTCAGTCGGCCGAGCGGCTCGGCGTGCCGCCCACGCGCGTCCACAACACCCTCCACGCCGCGTACCCGCTCCTGCGCGACCTGCTCGAGGCCCGGGGCTGCGAGCCCTGCTGGCTCGCAGCGTAGCGCTCGTCAGGCCGCGGCGGGACGTACCGCCTCGAGCGTCGCGATGAACCGCTCCACGTCGTCGGCCGTGTTGGATCCGTGCACCGCGAGGCGGATGCGTCCGGCGTGGTGCATCACGCGAATGCGTTCCCGCTCGAGGCAGGCGTGCAGTCGTGCCGCATCGGGGGTGCGGAAGGCCACGATGCCCGACATGCGTGACGGCACGAGCGGCGCCATCGGCACGTGCCCGCGCTCCCGCAGGGCCGCGTCGAGCCTCGCCACGAGGGGATCGGCGTGCGCCGCGATCCGCGCCACGCCCACGTCCTCGAGGTAGCGAAGCCCCGCGTCGAGCGCGTAGATCGCCGCGAAGCTCGGCATCCCCACGGCGAAGGCGGCCGCGCCCCGCTTGAGCGCGGCCCGCTCGAACCGATCCGCCTCGAAGGCATTCTCGACGTGATACCAGCCCCCCGCCCGCGGCGTGAGCCGCTCGGCGTGGGCGGCCGCGATGCCCACGACGCACCCGCCGTGGAGGCCGAGCGCCCACTTGTGCGTGCTCGAGATCACGACGTCGGCGCCCGGGCAGAGGGTCGGCACGCGGCCGAGCGCCTGCGTCACGTCGACGGCAAGCACCGCGTCGGGTGCGCGGCGGCGCACCGCGTCGTGCACCGCGGCCCAGTCGATCCGATGGCCGTTCCAGAAGCTCACGAGCGACACCTGCACGAGGAGCGTCCTCGGCCCGAGCAGGCGCTCGAGATCCTCGACGTGGAGCGCGCCGTCCCGTTGCGTCCAGAGCCGCGTGGGAGTCCGCGACACGAGCCACGGCGTCACGCCCGCCGGAAAGTCGAGGTCGCTCACGACGACCTCGTCCCCCTCCCGCGGCGCGAGCGCGGCGTGGAGCAGGTTGTAGGCCTCCGAGGCGCACGAGCAGAACGCCACCTCCGCCGGCCCGAGCCCGACCATGCGGGCGGCGACCTCGCGGCAGCGCTCGGCACGACGGAAGTGGCCGTCGCGGCCGTTCATGCCGAGCGACTTGTCGCGCAGGTACTCGCCCACCGCCTCGTGCACCTGCCGGGGTGGAATCCCCTCGGCGGCCGTGTTCAGGTAGGCCTCGCCGGCGAGTGCGGGGAAGTCGCGTTCACGCGTGGTCGGATCGAGCATGGGTGGATGCTCCTGCGGATCGGTTCGGGACAACGGGGGCGGCGGCGTGGCCCGATCGGAGCCCGCTTCCGCATCGGGTATCGTCAGGCGGATGGCGCGCGACGTTCCGCGGGGTTGTCGCGGCAGCGGGAGGCCCGTGGGGCGATGAGCAGCGTACGAGACTTCGGCGCGGTGGGCGACGGGAGGCACGACGACTCCGACGCCTTCGAGCACGCCCTCGACCAGGGAGACGGCCTGCTCGTCCTCCCGCGTGGCGACTACCGTGTGACCCGTTCGATCCGGATCGACCTCGACCGCCGGCGGCGCACCGGGATCGACGGCTCGGGCGGCACGGCGCGGATCGTCATGGACGGCCCGGGGCCCGCACTCCTCTTCACCGGCACGCATGGCGGCACCGCCGACCCACGGACCGTTTCACCCTCCGTGCAGGACGTCGAACGGATGCCCACCGTGCGTCACGTCGAGATCGTGGGCCGCCATCCCGAGGCCGACGGCATCCGTCTCGAGGGCGTGATGCAGCCGACGATCACCGGCGTGCTCCTGCGGTCCCTCCGCCACGGCATCCACCTCGTGGGCCGGGCCCGCAACGTGCTCGTCTCCCACTGCCACATCTACCGCAACACGGGGGTCGGCATCTTCCTCGACCACTGCGACCTCCACCAGACGGTGATCGCGTCGAACCACGTGAGCTACTGCCGCCTCGGCGGCATTCGCGTCGAAGGTGGCGGCATCCGCAACCTGCAGATCACCGGCAACGACATCGAATACAACACGAACGCGTCACTCGCCGTGCCCGACGGAGACGAGCCCACGGCGGAGATCTTCATCGACTGCCGCGACGGCTCGATCCGCGAGGGCACCATCTGCTCGAACACGATCCAGGCCACGGCGACTCCCGGCGGGGCCAACATCCGCTTCATCGGCGCCGGTGCCGCGGGCAGCCGGCAGGTCGGCATGTGGACGATCGCCGGCAACCTCGTCGGCAGCCAGACGACGAACATCCACCTCACCTCGGCCCTCGGCTTCGCGATCACGGGCAACTTCCTCTACAGCGGCCACGCGCGGACGATCCTCGTCGAGGACTCCCGGGCCCTCACGCTCGGCGCCAACTGCGTGGGGCACAACGAGGACTACGGCACGCGCGGTCTCTCTCCCGGCATTCGTCTCGTCGACTGCCAGGATGTCGCGATCTCCGGGCTCGTGATCCAGGATCTGCCCGCCGGCCGCAACACCGTCGAGGGTGCCGCGGAGACCACGAAGGAGGCACTCGTGGAACTCGTCCGCTGCCGGCGCATCTCGCTCTCCGGCTGTCAGCTCCTCGACGGCGTGCCCGCGGGGCTGCTCGTGGAGGACAGCGACGACGTCCTCGTCACGGGCTGCACGATCCTCGACGGCCGGGCCGAGCCCCTGATGGAGCAGGCGATCCGCTGGCGTTCGACCGACGGACCGCCGCGGGGGTGCGGCGTCCACGCCTGCCGCCTCGAGGATCTCGAACTGCCCGAGGGCGTCGCCGCGTCGGCGAACGTGATCGGCAGGTCCGCGAGCGACGGGTAGGGCGGGCATCGGGGCCGCGGCGGTCCCCACACCACGGCACACCGGAAGACACCCCGGGGACTCCACACGTGCCATTTGAAAATGCGCTGCTGCTCGTGGCGGGCTGCGGTGCCGCGGCCGTCGTCGCCGTCGTGCTGTGGCTGCGCACGATGGCCAGGGCGTGGCTCGTGCTCGCCCTCGCGGCGACGCTCGCCGGCACGGGCGCGCTCACTGCCGACCTTCTCGTCGTGACCGATCGCGAGGCGCTCGAGGAGCTGTTCCCGAGGCTCGCCCGCGCCGCCGAGCGAGGGGACGTCGACACGGTGCTCGCCGCGATCGATCCGGCGGCCGGACCACTGCGGGCCGACGCCGAACGGGCCCTCGCGCGGGCGCGGGCCTCGACGGTCTGGATCACGAAGCTCGAGATCGATCTCGAGCCGGGCCGTGCACCGCGCACGGCACGTGTCGACATGATCGTGCGGGTCACGGGAAATTGGATCGACGGCGGCTCGGGGACGGCCATCGTGCGGCTCGACGTGCGCATGCGGAAGGACGGGGATCGCTGGCTCGTGACCGCGGCCGACGGAGTGCCCGTCCGTGCCGAGCAGACGAGGTGAAGGGGGTCGGCGAACGCTCGAGGAGCCTTGGGCCGCCGCGGCCCACGCGACGAGACTTGTGCCGCCCCCGAGCCGGCGACATACGAATCTCTCATGCGCTCCAAAGCCGGGAACGCATGACCAGCCAGATGACGCCGGCGGCCACGAACGTCACCACCGTGCCGAGGAGTTGCCACGGGTCGTGGCGGACGAGGAGGCCGATGAACCCGAGTGTCGCCACGATGTACACGCTCGCGGCGACACGGGCCGCCGCGGCGGCCCGGGGGGCAGGCGCCGACTCGACGCCGTCCCGGGGCGGCGCGGCGGGGAGCCAGAGTGTGGCCACGGTGAGCGCCGACACGAGCGAGAGCGTGACTCCGAGGTAGCCAAGCAGACCGAGAATCGTCGCCTGATGGACGAGGAGCGTCGCGAGGGCCGTGTGGAGGATCACGGAGTTCCGCAGGCCGTCCCGGCCGGCGCACCAACGGGGAAAGACTCCGTCCTCGGCCATGCAGGTGGTGATCCGCGGGCCGGTCATCATCATGCCCGCCACCGACGTGAACGTCGCGAGCGCGACGAGCGCCCGCAGGGCCGTGTCGAACGCGGGGCCGGCGATGGCGAGGGCGGCCCGCGACGCCACGTCGGCCCGACCGGCGAGCACGTCGTACGGCGCCGACCGTAGGAAGACGTCGTTGAGCAAAAGGTAGGCGGCCGTCGTGAAGAGCGTGCCCACGACGAGCGCACGCGGCACGGTGCGCACCGGATCGACGGCCTCGGCCGCGACGTACACGGCCTGGTTGAAGCCGATGTAGCTGAACATGATCCAGGTCACCGTCGCGGCGAAGGCGCCCGCGGACGGTGCGCTGGCCACGGTGGCGGCGACCGGAGGGCGGCCGGCGAGGACGCACTCGCCGACGGCGACGAGGACGAGGATGACGAGCATCTTCACCGCGACGATCGCGGTGCCGGCACGGGTCGCAAAGCGACCGACGGCCGCGTGGGCCGCGCCGCAGACGACCACCACGAGCGTGGCGACCGCGCGGGGCGGGACCCACGACGGCAGCGCCACCGGGAGGTACTGCTCGCAGGTGAGGGCCGCCAGCGCGATCGGCCCGGTGAAGCCGGCCGTGAACGACACGACGCCGGCCAGGAACCCGGCGAACGGATGGACGGCGCGTGCGAGGTAGAGGTACTCACCCCCGGACTGCGGCCGACGTGCGACGAGCCCGCCGTACGAGATCGCGCCGGCGAGTGCGACGAGGCCGCCCACGCCCCACGCCGCGAGCACGGGCCCGGGCGACCCGAGCGCCTCGAGCGCGTAGCCGCTCGTGGTGAACACGCCCGACCCGATCATCCCGGCGACGACGAGCGCCACGAGCGTGGGCAGTCCGTGACGGGGATGATCGGCTTCGGTCACTGTCGGGTGCATCCGGCGTGGCGTGAGGATCCTCGAGCAGGGCGAGATTTCCGTGTCGATGGCTCGGCTTATCCGCGCCGTGACGGGAAGGTGGAGCGACAGGACGTCACGTGGACCGTTCGCATCTCCTGAGGATTGCTCCCTCGACGTCCCGACGTCCGCAGACATAGCGACCCGGGAGAACAGCGGGTTCGTCGACACGATCGTCCCCGTGTTGAACCGGATACTGGCGGGCATGCTGTACCGAGCGATATCCTGCCCACTGATGCGGCCTGTCGCGGGCCGAGACGGAGCGGGCTGCGGAGGCTCGTCGACTTCCACAACCCGGTCCGTGAGACGTTCCTGTCCCCTCCGTGGTGCTGAATTCTGTGGTGGTGGACGTGTGCATTGATGCGAAGAGAAAGTGGACGGCCCGGTCTCGCCGAAGGTGGCGTGCGTCAGGGTCTCCTCCTGGCGGCATGTCGTTCGAGCGACTCGAATCGCGTCTGGCGCTGACGGGGATGATTCTGCCGCTCGATGACATCAACGAGAAGGCTCTGTCGTCGGTGCCTCGCTCGGTCGTCGCTGTCGGTACGACGCTCTTCTTCAACGCAAGCGACGCGAACGGCGGCAGCGAGTTGTGGAAGAGCGACGGCACCGCGGGCGGCACCGTCCGTGTGAAGGATATCCGTGTCGGGAGCGGCAGTGCCGATCCCCAAAACCTGACGCCGGTCGGAGCCACGCTGTTCTTCACGGCCGACGATGGCACGACCGGCCGCGAACTCTGGAAGAGCGACGGTACAGAGGCGGGCACAGTGCGCGTTGCGGATATCTCGGGCGGCGCCACGGGATCGACCCCCGAGTTTCTGACTCCCGCCGGAGCGACGCTCTACTTCACGGCCGACGACGGTGTCACCGGCCGGGAACTGTGGAAGAGCGACGGCACGCCCGCGGGCACGCACCTCGTCGCGGACATCTCCCCAGGCACGGCCGCGACGAATCCCCGATCCCTCACGGTTCTCGGATCGTTGCTGCTCTTCGGGGCCGCCGACGCCGGCGGCGGCGAAGAACTCTGGCGGACCGACGGCACGGCTGGCGGAACGATCCGGTTGAAGGATATCAACCCCGGCGTTGCCGCCGGATATCCGCAGCATCTGGCGGTGGCCGGGTCGACGCTCTTCTTCGTCGCCAACGACGGTTCGTCGGGGCGCGAATTGTGGAAGACCGACGGCACTCTGAACGGCACGATGCGTGTCCGGGATATCCGCTCCGGCACCGGGTCATCCGACCCGATCTATCTCACGGCCGTCGGGACGACCCTGTTTTTCCGGGCCGACGACGGTCAATCGGGCATCGAGCTCTGGAAGACCGACGGGTCGGAGGCCGGCACGGTTCGCGTGCGCGACATCGCGAGTGGGGTTCTCGGTTCGGGACCGACGGACCTGACCGCGGTCGGCACGACGCTCTACTTCGTCGCGAACGACGGCGTTTCTGGCCGAGACGTCTGGAGGAGTGATGGCACGGACGCGGGGACCGTGCTGGTGAAGGACCTGAAGCCGGGGGCGATGTTCAGTGCGCCCACGTCGCTTACCGCGGTCGGCTCGACGCTCTACTTCGCGGCGGAAGACGGCACGTCGGGCAGGGAGCTCTGGAAGACCGACGGCACCGAGGCGGGAACGGTTCGCGTGCGCGACATCGAGCCGGGGAGCGCAGGGTCGTCGCCCAATGGCTTCACCCCCATCGGCTCGATGCTCTATTTCACGGCCCTCGACGTCGCGACCGGCCGGGAATTGTGGCGGTCCGACGGGACGGAGTCGGGCACGACCCTTGTCCGGGACGTCTGGGAGGCGAACGAATCCAGTGCGCCATGGCATTTGACCGCCGTCGGAGATTCGCTCTTCTTCACGGCAAACGACGGTGTTTCCGGTCGGGAGCTCTGGAAGATCGACGGAGCCTCGTCGGGCGCCGTCCGGATGAAGGACATCGCCACCGGCTTCTCCAACTCGATGCCGAAATCGTCGAACCCCACCTTTCTCACGGCGGTGGGAACGACGCTGTTCTTCACCGCGACGGATGACGAGTCAGGCACCGAATTGTGGAAGTCCGACGGCACAGAGGCCGGAACCGTGCGGGTGAAGGATCTCATTCCGGGAGCGAATTCGTCGTCCCCGTTTCCGCTCACGGCCATGGGCTCGACCGTGTTCTTCGGTGGTCGCGACGAATCGTCGGGTGTCGAGTTGTGGAAGTCAGATGGAAGCGAGGCTGGCACCGTCGTCGTGAAAGACGTGCGCCCTGGCGTCGGTGGATCGGTTCCACAAGACTTCACGGTCGTCGGATCGACGCTGTATTTCGTCGCCGACGACGGCACATCGGGCAGGGAACTCTGGAAGACCGACGGCACCGAGGCGGGAACGGTTCGCGTGCGCGACATCGAACCGGGAGCGTCCGGCTCCTGGCCGAGGGATCTGAGGGCGATCGGTTCGACCCTCTACTTCTCGGCGTTCAGCAGCGCCACCGGCCGCGCGCTCTGGAAATCGGACGGGACCGAGGCAGGAACGGTCCTGGTGAAAGACATCGGCCTCGGGATCAACATCGACGGGCCGACCTCGTTCACGGGCATCGATTCGACGGTGTTTTTCGCCGCCTCGGACGGGATGCTCGGGGTCGAACTCTGGAAGACCGACGGCACCGAAGCGGGTACCGTGCGCGTGAAGGATATCCAGCCTGGGGGCCTGGACAGTTTCCCCAGCCTGCTCACCGCGGTCGGTTCGACGCTGTACTTCGTCGCCGAGGATTTTTTCGTCGGGAGGGAACTGTGGAAGACCGACGGGACGGCCGCAGGCACCGTTCCCGTCAAGGACATCGTCGCCGGAAGCGTCGGTTCGTTTCCCGAGTCGCTCACCGTCGTCGGTTCGACGCTGTTCTTCTCGGCCGACGACGGTGTCGGAGGTCGAGAGCTCTGGCAGACCGACGGCACCGAAGCCGGCACCGTCCGCGTGACCGATATCCACCCCGGGATTCACGGCAGCGACCCCGCATTCCTCACGCCGACGGCGAAGGGCCTCGCTTTCACAGCGGACGACGGGCGATTGGGGAACGAAGTCTGGATGCTCTCCTTCGGTGTCGGCCCGTCCGACATCACTCTCTCGAAGAACTCGATCGCGGAAAACAGTCCGGCCGGCACGGTGGTCGGCGAAGTCGCCGTGCCCGGCCAGAATGCCGATGGCTCCGTGGCATACACCCTGGTGGCCGGTCCCGGCGACGCCGACAACGCGTCGTTCCTGATCGAAGGCGTGTTCCTCAAGACGACTCGCCCATTCAACTTCGAGGCAGGCGGAAGTTACTCCATCCGAGTTCGTGCGACCGATGCCGCGGGGCGGGCGACGGAGAAGGAACTGTTGATCGCCGTGGCCGATGTCCTCGGCGAGCCGTTGATCGTCGAGGAGTTCGAGCCGCCCGCACCCGGCGCATTCGGCTTTGGCAGCCGGGTCCTCTTCGACATCATCTTGTCCGAGGATGTGACGGTCCGAGGCACGCCGAGAATCGAGGTGCAGGCCGACGGCGCGACACGGACGGCCACCTATGTCTCCGGCAGCGGATCGCCGGTCCTCACGTTCCAGTATGTCGTCGGCAGACATGACAATGCCGACGAGGTTCGCCTCGGTGACTCATTCGTCTTCACGAAGAAGAGCCGCATCACCGCCGGCAGCCGGGTGCTGGGAGCACGCCTTCCCGCGGGCATCGCCGGTGCCCGGGCGGATGGGGTGCGGATCGATGCGACGCCACCGCGGGCCGTCGGTCGGGCCCGACGACCGTTCGAGAACACCTACACCGTGGGACAGTCGCTGGACTTCACTTTGCGTTTTTCCGAAGCCGTAATCGTTGCCGGAGTGCCGCGCGTGACGGTGGACGGATTCAACGTCGTGCGATACGCGGGCTACGTGGCGGGGTCCGGCACGACGGAATTGACGTTCCGGTACATCGTGCAGGCCGGTGACCGCATCCGCGGCTCGCAGGGACTCTCCCTCGGTACCACGATCGTGCGAACGGCTGGCGCGAGGATCATCGACGCCGCCGGCAATGACGCCGTCTTTCGCAGGATAGGACGGTCAACCGCACTCCCGCGCGCGATTTCGGCTGGGTGAAACGAACCCTTCCTCTGCGGTCGCCCGACAGCCGGCGGCCCCAAGCAGGGCCAACCGTTACGCCCCACCGACCGCTCGTCACTCGTCGGACGCTCGAGGGCGTGCGGTTGACCGTCCGATCCGGCCCCGCGTCGGTCACCGGGACACGGCCAGGTCCTGCGTATACTCCTCCCCGCGACGTGCGTCGTCGCCCGTCAGGATCGATCCGAGAATTCCGCGACCTTTGGGGGAATATCGATGCGTGCTGC
>CAIWZS010000025.1 GCA_903917235.1 uncultured Planctomycetaceae bacterium | reverse complement strand
GCGCGCTCCTCACTGCTGGCTATTCCGGCCGGGTGCTCGCGCCGATCGTAGACCAACCGGCCGTCATGGCGGCCTTCGCCGCGGGCGTCGGCAGCGAGGTGGAGGTATCGCTCGGTGGCACGCTCGACCCGGTCCGGTTCCAGCCGCTACCCACCCTCGCCAGGGTGCGCCTCCTCGCCGATGGCCGCTTTCGGAGCGAGTCGTTCGGCGAGGAGTGGAATGCGGGGCCCACGGCCGTGCTCGAGTCGGGAAGCGTGACCTGGGTCGTCGGTTCCCGTGCGGTGAGCCTCTACGACCGCTCCTTTTTTCTTGCCCACGGTCAGGATCCGCGGCGGTGTGACGCGGTCGTCATCAAGTCGCCCCACTGTCAGCACCACATGTACGCGGCCTGGTGTGCTCGGATGATCGACATCGACGCCCCCGGCTCGTCGAGTGCGAACCTCCGTTCACTCGGCCATGCCTGCTGTTCCCGCCCAATCTTTCCGCTCGATCCCGACGTGCGCTTCACGCCGGTCGCGCGGGTGTTTGCCAGAAGTCCACACGGGAGCCCGCCATCGCCATGAAGATCCGTGACATCCGCTGCGCCGGCCTGCGGGGGGCCACGCCCGAGGGAGGCTGGAGCACCGAACTGAAGCCGGAGGACTGCGTCCATACGCTTGTGGTCGTCCACACCGACGCGGGCGTGCATGGCCTGGGCAGCGTGTTCACCAACGACGCGCTCGTGCGAGCCGCGATCGCGCTGCTCGAACCCCTGTGGCGCGATGAGAACGCCCTCGAACCCCAGCGTGTCAGCGAGAAACTGCATCAGCACACGTTCTGGACCGGGCGCGGCGGGTCGGTGACCCATGCCATCAGTGGCATCGACATCGCGCTGTGGGACATCTTCGGGAAGGCGACCAGCCAGCCGGTGGGCAGGCTGCTCGGCGGCCGGTACCGGGAGCGGGTCGCCCCGTATGCGTCGCTGCTCATGGAGGAGCCCGGGCGGATGCGTGATCGGCTGCTCGAGGTGAAGGCGCAGGGATTCAGGGCGTTCAAGATCGGCTGGGGTCCGTTCGGCCGCGTCGACGCCCGGACGGACGAGCGCATCGTGCGGGCCGCGCGCGAGGCGGTGGGGGCGGACTCGCGGCTCATGGTCGATGCGGGCGCAAGCGACGCCTTCTGGCCGAACGGGCTCAAGTGGGCGCTCAACACGTCGCGGATGCTCGGCGAGTACGCCGTCGACTGGTTCGAGGAGGCGCTCCGGCCCGACGCCCTCGACGACTTCGTCCTCCTGCGGCGGCAGTCGCCGGTCCCGATCGCCGGCGGCGAGGTGCTTACCCGCCGCCAATCGTTCCAGCCCTTCCTCGCGGCCGGCGCCTTCGACATCGTGCAGCCGGACGTCACGAAGGTGGGCGGCATCAGCGAGGAGCGGGCGATCGCCACGATGGCGGAGGACCATGGCATCACGTTCGTGCCGCATGGCTGGAATACCGCCGTGGGGCTCGCCGCCGACCTGCACCTGGCAAGTGCGTTTCCCGGCACCGATCTCGTCGAATACCTCACCGGCTCGCCGTTCATCGACGAGATCACGGTCGGCGGATGGCGGCTCGACGCAGACGGAATGCTCGCGATCCCCGCGGGCCCGGGGCTCGGCGTGGAGTTGGATCGCGCGGCCGTGGCCCGCTACACGGGCGACGCGCGACTCTGGTGAAACCCCGCCCGAGGACTCACGGCTTGGCAGCATCGCCCGCCGGCTTTTCCATCTGCACGAGCTCCCACTCCTGCGAGGAGGAGCCGCTCTTCATCGTCACCGTGCTCGGCGTCTGCACGAGCGCGTCGAGCGTCGTCTCGAATGTCGCGCCGCCCTGCGTGCCGATGGCCCAGGTCGCCTTCCGCGTCTCCCGGTCGATCGAGCCGGTGATCGGCTGCACCGCATTGGAGATGGCGTCGTAGTAGTTTCCCTTGATTTCCCCCTGCTTGCTCACGGCGAGCTGCTGGTAGACGTGGGCCTGGCTTGCGCCCTTGGGAGAGGTGGCAAAGACCCCCAGCGGCATCCACTCGAGGTCGGCGGGAGGAGCCGCGGCTGCTTGTTCCGCACTCGTCTCGGCTGCTGCAGTCTCGGCAGCGACCGTCTGGGTGGTCGCGGCGGCGGTCGTCGTGCCGGCAGTCGTGGCCGACGCCGACGCGACGCTGTAGCCAAGCCAGCTCGAGAGGCCGGCCACGCCGGCGACCGCCCACCATTCGGCATAGGGATGGGTGTACCGCCATGCGTTCGGGTGTTCCGCGTACCACGCTGCCGTGAAGGGCTGCGTGCGGCCCGCGAGCGATGCCTGCAGCGACTGGGCACGGGTCTTCGCGGCGGCCGAATCGACCGTCCTCGTCGCCGCGGCCGCTCCTGCCGGCTTGGCATTGATGAAGTTCTCCACACTGTTGGGTCCGGTCACAGCGCGAGCCGCTCCCGGGCCCGGCTGCTCCATGACACGGCCGGCGGTTCCCGCCGGACCGGGCACGACCGACTCAGGTCGCGCGGGACCGGGTGCGGGGCCCGGACGCACGACGCTGCCGGTCGACGGCCTGCCAGGAGCAGGACCGGGACCGGGCGTCGCTCGCGGACTGGGGCCGGGCGTCGCGCGCGGGCTCGGACCGGGGCTGGCGCCACCGCGACCACCGGCTCCACGGCCACCGCCGGGACGGGCGAACGACGCCGTACCCGACAGGAAAACGGCGGCAGTCACCGTCCAGATCAAAGCGGCGCGGCAACTCGTGAGACGCGGGGCCCTCGATCGCATGGCACAACTCCCTGGAAAACGACACGCTGAAAGTGGAGTCCGATCGTACGTCGGCATGGGCAGCATGATACAGGAGATGGGTTGTCCCGCGTTGAAGTCGCCGCCGAGTGCCGGGCGGATGGACCGCACGGCTTCTGCCGGCAGGTGCGTCCTTCTTCCTGCCCGTCGCCGCTGGGCACCCGCTGGCGGATCGCAGGATCTACGAATTCGGAGTGCGCGTGTAGGTCGGCTTGCCCGCCGGTGCCGTGAGCGTCTTTTTGTCGACGACCTTGCCGCGACAGAGGATGCTCGCGCTCCGCGGTTGGCTCGATGCGGGAATGTTCACGTGGAATTTGTTCATGACGGCGGGGTTGATGCGATGTCTCGCAAGGCGGAAGCGGAGCGTCCCTTCGCGCGTCTCGACCACGAGCTGGCAGTCCTGTTCGGTCACACGATCCCGGTCGTCGACGTAGGTGAAGCCATACGCGCCGTGCAGCGGAGGGTAGAGGAAGCTGGTCAGTTCGCCGCGGGGGTCGTAGTAACCGACGAGCGTCACCACGGGGACGCCGAACGTCTGCGGCCTGCGCTCCATCCACTGGTTCGCCGCCTGCCCTTCGTTCCACCGCTTCCCGTCCGACGTGTAGCTACCCTGGAAGCCGCGGGCCATCTTCACCTGCGTACCATTCAGCGAGAGAAAACTGTCGTACGTCGCCCCCTGATTGATGGTGACGCAGCGGCCGAGGTTGGCGGGTGAGGCGGCGGGAAGCTGGACGTCCTTGGCCCAGTTGCCGTCCTGCATGGAGACTCTGACGAGTTCATACTCGGCGAGCAACTGCGCCATCTTGTCTTCGCCGACGTCGCTCGCCGGCACCGTGATCTGCTCGGCGACTTCCACGCGATGAGCGTACGGCTCCATCTGCTGCGTGCTGTCGTTCCACTTGCGGAAGCCGGTCGGGGAGCCCGAGTCGAAGACCGCCTTGCTCTCGAAGAACTTCTGAATCAGGGCCGCCGAGTACGGCGTGTAGAGCGTGAAACGATTGAAGCCCGAGAGGGGCGCGCCGCCCGCCATCGCGTCCAGCCCGTACGAGCGTCCCTCGAACGGGCTTTGACACCGGTTTTCAAGGCAGGTGTCCTTGCCGCTCCGGAGCGGCGAAAAGTTGGGAAGAAAACGCTTCTTGTCGGCGTCCCAGCCCCACGTGGAGTTCGTGGCGATGAGCCCGAGTCCCTCGGGGCCCTC
>CAIWZS010000024.1 GCA_903917235.1 uncultured Planctomycetaceae bacterium | reverse complement strand
GGCGGCCGGCGAGGTCGTCGCGCTCGTCGGGGAAAAGGGCGCCGGCAAGAGCACGCTCATGAAGGTGCTCGGCGGCGTGGTCGCGCCCGACGGCGGGCGCATCCGTCTCGCGGGCCGTGCGGTTGCGTGGCGATCGCCTCGCGAGGCCCGCGCGGCGGGGATCGCGGTGATCCATCAGGAGCTCAGCCTCGTCCCGGGCCTGACGGCGTCGGAGAACATTTTTCTCGGGCAGGAGCCGACGCGGCACGGCTTCCTCGCGCCCGCCGTCGAGCGACGCCGGACCGTCGACCTCGTCGCACGACTCGGGGCGCACGTCGATCCGCACGTCCCCTGTGGCCGTCTGACCACGTCCCAGCAGCAGCTCGTCGAGATCGCCCGCGCGATCTCCACCGACGCCCGGGTGCTCGTGATGGACGAGCCGACCGCATCGCTCTCACATGCCGAGGCGGCACGGCTGCACGAGGTGATCCGCGAGCTGCGATCGAGCGGCGTCGCCGTCATCTACATCAGCCATCGGCTCGAGGAGATCGCCACCGTATGCGACCGCGTGGTCGTGCTGCGCGACGGTCGCAACGTCGGCGGCGGTCCGGCCGGCTCCCTCGGCCGCCGCGCCCTCATCGCCCTCATGGTCGGCCGCGATCTCGTCGACGAGTATCCGGCCCGTGACGTGGTGCCCGGTCCGGTGCGGCTCGCGGCCCGTGGGCTGCGCCGTGGGGGAGCGGTGCGGGACGTGTCGTTCACGGTCCGGCGGGGCGAGATTCTCGCGCTCGCCGGACTCGTCGGCGCGGGCCGCACGGAGACGCTGCGGCTCGTCTTCGGAGCCGACCGCCGCGAGGCGGGCACGATCGAGGTCGACGGCCGTCCGGTCACCGTGCGCTCGCCGCGTGACGCGATCGCGGCGGGCATCGCGCTGCTCACGGAGGACCGCAAGGCCGAGGGTCTCGTTCTTTCGCATCCGGTGCGGGAGAACATCGCGCTGCCGAACCTCGCGGGGCTTTCGCGGGCTGGGTTCATCGATGGCCGTCGCGAGCGGGCGCTCGTCGATCGCTTCGCGACCGAGCTCCGCGTCCGGCTCGCGCATCCCGACGTGCCGGCGGCCACGCTCTCGGGCGGCAACCAGCAGAAGGTGGTCATCGCCAAGTGGCTCGCGCGATCGAGCGACGTGCTCCTCTTCGACGAGCCGACGCGCGGCATCGACGTCGGCGCCCGGCGGGAGATCTACCTGCTCATGAACGAGCTGGCCGCCTCCGGCAAGGCCATCGTCATGGCGAGCTCGGATCTGCCGGAGGTGCTCGGCATGGCCGACCGGATTCTCGTGATGCACGACGGACGCGTGACCGGGGAGATCGCCAACGGTCCGGACGTCACGCCCGAACAGGTGATGGCCCTGGCCGTCGCCTGACACGACCCACCCGAGGAACGACGCATGGGCCCGCTCGGCCACCGCCTGCTCGCCGACTACAGGATGGTGCCGGTGCTCGTGGTGCTCGTGGGGGCGTTGAGCATCCTCACGATCGCCGATCAGGCGCCGCTCGACGCCGCCGCAGCGCGTCGCCTCGCGGCGACGATCCGGGCCGCCGGCCCGCCCGACCAGCGGGTCCTCGTGGTGGTCCGATCGCAGCCCGAGGAGCAGGCATTCGCGAAGACGCTCGCGAGGGACCTGAACGCCGGGAACGACGAGCGCGTCGAGGTGGTGCAGGGCGACCCCGCCAGCGCCCGGGAGGCGCTCGGGAGGCTCGCCGCGGCCGGTGCTCGGCTCGATGCCGTCGCCGCCACGCCCACGACCGCCGGCTGGCTCGTGCTGGCCGACATCCCCGCGGCATTCCCGACGCTCGGCTCCCCCCGCGTGTTCGTGCCGACCGCGCGCCGGTGGCCGAACTTCCTGCGCGGCGACAACCTCGTCAACGTCGCCAACCAGATCGCCGTGATCGCGATCATGGCGATCGGCATGACGGCGGTGATCATCACCGGCGGCATCGACCTCTCCGTCGGCAGCCTCGCCGCGCTGTCGTCGGTCGTGGCGACGCGACTCGTCCGCGACCACCTCGGCGGGGTCGACGCATCGGCGGGCGGCATGGTGCTGGCCTGCGCGGCGGCGATCGCCGCGTGCGGCCTCGTGGGCTGGGGCACCGGCGCCGTGATCACCTTCTTCCAGGTGCCCCCGTTCATCGTCACGCTCGCGACGATGCTCGTGGCGGGCGGCCTGGCGTCGATCCTCTCCGGCGGCGAATCGATCCACCAGGTGCCCGAGTCGTTCGTGCGGCTCGGTCGGGGCGCCGACGTGGCGGGCATTCCCAACGCGGTGCTGCTCACGGTCCTGCTCTACGTCGCCGCCCACGTCGTCCTGTCGCGGACCAGGCTGGGTCGGCACCTGTACGCCGTCGGCGGCAATGCCGAGGCCGCGCGGCTCGCGGGCGTGCCGGTCAGCCGGGTCGTTCGGGCGGCCTACGTCGCGAGCGGCCTGCTCGCGGGGCTCGGCGGCGTGGTGCTCGCGTCGCAGCTCCGCAGCGGCTCGCCGACCTACGGCGCCATGTACGAGCTCTACGTGATCGCCGCGGTGGTGGTGGGCGGCACGTCGCTCGGCGGGGGCGAGGGGCGGGTCATCGGGACGCTCGTCGGCGCCCTCATCATCGCGGTCATCCAGAACGGCATGAACCTCGCCGGCATCGAGAGCTACACGCAGAAGATCGTACTCGGCCTGGTGATCCTCTCCGCCGTGCTGCTCGACCGGCTGCGGCGTCGCTAGGGCGCATCCTGTTTTGCTGAAGCGACGAGTTGGCAGCCTGGAGAAGGGAGGCGAG
>CAIWZS010000023.1 GCA_903917235.1 uncultured Planctomycetaceae bacterium | reverse complement strand
GATCAAGTACGCCGACCTCTCGCAGAACCGCACGACCGACTACGTCTTCAGCTTCGACAAGATGCTGCAGCTCACGGGCAACACCGCGGCCTACATGCAGTACGCCGTGGCCCGCGTGGAGGGCATCCTGGCCAAGGGAGGCATCGATCGGGACGCGCTCCGCGCCGGGACCACCGCGGTGCGGCTCACCGACCCGGCGGAGCGGTCGCTGGCCCTCGACCTGCTGCGGTTCGGCGAGGTGCTCGAGGACGTGGAGGCCGACTACCGCCCGAACCTCCTCACCACCTGGCTCTACGAGCTTGCGGGCCGCTACTCGTCCTTCTACGACACGCTGCCGGTGCTCAAGGCCGAGGGGCCGGAGCGGGCCAGCCGCCTCGCGCTCTCGGACCTCACCGGCCGCGTGCTCCGCCAGGGCCTCGACCTGCTCGGCATCGGCACCGTGGAGCGGATGTGATGGGGAGGCGACGAATCCTCGAATCATCACGGGCGAGCGCGTCGTCGGTGCGCACGCCCCGGCTTCGGGGACGCTCATGCCCCCTCGCTTGACGTTCGCCTCGGCCCTCCTGGCCTCGGCTCTCTGCATGTCCGCTTCGCTTCGCCATCCGGGCTTCGCTCGCTTCCATAGCTCGCTCATGGGCATGAGCATCCCCTCGCCTTCCCGTATCGTTCGAGGAAGGCTTGGAGGCTGGCCATCCCCTCGAGACGGCGTAGGTGGCCAAGCGCAGCCCGGAGGGCGAGAGCGAAGGCACCTTCGAGTGAGCGGAGGGCAGGGATGCCCGAAGCGAACGTCCGGCGAGACGGGGTGGGCAGTCCCAAGCCGGTTGGGCGAGTGGCCGGGGACGACCGAGCCGCGTGCAGGCAGACCCACGAGAAGCTGATCGAGCATCACGAGAGTTCCGCATGAAACGTTCCCTCGAAAAGATCCGCAACATCGGCATCGTCGCCCACATCGACGCCGGCAAGACCACGCTCACGGAGCGGCTGCTCTTCTTCACGAAGACGAGCCACCGCCTCGGCGAGGTCGATCGGGGCACCACGATCACCGACTTCGATCCCGAGGAGCAGGAGCGGGGGATCACGATCTACTCCGCGGCGGTGTCGTTTCAGTGGCGGGACGTGACGGTGAACCTCATCGACACGCCCGGGCACGTCGACTTCACCGCCGAGGTCGAGCGCAGCCTGCGGGTGCTCGACGGCGCGGTCGTCGTCTTCTCGGCCCGCGAGGGCGTCGAGGCGCAGAGTGAGACGGTGTGGCGGCAGGCCGACCGGTACGGGGTGCCGCGCGTGGCACTCGTCAACAAGTGTGATCGCGAGGGCGCCGACTTCTTCGGCACCGTGCGACAGATCGAGCGCCGGCTCGGGGCGCGGCCGCTCGTGCTGCACGTGCCCCTCGGCCTCGGCCCGCCGCACGTGAAGGATCCCTTCCGGGGCATCGTCGACCTCGTCGAGATGGAGCTTCTCACCTTCCCACCGAAGGACGAGGCGCTCGCGGGGGGTGCGGCCCTCGCGTCGGTGACGCGGGGGCCGATCCCGGACGAGCTCGCCGACACGGTTACGGAGTGGCGCGACGCCCTCGTCTCGACGCTCTTCGATTTCTCCGACGAGGTCGGGGAGCTCGCGCTGGCGGAGCAGCCGATTCCGCCCGAGCTGGCTCGCCGCGTGATCCGCGAGGCGACGCTCGCGCGGCAGGTGGTGCCGGTGCTCGCCGGCTCCGCGCTCGACTGCATCGGCATCCAGCCGGTGCTCGACGCGGTGGCCTGGTACCTCCCCAGCCCGGCCGACGTGCCGCCGGTGGAGGGGGTCGATCCGTCTCAGAAGACGCCGACCCGCGTCGTGCGGCGGCCCGACCCCGGGGAGCCCTTCTCCGGCCTGGTCTTCAAGATCCTCGCCGAGAAGCACGGCGACCTCGACTTCGTGAGGATCTACTCCGGCACGCTCAAGGCGGGCAGCCGCGCCTGGAACCCGCTCAAGCAGAAGAAGGAGAACATCGCCCAGCTCTGGCGGGTGCAGGCCGACCGCCGCGAGCAGATTCCGGAGGCCTCTGCGGGCGACATCGTCGGTGTGATCGGCCCCCGCGCGAGCGTCACGGGCGACACCCTCTGCGATGCGGCCCACCCGATCGTTCTGGAGACGATCACGTTTCCCGAAACGGTGATCTCGATGGCGATCGAGCCGGAGACGAGCCTCGAGCGGAAGAAGCTCTCCGAGGCGCTCGAGATGATGAAGCGTCAGGATCCCACGTTCCGGGCGCTCGAGAGCGAGGAGACGGGGCAGACCCTCATCTCGGGCATGGGCGAGCTGCACCTGGAGGTGATCCGGCACCGGCTCGAGCGCGACTTCAACCTGAAGTGTCGGGTGCACAAGCCACGAGTGAGTTACAAGGAGACCATCGGCAGGCCGGTCACCGTGTCGGGCACGATCGATCGCCAGGTGGGGACGCAGGCGCTCCAGGCGACCGTCACGCTGCGGGCCGAGCCGGTGGACGATCAGGCCACGGTGACGGTGGAGCAGGGCTGGTTTCCGGAGAACGACACGCTCGCCTCGCTCGCCGCCACGATGACGCAGTCGGTGCGGGAGAGCGCCGAGCGCGGCGGGCTCAAGGGCTGTCCGCTCTGGGCGGTGCGGATCACCGTGCTGGAGAGCCCGATTCCCGAGCCGCTCCCCTCCGACGTCGCGGTGCGGATGGCCGCGGCGGAGGCGGTCGATCGGATGCTCACCGAGGCCGGCACCGTGCTGCTCGAGCCCCTGATGAAGGTGGAGGTGACGGTGCCGGAGGACCACCTCGGCGACGTGATCAACGACCTGCAGCAGCGGCGGGCGATCATCACCGCCACCGAGATCCGCGGCGGCGTCAACGTGCTCACCGCCGAGGCGCCGCTGGCGAGCATGTTCGGCTATTCCGCGGCGGTGCGGAGCGCGAGCCAGGGCCGGGCGAGCTTCACGATGCAGCCGCTGCGGTACGGACCGGCTCCCGCCGAGACCGCCGAGGCCTTCGTCTGACGCGTGCCCGGCCCGTGCGGCGGCGGGGAGGTATCCTGTCGGCGGCGGAGGCCGCGGCGGTCCGTCCGCTCCGCAGGTCTGGAAATCGAGCGCATGGCCACGATGGGGCGGTCGACGAGGCCGAGCCTCGCGGCGGGGGGCGGGATCGCGATCATCGTCGCCCTCTCGGCGGCGACCGCCGTTGCCTGCAGGGTGCCGGTCTTCCGTTACGCCCTCGAACGCTGGGCGCCGGCACCCTATGACGTCGTGGTGCTCGCGAGGGAGGGGATACCGCGTACGGATCCCCGCCTCGCATCGCTCGTCGCCGCCGAGGGCCGCGGGGCCGTGACGCTCGAGGTCGCCGACGCGTCTCGGCCGCTTGCGGCGCCGCTCGCCGCCGCGTGGACGGTCCACGGTGGTGACGGGCCCGTGGCCGTGGTGCATTACCCGCGGTCCGCCACCGCGGGCCGCGATGGCGGCGGAGCGGAGGGGGACCGGCGCCGCGTGGCACACGTGACGAGACTCGACGCGATCTCGGCGGCGGCGATCACCGCCTCGCCGGCCCGGAACGCGATCGGCCGGCACCTCGTCTCCGGTGCGACAGCCGTGTGGGTGCTGCTCGAGACGAGCGATGCCGCAGCGAACGCCACGGCCCGTCGGACACTCGAGGACGCGTTGGCGCGCGCCCGCGACACGATTCGGCCGCCGGACGCAGCGGAACTCGCCATCGATCCCACCCTGCTCGACGACGTGCGGATTCCCCTCGGGATCGAATTTCCGCTGGTCGCCCTTCCCCGCGACGACGCGGAGGAGGCGTTTCTCGTGGACTGCCTGCTCGGCAGCGAGGAGGATCTGCGGGACTACGATGACCCGATCGCGTTTCCCGTCTTCGGCCGCGGCGTCGTCCTGCACGCGCTGGTGGGGCGCGGCATCACGCCGGAGAACATCGAGGACGCCCACACCTTCATCACCGGTGCCTGTTCGTGCGTGGTCAAGGAGCAGAACCCGGGCTTCGACCTGCTGCTCGACGTGGACTGGGCGGCCGCCGTCGGCGACGCCCTCGTGAGCGATCCACCGTCGTCGGTCGGCACGAAGCCGAAGCTGCTCACCATTCCGCCCGGCGCGCGGCCGCGCTGACGGGCGATGCCGGACCCGTCGTCAGCGTGCCTGGGGCAGGGCGCGCACCGACCCGGTGGACATGCCACCGTCGACGAGGAGCGTCTGACCGGTGACGTAGGCACTCGCATCGGAGGCGAGAAAGACGACGATGCCGTCGAGGTCGTCGGCGCGGCCCGGCCGCCGCAACGGAATGCGTTCGGTCAGGGACCTCACCCACTCCTCGTCGCGGTAGAGCACGTCGTTCTGCGCCGTGCGAAACCAGCCGGGGGCGATGCAGTTGACGGTGATGCCGTGGGGGCCGAACTCGTCGGCGAGGCTCATCGTCATCTGCTTCACGCCGCCGCGGCTGGCGCAGTACGGCGCGAGACCCGCGTAGCCGAAGACGCTGGTGAGGCTGCCGATCGTGACGATCCGGCCGCTGCGTCGCGGGAGCATGTGGCGGGCCGCGGCCTGCACCGTGAAGAACGTGCCCCGCAGGTTCGTGTCGAGGACGGTGTTCCAATCGTCCCAGGTGATCTCGAGCGACGGCTTGCGGACGTTGCAGCCGGCGTTGGCCACGAGCACGTCGAGCGGCCCGGCGGCGGCCGCCGCCTCGACCGCCGTGCGGATCGAGTCCTCAACGCGCACGTCGAGCGCGACCGGCAGGACGTCGTGCCCGAACGACTCGAGGTCCCGCCGCGACTCGTCGAGCGACTCGAGCTTCCGCGCCGTGATGACGAGGTCGGCACCGGCCCGGGCGAGGGCACGGGCCATCTGCAGGCCCAGGCCACGGCTGACGCCGGTGACGAGGGCGCGACGGCCCGTCAGATCGAAAGGGGAACGCGACGCGGATGGTGTCGAGGCGGTCATGGGGGCTGCAGGGGTGGGATTCAGGGTTCGAGCACGACCTTGACCAGGCCGGGCTCGCGGTGGTGAAGGCGGTCGAACCACGCGGGGCCCTCGGCCAGCGGGGCCACGCGACTTACGAAACCGGACAGATCGACTCGACCGGAGGCGACCAGGCGAATCGCCTCGGGGTAGCAGCCCGCCGATGCGCACGAGCCCTGGAGCCGCAGCTGCCGCGTCACCACCGCCTGGAGTGGCAGCTCGATCATGGGTGACACGTTGCCCACGAGCACGACCGTCGATCCACGCGTGGCCGCCGCCACGGCCGTCTGCACGGCGGGCGTGGCTCCGACCGCCTCGATCACGAGATCGGCGCCGTCGGTGTCGGGCGAGGTGGTGCCCCACGCCGCGGCCGCCGCACCCGCCTCCGGTCCGGCGGCGAACGTCTCCACGGCCCCGAGCCGGCGGGCGGCGGCGAGACGATCCGCGTCGAGGTCGATCGCCGCGATCCGCTGGACGCCCTTGGCCGCCAGTGCCGCCACGACCGCCAGACCGATGGTGCCGGCGCCGACGACGACCGCGGAGCGCACCGCCGGCCCGGCCTCGCCCAGGTGCGCCGCGTGCAGGGCGATGGTGAGCGGTTCGAGCAGCGCTGCGGACACGAAACTCATGCTGTCCGGGATCCGGTGCGCGATGCGGCGAGGCACGACCGCATACTCCGCGAAGCAGCCATGTCGCCGGTACGCGCCGCACGACACGCCGAGCACCTCGCGGTGCGTGCAGAGATTCTCCCGGTCGGCCCGGCAGTGCTCGCATGCACCGCAGAAGACCGTCGAATCGAGGGCCACACGATCCCCTGCGGCGAGGTCCCGCACGTCCCCGCCGACGGCATCGACGACCCCGGCCGCCTCGTGACCCATCACGAGCGGCGGGATGCGTCGGCCGGTCGCGCCGGTGAAGCCGTGCACGTCACTGCCGCAGATGCCGCACGCGGCGACGCGGATGCGAATCTCGTCGGGGCCCGGCGTGGGGACGTCGATGTCGGCGACGGCGAGGGTGCCGGGCGCCGTGAGCAGGAGCGCTTTCATGAGCGGGCTCGTGAGGAGCGTCGCCGCGAGGCGGCGTCGGACCGGTGTCGCATTCAGCGGACGGTATCCGATCGTGCGGCGTCCCGGTAGGGCTGCGGCGTGGCCTTTTCGGCTGATGGCGGTGACGGGTTGCCTTGCCTGAGCGATCGTCGTGAGGAGGGTAGACTCGGCTGGATTCGCTGCCGGCCCCCACCAACCGACCCCGCACCAACGGACATGGAGCTCCCGATGCGCCACGTAACCGCCCGGTTTTTCGCCCTGACCGCCGCCTCCGCGCTCGCCGTGGCGTCCGCCGCCGAACCTGCGGTCACCGTCCCCCCGGAACCCGCCGGCATGACCGTGCTTTTCAACGGCCGGGATCTCTCGGGCTGGGACGGCGATCCACGGCTCTGGAGCGTGCGGGACGGCGTCATTCATGGCGAGACGACGGTCGAGCAGCCCGCTGCCGGCAACACGTTCCTGATCTGCGAGGGGGATCCGGTGCGGGACTTCGAGCTGCGGCTGTCGTTCCGCTGCACTGCGACGAACAACTCGGGCATCCAGTACCGGTCGGTGCGGGTCGACGAAGCGTCGGCCCGGAACCGCTGGGTGGTCCGCGGATACCAGCACGAACTGAGAAACGAGGAGCGTTTTCCCAACGTGCCGGGATTTATCTACGACGAGGGGGGGCTCGCCGGAGGGCGGGGCCGCATCTGCATGGTGGGCGAGAAGGCGATCTGGCCCGCCGAGGGTCCGAAGCAGGTGCAGGCCACCCTCATCACCGCGGAGGAATTCGAGGCGCTCGCGAAGGTCGATGAATGGAACGACGTCGTCATCCGCGCCGAGGGCAACCGCATCCGGCATTGGCTCAACGGCCGGCTCATCCTCGACTTTGTGGACGAGCACCCCAAGGCGCTCGCCGAGGGCGTGATCGCCCTGCAGCTCCACGCGGGCAAGCCGATGTGGGTGGAGTTTCGCGACATCCGTCTCAAGCGTCTCTGAGCCGGACGGGAGCGCCGGGATGCGTGTCAGTACCGCGGCGGCGGGGCGAGTTCCTCGAGGATGCGGGCCGCGAGGGTCTCGGGCGGGTCGATGACGTCGATCACGAGCGCGCGTTCGTCCGCCTCGGGGGGCTCGAGCGTGGCCAGCTGGCTCGTCAAGAGCGACGCCGGCATGTAGTGCCCGACACGGGCGGAGATGCGCTCGCGAAGGATCGTCTCGGGGCCGGTCAGATGGACGAGCTTGACCCTCGGGTCGGCCACCCGGAGCCGATCCCGGTACGTGCGTTTCAAGGCGGAACAGGCGAGGACGAGCCCGGGGCCGGTGGTGGCCAGTGCGGCATCGACGACCGCGGCGAGGGACCGCAGCCACGGTTCGCGATCGGCGTCAGTGAGCGGCTGACCGGACCGCATGCGGGCGACGTTTTCCGGGGGGTGGAGGTCGTCGGCGTCGCGGAAGGTCCAGCCGAGCGCGGCGGCGAGCAGGCGACCGACCACCGTCTTGCCGGAGCCACTCACCCCCATCACGAGGACGACCCGGAACGGCGAGCGAGCGGTGGAATCACCGCCGATTCGCGCCGTGCCCGTGTCCTTTTTCGGCGTGTTGACACCCACGGACCGGCTTCCTAAATTTCGAGGTTTCCGCTGGAGCAGACCGTTGTGGCCGGGCCGACGCAAGAAATCATCCGCATCCGCATGGAAGCGTACGACCACGCGGTGCTCGACCAGAGCGCCGCGGAGATCGTCGATACGGCAAAGCGGACCAATTCGGAAGTGCATGGGCCGATTCCGCTGCCCACGCGCGTCGAAAGGTACACCGTCCTCTCCAGTCCGCACATCGACAAGAAGGCCCGGCAGCAGTACGAGATTCGGACGCACAAGCGCGTGATCGACATCGTTCAGGCCACGGCGAAGACGATCGAGGCGCTGAACAAACTCAGTCTCCCGGCGGGCGTCGACATCAAGATCAAGGCGTCGTCGCGCTGATGGGTACGACGACGGGGTCGCGGGTCCCCCCCGGCACCGCACGTTTCGAAGCACGTTTCATCGAGATCACAGGAACCACCACACCGATCCTCAGGAGCACGCGGCACGGCATGCGTGGACGGCATCGCGGGTAAGGCCGGGAATCGCCTTTTCTGGCGTTTTTTCGGTGCTCCCGCTGCCGAGCGTTTCGAGCGTGAGCGCCGGTTCAGGGGCGACGTCCGCCGCGAGGTGGAGGTCGCTCGTCGAATCCGAGCGGCCATCCGATGCCGTACCGCATGCGAGGAACCGTCCGGTCGGCAAAAGGTCAATCATGATGGCTGTCACTGCTGCAACCACTGCTGCAACGAGGAAACGATCCCGCTCGTGTCCGGCCCCCGATGCCGTCGGCCGCAAGGGAATTCTGGGTCGCAAGGTCGGGATGACCCAGATCTTCGACGAGGACGGGAAGGTGGTTCCCGTCACGGTCATCGAGGCCGGTCCCTGTCCGGTGCTGTGTGTGCGCACCGTCGATCGGGATGGCTACTCGGCCGTCCAGTTGGGCTTCCGTGACAAGCCCCGCCGTCTGGCGAGTCGCTCCGTCCGGGGTCAGGTCGCCAGTCTGGATGGACGTCGGGCGAAGGCCCGGGCCGAGGCGGGGGTCGTCGCGGTCGCGAAGGCGGGCTGCGAGCCACAGCGGTTCGTTCGCGAATTGCGGGGCACGTACGACGGTGTCGAGGTGGGGCAGGTGCTCACGGTCGGGCTTTTCGAAGGGGTCGAGTACGTCGACGTCACCGGCACGACCAAGGGGCGTGGCACGTCAGGTGTGATGAAGCGGCACGGCTTCAAGGGGCAGCGTGCGACGCACGGCGTGAAAAAGGTGCACCGCCATGCGGGCGGCACGAGCATGAACACGTCGCCGGCCCGGGTGTTCAAGGGGAAGAAAATGGCTGGCCGGTACGGCAGCGAGCGATCCACGATGCGGAACATCCGGCTCGTGCGGATCGACACCGCCGGCAACCTGCTCCTCGTACGGGGTGCGGTGCCCGGGCCGAACGGCTCGTTCGTCGTCGTGCGCCAGACGAACAAACTCCGGAAGGTCGGTGGCGCGGCCCCGGCATCCAAAAAGAAGGGCGGTGGCAAGTGAATCTCGCCGTCTATGACGTGACCGGCAAACAGGTGGGGTCGTATGACGTCGATCCCGCCGAGATTGCGCCGCGCGTCAACAAGCAGCTCCTCCACGACGCGGTCATCATGTACCAGGCGAATCAACGCCAGGGCACGCACAAGACGAAGACGCGGGGCGAGGTCGCCGGCTCGACGAAGAAGCTGTACCGACAGAAGGGTACGGGCAACGCCCGCGCGGGCGGCCGGCGCAGCGGCACGCGGCGTGGTGGCGGCCACATCTTCGCGAAGCATCCTCGGGATTTCGGCTGGCGCATGCCGCGAAAGGCCCTCCAGGCGGCGACCCGCATGGCGCTGGCGTCGCGGCTCGCGGACGACGAGGTGAAGCTCGTGGCGGCCCTGCCGATCGACGCATCGGCCGCGGGCCCCAAGACGGCGGCCGTCGCCGGGATGCTCGCGGCGCTCGGGCTTGGGGAGTCGACGGTGCTCGTCGCTCCGGAGCAGCATGACGCGGTGTTCTGGAAGAGCGCGAGGAACATCGCGGGGGTCTCGGTCACGCCGGTCGCGGACCTGAATGCGTGGGCCCTGCTCTCGCCGCGGGCCGTCGTCATGACCACGGCGGCGATCGACGCGTTTCGGGCGGCTGCGAAGTCGCAGGCGGCCGCGGGTCGGCAGCCTGCCCGACGCGCCCCGTCGCCGCGGCCGCGGTCGGCCCGGTCGTCCGGCGCGAAGAAAGGCAAGGAGGGTTGATCGATGGCGGTGCCCGTTCCTCCTCCTCCGGCCTTGACCCCGCGGCTCGCGCCGCACCAAGTGATCGTGCGCCCGCTGGTGACCGAGAAGGGGATGCACCGTGCCAACCGGCACAATGCGTATTCGTTCGAGGTGGTCACGGCTGCAACCAAGGCGGACATCCGTCGGGCCGTCGAGGAGATGTTCAACGTCAAGGTCGAGAAGGTGGCGGTGCAGAACCGTCTCGGCAAGGCGCGGCGTGGCCGCGTTCGACGCACGCCCGCGCGGGCGTGGAAGAAGGCCGTCGTGACGCTCAAGCCCGATTTCAAGATCAGCATTTTCTAGGGTCAGGCCGATTCGAGGATGGTCCCGCATCGGGGCCGGAGGACGATCACGCATGGGCATTCGCAACTACAAGCCGACGAGTCCGGGCCGCCGTGGGGCGAGCGTGTCGGACTTCGCCGAGCTGTCGCCGGGCGCCGGGGCGCCCAAGCGTCTGCGTGTGCGGAAGCACAAGACCGGCGGGCGGAACAACCAGGGCAAGATCACCGCGCGGCATCGCGGTGGCGGCCATGTGCAGCACTATCGGTTGATCGATTTCCGGCGCAACAAGGATGGCGTGCCCGGGACGGTGCACTCGATCCAGTACGACCCCAATCGCACCTGCCGCGTGGCGCTCGTCCACTATGCCGACGGTGAGAAGCGATTCATTCTCGCGCCCGAGGGGCTCGCGGCGGGGGCGACCGTGCAGAGCGGCGAATCGGCCCCGCCCGAGGTGGGCAACTGCCTGCCGATGTCGGCGATTCCGCTCGGCATGCAGGTGCACAACATCGAGCTGCAGCCGGGGCGCGGCGGTCGGCTCTGCCGGTCGGCCGGGTCCGCCGCGGTGCTCGTGGCCCGCGAGGCAGAGTGGGCACAGCTCACGCTGCCGTCCGGCGAGATCCGCCGCGTGCCGGCCACGTGCCGTGCCACGATCGGCGCCATCGGCAACGGCGAGCACATGAACGTCGTGCTCGGCAAGGCGGGCCGCTCGCGCTGGATGGGCATCCGCCCTCACGTGCGGGGCACGGCGATGAACCCGATCGACCACCCGCACGGCGGTGGCGAGGGGCGCACGAAGGGTGGCCGTCATCCGGTCAGCCCCACGGGCAAGAGTGCGAAGGGCGGGAGCACACGGAAACCGCGGAAGCCGTCGGGCACGGCGATCGTCCGGCGGCGGAAGAGCAGGCGGTACGGGCAGCTCAAGCTGCGTTGAACGACAACGAAGCCCGGTGGTGCGTCTGACGACGGCCGGGTGGGAGCGAGGGCATCGGCATGGGACGTAGTTCGAAAAAGGGTCCGTACGTGGACCCGCGCGTGTATGAGAAGGTCGAGGCGCAGCTGGCCAGCGGCAACCGCGACCCGATCAAGACATGGTCGCGGTCGTGCACGATCGTGCCCGAGTTCGTCGGTCTCACGTTCATGGTCCACAACGGCAAGCAGCACCTGAAGGTGTTCGTGACCGAGGACATGGTGGGGCACAAGTTGGGAGAATTCGCGCCGACGCGGACGTTCCGCGGGCACGGCGGCAAGGCGAAGGCGGCGGCGACGTGAGGCGGCCCCCGGCCGCGTGAAGAGTCATGCCCTACACAGCCATTCATCGTTTCGCCCGGATCAGCCCCCGCAAGGTGCGGGCGCTGGCCGATCTGGTGCGCGGCAAGTTCGCCGACGAGGCGCTCGACATCCTCCGATTCCAGCCGCATCGCGGGGCCCGCATGCTGGAGAAGGTGATCAAAAGTGCGCTCGGCAACGCCGAGCACCAGCAGGCCGCCGGGGTGGACGACCTCGTCGTGATCGACGCCCGAGTGGACGGAGGTCCGATGTTCAAACGGATCCGGCCGCGTGCACGCGGCATGGCGTTCGGCATCAAGCGGCGGATGTCCCATATCCGGGTCTCCCTCGACGCGGTCGCCGTGGAAGCGGCCGATGTCGGCGGTGGTGTCGGCGGAGCGGAGTGAGGCAGCACCATGGGTCAAAAAGTCCATCCCACCGGGTTTCGCACGGGCATCACAGAGCCGTGGAAGAGTCGGTGGTACGCGTCGAAGCGCGAATTCAAGGACCTCCTCCTCGAGGATGTCCGCGTGCGCCGCTTCCTCAAGACGAAGTACCGCGCGGCCGCGATCCCCAAGGTCGAGATCGAGCGCACCCGGGACGAGGTGAAGGTCATCCTGCACACCGCGCGGCCCGGCGTCATCATCGGCCGCAAGGGACAGGAGGTCGATCGTCTCCAAGAGGAGCTGCAGGAGTTACTCGGGCGGCGCGTGAACCTGAAGGTGGAGGAGGTGGGGCGGCCGGAGATCCAGGCTCAGCTCATCGCCGAGGACATCGCCGACCAGCTCTCCAAGCGGGCCGCCTTCCGGCGCACGCTCAAGCGGGCGATCGACGCGACGATGGATGCCGGGGCGAAGGGCGTGAAGGTCCAGCTCGCCGGACGGCTCGGTGGTGCGGAAATGTCCCGCTGCGAAAAGGCGATCGCGGGCGCGATGCCGCTGTCGACGCTCCGTGCGAAGATCGACTACGGCTTCTGCGAGGCGCCCACCGCGCAGGGCAACATCGGCATCCAGGTGTGGGTGAATCAAGGCATGTACGAGGAGACTGGCGATGGCGCTGATGCCCAAGAGGTCAAGCACCGAAAAAGCCAAAGAGGTCGTATAAAAGGTGACGCCACGCGGGGAAACCGCGTGGTCTTCGGCGACTACGGCCTCCAGGCCGAGCAGCCGGGGTGGCTCGCCGCTGCGACGATCGAGGCCGGCCGCATCGCGGCCCAGCAGTACCTCCGCACGGAGGGGCGGCTCTACGTGCGCGTCTTCCCGCACAAATCGATCACGTCGATTCCGCTCGAGACGCGCATGGGGAAGGGAAAGGGCGAGCCGGAGTTCTGGGCGGCGGTGATCAAGCCCGGGATGATCCTCTACGAGATCAGCGGAGTGACGGAAGAAGCGGCTCGCATCTGCATGGCGCGGCTCGCGCACAAGATGCCGGTGCGGGTGCGGTTCGTGAAGCGGCGGCCAATGTAAGGCGGCAGGTGGAGCACATGACGAAGACGAGTGAATTGCGAGACATGGCGGACGAGCAGATCAGGCTCGTCTGGAAGGATGCGGCCGAGACGCTGTTTCGTCTCCGCGTCCAGGCCCAGACGGAAAAGCTGGCGGCGCCGAGCGAGATGCGCAAGCATCGCAAGACGATCGCCCGCTGCCAGACGATCCTGAATCAGCGCGGTTCGCTCGTGCCGCCGGCCGCAGGGGCCGGTGGTGCCGGCGCGTAGGGTGCGGGTGGCCGCTCTTAGGACAGCAGGAACGAAGCAATGCCGAAGCGAGTCGCGACAGGAACGGTGACCAGCGCCGCCGCCAGCAAGACGAGGCGGGTGGAGATTCCGCGGGTCACGCGGCATCCGAAGTATGGTCGCATCCTCCATCGCCGGACGATCTGCCACGTGCACGACGAGCACGAGGAATCCGCCCCGGGCGACCTGGTGGAGATCATCGAGTGTCGGCCGCGCAGCCGGCTCAAGCGGTGGGAACTGGTCCGGATCGTCGCGAAGAGCACGGCCGTGGACGTGGCATCGCTGCGGAGCGGAGCGCGGGCGACCCGGATGCGGGAGACGGCGGCCCGTGCCGAGGATTCGGCGGCGACCGGTGCCGATGCGACGACGCAACCCGCGCGGGGGCCGAAGCCATGATCCAGATGCAGACGCGACTCACCGTCGCCGACAACACGGGTGCGAAGGAAGTGATGTGCTTCAAGGTGCTCGGTGGCAGCCGCAAGCGCACCGCGGGGCTCGGCGACATCATCGTCTGCAGCGTGAAGAGCGTGATTCCTGGCAGCGATGTCAAGAAGAAGGCGGTGGTCAAGGCGGTGATCGTCAGGTGCAAGAAGCCGACGCGACGCGACGACGGGAGTTATGTCCGGTTCGACTCCAATGCCTGCGTGATCATCGACAACGACCAAAACCCGAAGGGCACGCGCATCTTCGGGGCCGTGGCGCGTGAACTGCGCGACCGGAACTTCATGAAGATCGTCAGCCTGGCGAGCGAGGTGGTGTGATGCTGATCCGTGCGGGTGACATCGTCGAGGTTCGGACCGGCAACGCCCGCGGCACACGGGCGAAGGTGCTCAAGGTGAAGACGCTCAAGGTGCTCGACGCCCGCCAGGCGGGTGGCGGCCGCGTCGTCGTCGAGGGCGTCAACCGGGTGTACCGGCACATCCGGCGAAGCCAGAAGAATCCACAGGGCGGACGTCTGAGCAAGGAGATGCCGATCGACGCGTCGAACGTGCTGTTCGTCTGCTCGGCGTGCGGCAAGGCGACCCGCCTCGGCACACGGGTCGCGGCCGACGGTGGGAAGGTGCGGCTGTGTCGGAAGTGCGGTGCGGAACATGGTGTGGTGCGACGGCCGAAGCCGGCCAGGGTCGCACGGTCGGCGGAGGCATGACGCCGGGCGGCCGTCCGCGGGATGCGGCGGCGGCGGTGGGTGGTCTGGTTCGGTTGGGTTGACGGGATTCGAGGAAGGCGCGAGCGATGGCGAAGAAGAGCAGGCCCGCGAAGGCGGCGGCAGTGACGTCGGCGGAAACGCCGCGGATGCTGGATCACTACATGAAGCAGGTGCGGCCGCAGCTCGCCGAGGCGCTCGGCCGTTCGAATCCGCACTCCATCCCGCGGCTCGAGAAAATCGTGGTCAACATGGGTGTCGGCGTGGCGGTCAGCGAGAAGAAGCACCTCGAGGAGGCGATCGGCGCGCTCGCACAGGTGACCGGCCAGAAGCCGATCGCGACCCTCTCCAAGGCGGCCGTCTCGGGCTTCAAGCTGCGGGAAAACCTCCCCATCGGCTGCAAGGTCACGCTCCGCGGGAGGCGGATGTACGAGTTTCTCGACAGGCTCGTGTCGCTCGCGCTTCCCCGGGTCCGTGACTTCCGGGGCCTCTCGAGCACGGCCTTCGACGGGCACGGCAATTACAGCCTCGGCCTTTCGGAGCAGATGGTTTTTCCCGAGATCAACCCGGACCGCTACACCCGTCCCCAGGGCATGAACATCACCCTCGTGACGTCGGCCCGGACGGATGACGAGGCCCGGCAGTTTCTGCGGGCGATGGGTGTCCCTCTCAAGAAGGAAGAATGACGGAGCGTGATGTGACCATTCGGCGTGAGAGGGTGCGGCGGGGCGCGGTGCGGCGTCGCCCGACCCGTTGAACGAGGCGAACGGAAAACGGACCAACCATGGCAAGCAAATCGAAGATCGCGGCTGCAAAGCAGAAGCCGAAGTTCTCCACGAGGATCGTGCGTCGCTGCATGCTGTGCGGACGGCCTCGCGCGGTGTATCGCAAGTTCGGGATCTGTCGCATCTGTTTCCGGAAGCTGGCGGATCAGGGCTGTATTCCCGGGGTTCGAAAGGCCAGTTGGTAGCACGAGGGGCGCCGCACCGCGGCCGAGGCGACGCGACATGAATCGCATCCGAGAGAGGGTTTCGCAGATATGATGACCGACCCGATCGCCGACATGCTCACACGCATCAGGAACGCCGTGCGCATCGAGCGCCCGACGGTGGAGATGCCGTTGTCGAAGGTGAAGCGAGGCGTGGCGGAGGTCCTCAAGCGAGAGGGTTTCATCTGGGACTGGCGGGAGGTCGAGGGCCATCCCGTGCCGCAGCTCCAGCTCGAATTGAAATATGGTCCGAACGGCGAGCGACTGATTCGTCACATCAAGCGGGTCAGTTCGCCCGGTCGTCGCGTGTACAGCCGCTCGGCGCGGCTGAAGCCCGTGCTCGGCGGGCTCGGAATCTCGATCCTGTCGACGTCGAGTGGCGTCGTGAGTGATCGCGAGGCCAGGCAGCGGAAGCTCGGCGGCGAAGTGCTCTGCGAACTGTGGTAGTCGGGGAGGTCGACGGGCGATGTCGAGAATCGGCAAATCACCGGTACCGCTGCCCAAGGGCGTGAAGGCGGTCGTGAACGGCGATCGCCTGGTGGTCCAGGGACCGCTGGGAAACCTGGAGCATGCGCTCCACCCCGACGTGCGGGTGGCGGTCGAGGGCGGTGACGGCGCGGGCAGCATCGTGGTGACTCGTTCGGGTGATCACCGCGTCGCCCGTTCCGTGCACGGCTTGACGCGTGCGCTCGCGGCGAACATGGTCGAGGGGGTCTCTAAGGGCTTCGAGAAGAAGCTCGAGATCGTCGGGGTCGGCTACCTCGCCGCGGTCCAGAAGGACGTGCTGCAGCTGCGGGTCGGCTTTGCCAACGAGCTGCAGGTGCCGATTCCCAAGGGCCTGGCGGTCACCTGCCCGGACCAGACGCACATCGTGATCAAGGGGATCGACAAGCAGCTCGTCGGCCAGTTCGCCGCCGAGGTTCGCGCGCGACGGAAGCCCGAGCCGTACAAGGGGAAGGGCATCCGCTACGAGAACGAGCAGGTGCGTCGCAAGGCCGGCAAGGCGGTGACGAAGTGACGCGCCCCCTCGCGTCCGCCCGCCATGCGTCCGTGTGACGCGTCGAGCCCCGGCACGAATCCCCCCCAAACAACCTTTCGGAAACCCGGTGCATCATGGAACACGCCCGCACGATCCTTCGCCAGCGCCTGCGGCGGCGCTTTCGCGTCCGTCGCTCCATCAAGGGCACTGCCGAACGACCACGACTTTCGGTGTTTCGGAGCCACAAGCACATCTATGCCCAGGTGATCGACGACGCGACGGGCCGGACGCTCGTCTCGGCGAGTTCCCGCGACCGTGAGCTGCGCGAGGCGTTGGCGTTCGGTGGGAATCGCGCGGCGGCCGAGGCCATCGGCCGGTCGGTTGCGGAACGAGCCCTCGCTGCAGGCGTGACCAAGGTCTGCTTCGATCGGGGGGCGTTCCGGTATCACGGTCGGGTGTCGGCGCTCGCCGAGGCCGCCCGCGCCGCAGGCCTCGAGTTCTGACGGATTCAACCGCAACGGAGACCGTGACGTGTCGAGCGGAAAGGAACAGCGCAGCGGCGAGTTCGCCGAGAAGGTGGTGAAGGTGCGTCGCTGCGCCACCGTGGTCAAGGGTGGCCGGCGGTTCAGCTTCGCCGGCCTCGTCGTCGTGGGCAACGGCCGCGGCAAGGTCGGCTGCGGCTACGCGAAGGCCAACGAGGTGCCTCCGGCGGTCGAGAAGGCGATCAAGGACGGCATGAAAAACCTGATCGAGGTGCCGCTCGAGTCCGGGACGATCCCCCACCGGGTCGAAGGACGCTATGAGACGGCGAAGGTGATCCTGCTCCCGGCGAGTCCGGGTACGGGCATCATCGCAGGAGCCGCCGTGCGGGCCGTCTGCGAGTCGGCCGGGATCCATGACGTGCTGACCAAGGCCCACGGCTCGACGAATCCGGTCAACCTCGTCAAGGCGACGCTCGAGGGGCTCAAACAGCTCCGCACCAGGGAGGAGGTCGAGCGGCTCCGAGGCGTGTCGCTTTGATCGCCTGAGTCCGGCGGTCCACGGCCTCACGGCTGCGGGCCCCGTGCCGGCAGCCATCGACTTCCGAGACATCGACCTGCCTGGTCGTGAGGTGCCAGGCATCACCCTTCACAAAGGCATCGAATCCCATGCGGCTCAATGACGTCCATGCAGGCGTTCACCGAAACACCCGGCGGCTGCGCGTCGGCCGAGGCCCCGGCTCCGGGCGGGGGCGGACGGCCGGGCGCGGCAACAAGGGACAGGGACAGCTTGCCGGATGGTCCGCTCCGGCGATCTTCGAGGGCGGTGGCACCCCGCTCATCCGCCGGATTCCGAAACGGGGATTCACGAACAGCTTCGGGCGGACCGTGGTGAGCATCAACGTCGGAGTGCTCGAGAAGCGGTGCGCCGTCGGGGGCGAGGTGACGCCGGAAACGCTGCGTGCCGCCGGG
>CAIWZS010000022.1 GCA_903917235.1 uncultured Planctomycetaceae bacterium | reverse complement strand
TTCGCGGTCAGCTGACCCTGGCCCCCGGCGGCGAGCTTCGCGACGGGCAGCGGCACGCCGAAGGGGACGAAGGCATCGATGGACCCGGCGGCCAGATCCTGGATCTCGATCTCGATCGCGGCCTGGGGATCGATGTCGTTGGCCACGCCCACCCGCCCGAGATCGAGCAGATCGATGGCCGCCGACCCGGTGAGGGTGCGGACGAGGTGGTCTTCCGGGTCGCTCGCAATCTCGTCGGGCGTGGGCAGCGAGGCACCACCGGTCGGAGCCGGCAGGTCGATTGCGACCTGAACCGCGAGCGAGCCGGAGGAGTCGCCGAACGTGACCGTGTTGAACCCGTAGCTGGCTGAGCCAGCCAGGTCAGCGAGGGATTTCGTGAATGATCCAGTCGCGAGCGGCAGCGTGGCATGGTCGACCACGCGCGAGACGACGCCCGAGGCGCGAGCCACGAACTCCATGCTGCCGGTGGTCCCGTCAGGCGCCCCGTCGTCGAAGCCCAGCTGCGCGTTTGCGGTCGAACGGGCGGCCACGACCCGAAACGCCGGGGGCATCGAGGGACCGACGGGATCGGTGTAGAGCTCGATCTGGCCGTTGAACTCACCCACCCGTGCGCGAAACTGGCTGGTCACGCCGGCCAGCGCAGCGTTGAGGTCGTCGACGAGGTGCTGGATCGTCGTGTTGCCGGTCGTGGCCGACGAGGCAAGGTTGACCGTGAAGGCGGTGCCGAAGGTCGGGATCACCTGGAATGACGCGTTCCCGGAGAGGACGAACGACGATGGCTGGTCGCCGAGGCCCATCACGATCGGCCCCGCCGGCCCGATCTCGAACTCGACGCCGAAGGCGATTTCGACGGCCGCGTCGACCGCGAGCGAGGTTCCCGGAGCGAAGGTGACCCCGCCGAGCGGGGCCACGTCGAACGCCACGCCGGCGGGGAGCGTCCGGGCGTCGGTGCGGTTCGACGAGAACTGGAGCAAGACCGTGCCCGCAGAAGCGTCATAGACGGGCTGGATGCCGAGCGACGTGAACATCGCCGCAAAGTCGTTGAACGTCTGGAGGTTCGAGGGCCGGGCCTGGAAGGTCTGGTTCTGCGAGACGCCGTTTCCGTCCACGACCGTCTCGGTCACCATGACCGTGACGTCGATCGGCGTGCCGATCGTCTGCTCGAAGAGCGAGCCGAAGTCGAAGGCGTCGGCGAGCGTCTTGCGGGCGGTGAAGGGGATCTCCGCCCCGAGCAACCGCTCGTCGGTCGACGCCAGCTCCGAGTAGATGGAGCCCGCCTCCTTGACCGCGGCGATGATGTCGTCGGAGGAGATCGTCGTGAACCAGACGACGTCCTCGATGTCGGTCGCCGACCAGCTCCAGGGCAAAAGACCCGTCGGATCGATCGCCGTGATCGTGATCTTGGAAGACGGCGACGTGATGGCCACGGGATTTCCGGAGGCGTCGGGCAGCGTGGCGGTGATCGGCAGCTCGAGGCTCGAGTTGGCGACCGGCTCGACGGCCGTCGCCGACGCATCGACGCTCGACCAGTTGGCGACGGTCTGGGTCGGGTTGGAGAACGAGACGGTCGTCGAGCCGACGACCGTCTCGGTGCCGCCCACCTGGGCGTCGAGGACCCCGAACCGGACCGGGGAGGGTCCGAGCGTGGCGATCCCCTCGACCTGCATGCTGTCCATCGAGATCGACGCCACGGGCGTGCTCGGCACCAGGTTGACGCTCACGGACAGGGCGTAGTCCAGCCGCGTCCCCGAGGTGACGCCAAGGCCGCTCCGCAGGCTCATGTTGAGCTCGGCGCTGAGATCCTCGAACACCTTCCCGATCGGCGTGGGTACGGTGGCGGTCCCGAGATCGACGGCGGCCGTGCCGGTCCGCTCGGCCCCGACGGCGATGTCGAGACGCAGGCTGGTCGGCGCCGCGGCGGTTCCGGTGAACGTGGGTGTGACGGTGACCGAATGGCTGGCCGCCCCGGCGGACGTCGCCGCCGCTTCGAGGGCGGTCTGGATCGCGGCCGCGAGCCCGGCGAGCGTCTGGGTCCCGCTGGCCATCGCGGCCTGGGCCGCGGTTTTCACCGACAGGAGCGCTGCGACGTCCGCGGGCGTGATCGCACTCGACTCGGTTTGAAAGAGGCTCGACACCGAGCGGCCGACGAACGGTACCGCGGAACCCGAGTTCGTGGCCGATATCAGCGCGGCCTCGACGTCCGGGGCGATCGTCATCTGGAGCCGGTCGAATGCGGCATTGAGCGCGGTCCGGGCGCTGTTGGAAATCACCGGGCTGGAGAGCGTCGTGTCCCAGAGCACCTCCACGCCGGCGGCGAGCCGGGGGGCGGCAACGTCGCCGAGGACGTATTCCAGATGGAAATCGCCGCCGAGCCGGGCCGGGCCCGTGGCGTCGGTGCTGGCCGCGACGCCGAAGCCCGAGACCGTATGGATGCTGTCGATCAGCGAGGCGCCGTCGCCGCCGGCGACGTCGCAGCCCCAGAGGTAGAGATCGGCGCCGGGGCCGGCCATTCGGTTCCAGGCCACGAGGCCGTCGCCCCACTGGTCGATGCTGGACTCGTCGAAGACGGTGCCGCCGAACGAGAAACGCCCGGGCGAGCCGTGGCTCACGAGGTGGATCGCGGAGACATCGCCGAGCCGCTCGAGGGCGCCGCCCACCGAGGCGAAGAGATCGTCACCGGGCTGCACGAGCACGGTGGCCGCGGCGTCGGCGAAGGAGCCGGCGAGCGACGCGCTCCCCTCGACCGCCGCATCGATGACCACGACGGCCTGCCCCGGCGGGGCGGCCAGATCACTCCGCGTGGCGATCAGGTCGGCCAGCGGCGCGACGGCCAACACGCGGCGCTCTTCCAGCCGCTCGGCATGGCACACACGCTGGGCGGCGGCTTCGCGTCGCCGACGGCGGGCCGTCAGCTGGTCTCGGGCGGCGATCCTTCGTTTCCGCATCGTCACTCCTGAAAAACTGTTAAGTGTGTACTCGTCTGCCGGACCGGCAGACTTTCCCCATTTGCGGGGAGCCCATCAGCGTGCCAAAACCGCCATAACACCACCCGGCCGGGGAGATTGCAACCATTCGGTGCGGCGGGGAGACGTTTTGCGTGCCTGGGCCTATTCCGCCAGCGCATGGCACGGAGGGCAGGAGGGGCCGACGGCATCAGCGGCTCAGCCGCCCGGCGATCCCGTGGCGGGGGGGAATTCGGCCGCCTTGGCCAGCTTGGCCGTGACCGCGAACGAAAGCTGCTCCAGTTCGATCGCGAGATCGACCCCCACGTTCTGGACGTGGGGCGGCAGGGTGAGCGTGACCGGGGCGAAGTTGACGATGCCCTCGACGCCGGCGGCCACCAGCCGGTCAGCCACCTCCTGGGCCCGCGCCGCCGGCACCACGATCATGCCCAGGCGCACGTGACGCTCGCGGACCGTCGCGGCGAGTTCGTCGAGGGGCTGGATCGTGAGGCCCTGCACCACGTGCCCCACCTTCGCCGGGTCGGCGTCGAAGGCGGCCACGATCGTGAAGTTTTGCCGGCCGAAACCGCGGTAGCCGAGCAGGGCCTGGCCGAGGTTGCCCACGCCCACCATCACCACGTTCCACGCCTGGTTGGTGCCGAGGATGTCCCGCATCGCGCGGATCAGCTCGTCGCAGCGATAGCCCACGCCGGGATAGCCGAACTGGCCGAAGAAGCCGAGATCCTTGCGGACCTGCGCGTCGCTGAAGCCCAGCAGCGTGCCGAGTTGGCCGGACGAGATCGTCTGCTGGCCGGCTGTCTCGAGTCGCTGCAGCTCCCGCAGGTAGAGGCTCAGGCGGCTCACCACCACCTTCGGCACCCCCGCATCTGACGGAAGCTCGCCGGGCTGTGCGGATTGCGGTCGGGATTCCGCCATCGAAAAGCCTGCGGATGATGCTGCCCCAGGACCTGCCTCAGCCCGCCGACTCTACCGGCCGGGCGGAAAATCACCAACCAGCGGCAGGAGTCGTGGCGATCGCGACGGTTGTACCGCGCCTGGGGGGATGGAAAAAGCCCGCGGATCGCGGCGACTGGTCAACCTGCGGCGAGTTTATGGCCGATGTTTGGTGGTGCGGGGAGTGCGCCCATGGCGGGCGCGCCCGGCAGCCATCGTCATTCACCGGTTCCAGTTCCTTCCGCAGATACAGGAGGCCTCCTCGACCGAGGCGGCAGTCATGAAGATCACGTGGGTATTCAGCCTGCTGGCGATCGCGGCCCTCGCGGCCCCGGCCAGCCGCGTCGAGGCCGCCTATTGCGGCCTGGCCAGCTACGAGCACGGCCAGGGCGTGATGACGACCGTCAGTTTCAGCGCCGCCCGGGCCGGCTGCGCCGACGACGAGGCGGCCGGCGACCCGACCTGTGCCGCGGCCCCGACGTGCTGCGGCACGCGGCTCGTCAAGGACGTGATCTACGAGAAGCAGGAATACACCTGCTACAAGACCGTCTGCGAGAAGGTGGTGGAGCAGCGGGAGATCGACTGCGTCCGCTACGAGAAGGAGCGGGGCTTCAAGGAGGTGGAATACACCGTCTGCAAGCCCGTCTGGGAAACCCGGACCCGCTCGATCCCCTACACCGTCTGCAAGCCCGTCTGGGAGACGCGCACGAAGGAGATCCCCTACACGGTCTGCAAGCCCGTCTACGAGACCCGCGAGGAGACCTACACCGTCTGCAAGCCCGTCTACGAGACGATGACCAAGGAGATCCCCTACACCGTCTGCCGCCCGGTCTACGAGACGCGGACGCGAGAGATCCCCTACACGGTCTGCAAGCCCGTCTCTGAGACCCGCGAGCAGACCTACACCGTCTGCAAGCCCGTCTACGAGACCTGCACGAAGGAGATCCCCTACACCGTCTGCAAGCCCGTCTACGAGACCCGCCAGCAGACCTACACCGTCTGCAAGCCCGTCTACGAGACGATGAGCAAGGAGATCCCCTACACCGTCTGCAAGCCCGTCTACGAGACCCGCGAGCAG
>CAIWZS010000021.1 GCA_903917235.1 uncultured Planctomycetaceae bacterium | reverse complement strand
TCTCGACCGGAGGGTAAGTCGCGTTTTGACGCGTTGTCAACGGACCTTTGTCTCCGCAGTCGGCGTGCGGCGTCCTGCGCGAACCGCGCGGGAGGGAGCCCCGTAGAACCACCATCACGGCGGTTGGCTGCGCGGCGGGACGGGTTCCCGCTGGACGCAGTCTGTCGTCGCGCGCCTACACTCATGGCAGTCGGCCGCTGCCCGCACAGTCCGGGCGGACGACCGGAAATGCCGCGAGCCGGCGGTGTCGATTCCCTCTTCCGCTGGACCATTGGAGAATCATCCCCATGCCCACGCTGTGCCCGAACCCCGACACCTTCCCAGCCATGTTCGCCGCCATGCCACACACTCTCCCGACCCCTGCCGCCCGTGCCAAGCGGCCTTCCGCATCCCGCCTCCGGCTCCTCGCGGCGCTCCTGAGCGCGTCGCTTCTCTTCCCGGAGGCCGTTCGTGCCGATGAAAACGTGCAGACGGCCCGCGCCCACGCGACCGCCCTGTCCACGGCGTTCCGCCACGCCGCCGAGGTGGCGACGCCCAGCGTGGTCCTCGTCCGCAGTTCGACGAAGCCACGGGCCCAGGGGCAGCGGCAGCGGCAGCGGCAGCGAGGCGGTGAGAATCCCTTCCGCGGCACTCCGCTCGAGCGGATGTTCCCGGACGGCCTGCCTGAGGGCTTCGACTTCGAGATGCCCGAGGGCATGGGTCCCGAGGGCGGGCCGCGACGCTCGGGAGTCGGGTCGGGCGTGATCGTCGACGCGTCGGGAATCGTGCTGACCAACAACCACGTCGTCGAGGGCGCCGACGAGGTCGTGGTGGAGCTCAACGACGGCCGCGAGTTCAAGGCGGCCGAGATCAAGACCGACCCAGACAGTGATCTGGCCGTGGTCCGGCTCGAGGGCGCCCAGGATCTCCCCGTGGCGAAGCTCGGTGACTCCGACACCCTCTCGATCGGCGACTGGGTGATCGCCATCGGCAACCCCTTCGAGCTCGAGACCACCGTGAGTGCCGGCATCATCAGCGGCAAGGGCCGCGAGCTGGGCGGCATCCGGCGGGCCCAGTTCCTGCAGACCGACGCGGCCATCAATCCGGGCAACTCCGGCGGGCCGCTGGTCAACCTGGCAGGCGAGGTGATCGGCATCAACACGGCGATCGCCTCGTCGAGCGGCGGCTACCAGGGTGTCGGCTTCGCGATTCCGGTCAACCTCGCCAAGTGGGTCAGCACGCAGCTGATCGACAACGGCGCGGTGCAGCGGGCCTTCATCGGGGTGCAGATGCGGCCGCTCGACCGCAAGCTCGCCGAGAAGCTCGGCGTGGCCGGTCGGCAGGGCGTGCTCGTCAACGACGTCGTGCCGGAGTCGCCCGCGGCCGAGGCGGGCGTGCAGGAGCTCGACGTCATCACCGCCTTCGACGATCGTCCGGTGGAGGGCATGCGCTCCCTGCAGGAGATGGTGGAGCAGTCGGACATCGGGCGGAAGCACACGCTCACGGTCCTGCGGGACGGCAAGCCGATGACCCTGAACATCGGCGTGAAGCCCCTGCCGAGCGAGGTGGCGGAGGCCAGGCCCGAGAAGCCGCAGGCGGAGGCGCAGAGCGACGAGACCTATTACGCGGAGGCGTACGGCCTCGAGGTGCGCGACAAGAGCACGCTCGCCGAGGAGGCCTACGAGGGCTTCGACGGCGTGGTGATCGACCGGGTCGATCCGGAGGGGCTCGCCGCGGAGGCCGGGCTCGGCCCCGGCGTGCTCATCCGGGCGGTCGGCAAGACGCCGATCGCATCGATCGCCGACTTTACGGCGGCCATCGAGAAGGAGGACCCGGCGACGGGTGTCCTGCTCCGCGTGCGCACGCCGCGAGGAAACTCGGTCGTGCTCTTGCAAAAGCAGTAGGTCGCCACCACCATCCCCGCATGGCCACGCTCGGCGTCAACATCGATCACGTGGCCACGCTGCGCCAGGCCCGGCGGACCGTGGAGCCGGATCCGGTATGGGCCGCCGCGCTCGCGGAACTCGGCGGCGCGGACGCGATCACCGTCCACCTGCGGGAGGATCGTCGTCACATCCAGGACCGCGACCTCGAGGTGCTCCGCCGCACGGTGCAGGTGAAGCTCAACCTCGAGTGCGCGGTCGCGCCGGAGATGGTGGAGATCGCCTGCCGCGTGCGGCCGGACCAGGTGACGATCGTCCCCGAGCGACGCGCGGAGGTGACGACGGAAGGCGGGCTGGACGTGGTCGCCCATCGCGGGGCCGTCACCGACGCGATCGCCCGCCTCCGCGACGCCGGCATCGCCGTCTCGCTCTTCCTCGACCCGGCGGCCCCGCAGATCGAGACGGCTGCGGCGCTCGGCGCCGGAATCGTCGAGCTGCACACCGGCTGCTACGCGAACGCCGACGAGGCGGCGCGTCAGGCTCGACTCGTCGAACTCGCGGGCGCCGGCGAGTTCGTGCGCCGCGTCGGGCTCGAGCTCGCGGCCGGCCACGGGCTCACCTATCGCAACGTCGTGCCGGTGGCCCGACTCGACGGGATGGGCGAGCTCAACATCGGCCACTCGATCGTGGCGCGAGCCGTGCTCGTCGGCTTCCGCGAGGCCGTCCGCGAGATGAAGGCGCTGATCGGGTGAGGGTGGCCGCGTCGCGGCGCCTCACCGGCCGCGACGCGTGAATCCATCCGGGTCGGTGAGCACGAACAGGTGGCCGTGGTCGCTCGTCACGATCACGGCCGTCCGGTCCCAGCCCCCGTGCTGCTCGATCCACTCGACGCACGCACGGAAGGCGGCGTCCCCCGCATGCACCGCACCGATGCAGGTGTCGATGTTGTTCGCATGCGAGGCCCAGTCGACGTCGCCTGGCTCGACGAGCAGCCAGAAGCGGTCGCGCGTGGCGAGCACGTCGAGCGCGGCGCGGGTCATGTCGGCGAGCGTGGGATTCTCCTCGAGGTCGGCGGCGGAATAGTGGACGGATCCCCCGTACTTTTTCCGCAGCCGGTCGGCGTCTGCATCGGCCTCGTCCGCGGCCGGGTCGAAGCGGCCGTCCGCCGTGCCGAAGGGGAGGTTGCCCTGGGGCGTGCCGAAGAAGCCGAAGAGCCTGAGCCCCCGGCCGGTCGCCTCGCGCGCCGCGGCGTGGAGCACGTCGGCGCCGCGCCGCCCCGGCGTCCGCTGCGCCACGATGTAGCGCCCCCCCGCCGCCGCATCGATCGTGGCGATCGTCGAGTCCGCGACGTACTTGTTGCCCGGCTCGAAGTTGCGGCCCTGATCCGCCTCGGCGTCCTTGGTGACGCCCCACCCGGCACCGACGAGCACGTCGAGGCCGGGGAGCGGCGTCGTGCGGTGGGCGATCGACGGGCAGCCGAGCATGTCGCGGCTGATGTCCTGATAGTCGTCGCGCGACACGTTGTTGGCGTACGCGCACGCGGGCGTCGCGTGCGACACCGGCACGCTCGACACCGCTCCGACCGCCCACCCCTGGCGCTGGAGCACCCGGGCGATCGGCTCGAGGTGCTCCCCGTGCGGATCGACATTGATCGCGTCGTTGTAGGTCTTGCGACCGGTGCAGAGCGAGGTGGCCGACGCCGCCGAGTCGGTCACCGCATGGGACCGCTCGCGATCGCGGCCGATCAGGTAGCGAAGGCCGGAAAGGTCGTCCCATGGCGTCCTGCCGCCGGCTGCGGGGTCGAATCCGCCCGCCCGCGTGCCACCCGGGTTCTTGACGGCCTGCACATCCACGTCGAACGTGGTGCCGTCGTTGGCCGGGCTCGTGACGCACCAGCCGAAGTCGGTGGGAGCGCCGCGGTAATCCTGGAATGCCAGCCCCGTGCCCCGGCCCTCCCGATAGGCCACCGTTCCCGAGGCCGCGATCGCGGCGACCCGCGTCGTGTGCCAGTCGAGCCCGTCGAACACGAAGAGCACGATCCGCCGCGCACCACCCCCCGCCGCGTCGACCATGAGACGGTGGATGTCGG
>CAIWZS010000020.1 GCA_903917235.1 uncultured Planctomycetaceae bacterium | reverse complement strand
GAGCGACGGACTCCTGCCGGGGGGGCCATATCGAGCGGCGGTCGAAGGCGTCGACCGATTGACGCTTCTGATCAACTCGCGCGATCGGGCGCTGCGGTTCTTCCGCTTCGTCGATCCGGCGGTCGGGGCCGATGCGCTGGGTTTCGTCGGAATGTCCGCCAGCCGGCTGCCGGCGGGGGTGGAGTATGCGGCGGTCGATGCCGCTCCGGTCGTCGGTCGTGAGCACAGCTTCCGGCCGTTTCTCGATTCGCGACCGCTCGCGAGCCGCATCGTCGGCAGCCTCCTCGGCGGGCTCGCCGACTGAAGCCCGGCGACGGTGGCCGCGCCCGTTCAGTCCTCGCTCACATGAGGGGAGGCCGGCGGTACCCGGAGTTTTCTCGCGACCCACGCATTGTGACGCGCTTGACTCCGAAGTAAGAATAGAGAGTAGGGGACCACGAATTCAGAGATTGAATTCCATCCGGGGAGAACAGCGATGCGAGTCTCAAGAGCGGTCTGGCTGGACCTGTGGTCACGGCGCGTCGCGACCCCGCGTCTCGGCGATCACGTACGACGCGGCTTTACGCTCGTGGAATTGCTCGTCGTCATCGCGATCATCGCGGTGCTCATCGGTCTCCTGCTTCCCGCGGTGCAGAGTGCCCGCGAGGCGGCACGTCGGTCGCAATGCGCGGGCAACCTCAAGCAGCAGGGGCTCGGTCTCCAGAACCATCACAGTGCCAAGAAGTCGTTTCCTTCTGGTGGCAGCGGCACCGACATCCTGGCCGCGAACGGTGGCGGCACGCCGGAGCAATGGGGCTACTCACAGTGGGTCGCGGTGCTGCCGTTCATGGAACTCAACGACGTTTTCGAGGCACTCGACCTGCAGGCGGCGAGCGCGAACGTCGGCTGGGATCATGGGCCGAATCGCACCGTCTACCAGAACGCGCGCGTACCGACGATTCTCTGCCCGTCATCGGTGCTGCCCAACACAGGCGGTATCGGTCACAAGTCGCATTACTTTGGGATTGCCGGAGCCACGAGGAATGGCACGTTCACCGATGCCACGGGAGAATCGTCGCAGGCATGGGGCGTCGTGTCCGGGCGTGGGATGCTCACGAACAGGCGTCGTGACGGCGATCGATCGAGACTTGGCCAGGAGATGGGTTCGTGCTCCGACGGCACCTCCAAGACGCTGCTCGTCGGCGAAATCAGCGATTTCATCAAGGATGCGACGGGCGTTCAGAAGCAGGATCGCCGGCCGGGACGCAACTGGGGCTGGCACATGGGCGGCCTCACGAACTGGGGCAATTGGGCGCCGCATTCGGCGAACGTGACCGTGCGTTATCCGCCGAACGCCCAGGTGCTCGGGCAGGCGGGTGTGACCGACTGGGGGGCGTGGGCCGACGCATCGCCCGCGAACTGTCCGCTCGCGTCGCCCCACCCGGGCGGTGTGCAGGTGCTCATGACCGACGGGGCGACGCGGTTTCTGCAGAACAGCATCGACATGAACGTCCTCACGCTCATGTCGATTCGGGACGACAACCAGGCATTCACGGAGCAGTAAGAATCGTATGTCACGTTCGCCCACTCAGCAGGTCGGTCTGCTCCTCGCGGTGGTCGCCACGGTGGCCGGCTGCGGCAAGGCGGCCGATGGCTTCTCCGGACAGCGCGGCAAGGTGAGCGGGAAGGTCACGCTCGCGGGTGAGCCCTTGCCTGCCGGGTGCCAGGTGCTATTCGTGGCGGCCAAGGGCGGCTTCACCGCGTCGGGACCCGTGGGGCCAGATGGCACGTACGCGCTCGAGTACCAGGTGCCTGCGGGCCTGCCGATCGGCGATTACGTTGTGCAGATTTCGCCGCCCGCTGGAGCGTCGAGCGCGGCACCGGTCGATCCTGCCGCGATGGCCCAAAAGATGACGCTGTCGGCGAATGCAAAGCCCGATGATGCGCTTCCCTTCCCGCAGCGCTACGCCTCCACCTCGACGAGCGGCCTCGCATTCACCGTGCAGCCGGGTGCCAACACGTTCGAACTGAGCCTGAAGAAGTAGGCGGCACGTCGTAACGCGGGAACACGCGTCGCATCGATGTCGGGCAATGTCGAGCCGGTCGGCTCGCTCAGTGCCACCAACTGGGGGTGGTGGGCTTCCAGCCCGACGGCCACTTCGGGGAAAAGTCCCAGGTCCAGTTGCGGGCCTCACGGGGCGGCGCCGGAGACTCCGTGGG
>CAIWZS010000019.1 GCA_903917235.1 uncultured Planctomycetaceae bacterium | reverse complement strand
CGATCCGGCGGACGTCGCGTGGCAGCGCGACGCCATCCGGGCCTTCCATGCTCTCGCGCGCCGGTTCGCCTCGGCCGACTGGCTGGCGCGGCACGCGGGACCGCCCGTGACCGAGCAGGCTGGCGCGCCGGCCGAACCACCGACGGACGAGGAGCGTACCAACGCCTGACGTTCCTCCCGCCCATGCAGGGAGGTACACTTTGTCCACACAGGATCCCGCCCGGGCCACGGGTGCGGTGCCGCACGATCGCGACCGGCTCGGAAGCATTCACCAGTCATGAGCAGTACCGACGAGGCCGTGGAGATCGAACGCGCCCGCGAGCAGATTCGCGCGCTCGTGGCCGAGGTCGAGCGGCTCGGCCGGGGAGACGTGGGCGAGGAGGAGTTCTTCCGCGGGCTTCTTGACCGGGCGATCAACGCGATGGAGGCCATCGCCGGCCTGGTCTGGCTCGTGGATGCGGAGGGACGCGTCGAGCCGATCTGCCATACCGGCATCGAGCACACGGCCCTGTCGGCCCCCGAGAGCCAGCAGCCGCACGGCGCGCTCGTGCAGACGCTCTTCGGGGCCCCCAATGGCGTCTGCGTGCCGCCCGGTGCAGAACTCACGGGGCCGGACGGCGCCAAGCTCGCGAGCAATTCCACGAACCTGCTGGTCGTCGCCGCTCCCATCGACGTGGGCGACTCCCGCGCCGGTCTCATCGAGATCCTCCATCATCCCTCGATCGACGACTCCCAGATGCCTCCGCCGGAGGACGTCCAGCGGGGGTTCGTGCGGTTCCTCGAGCAGTTGGCGGTGGCCGCCAGTGGCTACCTGCAGCGCCGTGGCGAGAAGAAGCAGCTCGTCGCGCTCGACGAGCAGCAGACGGCTCTGGCCCAGGTCGAGCGGTTCAGTCGGGCGGTGCACGAACGACTCGATCCGGTCCATACCGCGTTCGTGCTGGCCAACGAGGCCCGACGGATCATCGGCTGCGACCGCGTCGGCGTGCTCGTGAAGCGACGGCACACGCTGCGGCTCGAGGCGGTCAGCGGCCAGGAATCGGTCGAGAGGCGGGCCTCCGCCGTGCAGGCGATCGAGGCCCTCGTGCGGGTCGTGGCCAGGGCGGGCGAGCCGCTCTGGCACCCCGATCCGACACGCGAGCTGCCGCCGCAGATCGAGGAGGAACTCGAAAACTACATCGACGAATCCCACGCGACGGCGCTCGCCATCATTCCGTTGGAGAAGCCGAAGCCGACGCCGGTGGTGAAGCCGGGAGGAGTGGACGCCGTGGCCGTGGCGAAGGCCGAGGCCGCGCCCCGCGCGACGCCCGAGCCGATCGGGGCGATCGTCGCGGAGTGGTTCTCGTCGAGCACCTTCGATGGCGGCAAGCGGGCCCGGCTCGATCTCGTGGCGGCACACGGGAGCGTGTCACTCGCCAACTCGCTCGAGCACACCGGGCTTCCGCTCTACGGGGTCATCCACCTGCTTGGCAAATCCCGCGTGCTCACGACCGCCCGCAACCTGCCGCGCACGGTGCTCGCCGGACTCGCGACGCTCGCCGCGATCCTGGCGCTCGTGTTCGTCCCGGCCGAACTGCGGCTCGAGGCGAAGGGGACGCTCGAGCCCGTCCATCGCCGCGACGTGTTCGCCCAGATCGAGGGCATCGTCGAGAAGCTCGAGCCCGGCATGGAGCATGGCGCCGAGGTGCAGGAGGCCCAGCTGCTGGCCACCCTGCGCAACACCGAGGTGGAGGTGTCGCTGACGGACGTCCTCGGCCGCAAGGCCTCGAGCGAGGAACAGCTCGTGAGCACGCGGCGCTCGCTTTTGGAGGATCGCAAGCTCTCCGCCGACGAGAAGGCGCGCCTCGCGGGACGTGCGGCGCAATTGCAGCGCGAGATCGAGAGCCTCGACGAACAGCGGAAGCTGCTGGAGGCGAAGCGGGCCGACCTCAAGGTCAAGAGCCCGATCGACGGCGTGATCGTCACGTGGCAGGTCCGTGACCGCCTGCTTCTGCGCCCCGTCGAGAAGGGGCAGGTGCTGATGCGGGTGGCCGACAAGACGGGCCCGTGGGAGCTCGAACTGCACATGCCCGACGACCGCCTCGGACACGTCAACCGGGCGCATGCCGAGGCCCGCGCGGCGGGCCGCGACCTCACGGTCGACTACATCCTCGCCACCGATCCGGGCACACGGCACCACGGTGTGGTGCGCGAGATCCACGAGCAGGCGGAGGTGCGTGGCGACGAGGGCAACACCGTGCTCGTGCGGGTCACGATCGACCCGACGCGGCACGAGAAGGAGCACCTCGGGCCGGGCGCGAGCGTCACGGCACGGATCGCCTGCGGCAGGCGGGCGCTGGGCTACGTGTGGTTCCACGATGTCCTGTCGTTCATCCAGACGCAGGTGCTGTTCCGGCTCTGGTGAGGAGAAGCGATGGCGAGCGAGCTGCGATCGATCCGGTGGTTGGCGACGGCCTGCGCGCTCGCGCTCGTGGCTGCCGGCAGGCCGGAGGCGGCGGATGACGCCGAACCGGTGCTCGAGCGCTGCCTCGTGTCGCTCATCGAGGAGGCGAAGATCCCCGCTCGGGAGGCCGGGGTGCTCGTGGAACTGCCGCTTCGCGAGGGGGATTCGCTGTCGAAGGGGGACGAAATCGCGAGGATCGACGACGACCAGCCGCGGATGGAGAAGCGGCGGGCCGAGGCCGAGCACGATCAGGCGGTCGCCAAGTCGGAGAGCGACGTGGACGTGCGGTTTTCGGTCGCGTCGCTGAAGGTCGCCCAGGCCGAACTCGACAAGGCGCTCGAGGCCGCCCGCCGGGTGCCGGGCAGCGTCACGGAGGTCGAGATCAACCGGCTCCGTCTCAACGTGGAGAAGGCCGACCTCCAGATCGAGCAGGCGAATCTCGAACAGCGGGTCTCGAAGCTCGCGGCCGTGTCGAAGGGAGTCGAGGTGGAGGCGGCCGGCCACTCGATCCAGCGTCGGCTGATCACGTCGCCGATCGACGGGGTCGTGGTGCAGGTCTTCCCGCACCTCGGCGAGTGGATGCAGCCCGGCGACCCGCTCGCCCGGATCGTCCGCACCGATCGGCTGCGCGTCGAGGGCTACGTCGATGCGGCCAAGTGGGGTCCGGATCAGGTACGCGACCGGCCGGTGACCGTCGAGGTGCCGCTCGCGGGCGACACCCGGGAATCGTTCACGGGCCGCATCGTCTTCGTCAGCCCGCTGGTCGAGAGCGGCGGTGATTACCGCGTCTTCGCCGAGGTGGACAACCGCAAGGCACCCTCGTCCCAGCAGTGGCTCCTGCGGGCGGGCCAGACCGCCACGATGACGGTCCACGCACGGCAGGAGCCGCTCGCACCCGTCCGCCGCGAGGCCACGGCCGCTCGGTAGCGGGTCGCCCGACCGTCCCCGCCGGCAGGGATCCCATGGCCACCGCCGACGCCTTTCGCTCGAGCACCACGCGCCCGGTCAATCTGCGCCGGCGCGGCGACCTCGACGTCACCCGCCAGGTGTACCAGGGGCAGGCCTGGTGGGTCGTGAAGGATCCGATCGCGCTGCACTATTTCCGGTTCCGTCCGGAGGAATACGCGCTCCTCGACATGCTCGACGGCCAGCGAAGCCTCGAGCAACTCAAGGAACGGTTCGAGGCGCAGTTTCCCCCGCGGCGCATCACCGTCGAGGAGCTGGCCCGCTTCGTCTCGACCCTCCACCGCAGCGGGCTGGTCACCGGCGACCGGCCGGGGCAGGGGCCGCAGCTCTTCGAACGGCGGCGGCAGCGCATCTGGAAGCAGTGGATCGCCTGGCTCTCGAACATCATGTCGCTCCGGTTTCGGGGCATCGACCCCGACCGGATCCTCGAGCGGATCGACCCGTGGTTCGGCTGGCTCTTCTCGCTGCCCGCCATCATCGCGGCGATGGCGTTCGTGCTGAGTGCCGTGCTGCTCGTGCTCGTGAACTTCGACGTCTTTCGTACGAAGCTGCCCGAGTTCCACCAGTTCTTCGCCGCGGGCAACTGGCTCTACCTCGCGATCGCCCTGGGCGTCACGAAGGTGCTTCACGAGTTCGGGCACGGGCTTTCGTGCAAGCACTACGGCGGCGAGTGCCACGAGATGGGGATGATGCTGCTCGTGTTCACGCCCTGCCTCTACTGCGACGTCTCGGACAGCTGGATGCTCCCCAACAAGTGGAAGCGGGCGGCGATCGGCGCGGCCGGGATGTACGTCGAGTTGATCCTCGCGTCGATCGCGACCTACCTCTGGTGGTGGTCGCACCCGGGCATCTTCAACCAGCTCTGCCTCGACGTCATGTTCGTGTCGAGCGTCTCCACGCTGCTCTTCAACGCCAATCCGCTGCTCCGCTACGACGGCTACTACATCCTCTCCGACATCATCGAGATTCCGAACCTCCGCCAGAAGGCGAGCACGATTCTCGGCCGGCTGGCCTCGAAATGGTGCCTCGGCATCAAGCAGCCGGAGGATCCCTTCCTGCCCCAGCGAAACCTCGGGCTCTTCGCACTCTACGCGGTGGCCTCGAGCATCTACATGTGGATCGTCACGGCGTCGATCTTTCTCTTCGTCTGGAACGTCTTCAAGCCGTATCGGCTCGAGGTGCTCGGCCGCCTGCTGGCCGCCGGTGCGATCTGGGGCTTGGTCATCCGGCCCGCGTACGGGATGATCAAGTTCTTCAAGGTGCCCGGGAGGCGAGACGAGGTGAAGTCCTTCAATCTGGCGATCACGCTGGCGATCGCCGCGACGATCATCGCCGCGGTGGCGCTCATCCCGCTGCCACAGCGGGTGTGGTGCGCGTTCGAACTGCGGCCCCGCGGCGAGGAGACGGTCTACGTCAGCATTCCCGGCCGGCTCGACCACCTGTCCGTGAAGCCCGGGGACGTGGTGGCCGAAGGACAGGAGATCATCCGCCTCTCGAGTGTCGACCTGGAACTCCAGATCGCGGAACTCCAGGGGCAGGTCACACAGTACCGCACGAAGCTCGCGAGCCTCCAGCGGGAGCGGTTCACCGATCCGAACGCCGCGCTCGAGATCGGCACCGTCGAGGAGTCGCTCAAGAGCTACGAGGAGCAGCTCGCCAAGAAGGAGGGGGATCGCCGCCAGCTCGTGATCCACGCGCCGCGCGGCGGCGTCGTGCTGCCCGCGCCGAGCGTGCGGCCACCGCCCGATCCGGGCGGAAAGCTGCCGCCGTGGAGCGGCCACCCGCTCGACGAGCAAAACCTCGGAGCGACCTTTCCGGAGGGCACGGTCGTCTGCCTCGTCGGGGAGCGCGGCACGTTCGAGGCCGCGCTCGTGGTGGACCAGTCCGAGGTCGAGTTCGTGGCACGCGGCCAGCGGGTGGACCTGAAGCTCGACGCCTTCGCCTGGCGCACCTTGACCGGCACGATCGACGAGATCGCCGAGACCAGCATGGAGGCCGGCCCGGAACGGCTGAGCGTCAAGGCCGGCGGATCGGTGCCGACGCGCACCGACGAGGCGGGGCGGGAGCTGCCGATCTCCACGAGTTACGAGGCGCTCGTCACGCTCGACGACCCCGAGGGTGTTTTCACGCCGGGGATGCGCGGCACGGCGCGGATCAAGGTGGGCAGCCGTACGGTGGGCCAGTGGCTCCTGCGGCTCCTTTGGCAGACGTTCAACTTTCGGATGTGATCGCGGTACGCGGCATGCGGATATGCTGCCGCGGTCGGGGAGCGTGGCGGGGCACTTGGGTCCAGGCGTGGGTTCGGGGCTGCCCGTGCCCCATCGCCGGACGTTCGCGAATGCCTTCGTGGCATACGCTCACTCGATGCTGCCTGTGCTTCGCCGTCCATGGCTTCGCTGGTCAGCAACGCCGGCTCCCGGGGCACGGACAGCCCCTCGCGGTGTGTGGCTTGCGGGTCGACATCGTGTTTCGTGACGGGACTGTTACCGTCCGTGCTGCTCATGCCTTCACTCGATCGCATCACGATCTATCCCGTGAAGAGCCTCGACGGCGTGGACGTCGGGACGGCCACCGTGCTTCCCGGCGGAGCGCTCGAGCACGACCGGCGCTG
>CAIWZS010000018.1 GCA_903917235.1 uncultured Planctomycetaceae bacterium | reverse complement strand
GTCCGGCGAGATCATGAACAGCCCGAGTTCGCGTCCCAGCCGGCGGTGATCGCGGCGCTTTGCCTCCTCGCGCATCTGGCCGCCCTCGAGGAAGCCCGCCGCCGAGATCACCGGGTGCTGGGCAAGCAGCTGGACCTCTTCACCACCAGCCCGCTCGTCGGCTCGGGGCTCGTGCTCTGGATGCCCAAGGGGGCCGTGCTCCGCGGCACGCTCGAGGCCTTCGTCCGCGAGGAACTCGCCGCCCGCGGCTATCAGCCGGTCTACACGCCGCACATCGGCAAGGTCGACCTCTACAAGATCTCGGGCCACTATCCGTACTACGCAGACAGCCAGTTCAAGCCGATCGTGATGAGCGACGACGAGCAGTACCTGCTCAAGCCGATGAACTGCCCGCACCACACGATGATCTACAAGGCCCGGCCCCACAGCTACAAGGACCTGCCGCTGCGGCTGGCCGAGTTCGGCACGGTCTACCGCTACGAGCAGTCGGGGGAGCTCGGTGGCATGACGCGGGTCCGTGGGTTCACCCAGGACGACGCCCACATCTTCTGCACCCACGAGCAGGTGGAGCAGGAGGTGGAGGGCTGCATCGACTTCACGCTCAAGGTGCTCGAGAGCCTGGCGTTCGACAACTTCCGCGTCCGGCTCGGGTTCCGGGATCCGGCGAGCGACAAGTACGTGGGCCCGCCGGAGCGGTGGAACGAGGCCGAGGCGGCCATCGAGCGGGTGGCCCGCCGCATGAACCTGCCCGGTTGCGAGCCCGAGCCCGGCGAGGCGGCCTTTTACGGCCCCAAGATCGACTTCGTGGTCAACGACTCGCTCGGCCGCGAGTGGCAGCTTGGCACCGTCCAGCTCGACTACAACCTCCCCAGTGCGGAACGGTTCGACCTCGAATACATCGGGGCCGACAACGCCAAGCACCAGCCCGTGATGATCCACCGCGCCCCCCTGGGCAGCATGGAGCGGTTCGTGGGCGTGCTGATCGAGCACTTTGCCGGGGCGTTTCCGCTGTGGCTCGCCCCGGAACAGGTGCGGGTGATCCCGGTGAGCGAGAAGAGCGCCGGCTACGCGCAGGCCGTGAAGGGGCGGCTCGAGGCGGCCGGACTCCGGACGGGCCTCGACGCCGCCGCGGAAAAGCTCGGCGCCAAGATCCGCACCGCCCAGCTCGATCTCATTCCCATGATGGTGGTCTGCGGGCCGCGGGACGAGGCTGCCGGCACGGTGAGCCTGCGTGACCGCGTCGATGGCGACCTCGGCGCGATGAGCCTCGAGGCGGCGATCGAGCGGCTGCGTGACGAGAACGCCCGCCGCGCCGTCCGCCACAAGCCGAAGCCGCTCGCCGCCGCCGCCGGCACCGCGGGTGGCGGCGACGAATATTGAGCCCGCGACCCGTGCTTGCCCGGGGCTTCCCCGCATGCCTACGATCGGTGATCGGGGCACGTGAGGCATGAACGCCATGGGTTCGGCGATCGCGGTGGCAGAGACTCGAAGAGGCCGGCGGAGGAGCGTTCCCCTACCGCTCGGCGCGGAACATCTCGAGCCGCGCCGTCTGCTGACGGTCGTGCTCACGCCGCACGAGCAGCTGCTTCTGGAACTGATCAATCGCGCCCGCGCCGCACCTCAGGCGGAGGCCGAGCGGTACGGAATCGACCTGAACGAGGGGCTCGCGGCCGGCACGATCTCCACCGCGCCCAAGCAGCCGCTCGCGCCCCATGCGATCCTCATCGACGCAGCCGGGCGACATGCCCAGGACATGCTCGACCGCGACTACTTCGAGCACGACACGCCGGAGGGACGCAGCCCGACCAGCCGCGCCGCCGCGCTCGGCTACGGCGGTGGCGTCGGCGAGAACATCGCCTGGGGCGGCAGCACGGGTGCGATCGATGAGGTCGCCCACACGCTCGAGCGACACGAGGGGCTTTTCCTGAGCAGCGGGCACCGCCGCAACCTGCTCCGTGCCGACTACCGTGAGGTCGGCCCCGGCGTCCGCTTCGGCGAGTTCACGACCGATGGTGATACGTACAACGCGGGCATGGTCGTGGAGAACTTCGGCATCGGCACACGCGCCCATCTGACGGGCGTCGCCTTCACCGATACCGTCGCCACCGACCGCTTCTACACGGTGGGCGAGGGTCTCGCCGACATCGTCGTGACGGCGACCTCGGCGGCCGGCACGACCTTCTCGACGACGACCGGTCCGAGCGGCGGTTACGCGCTGCCGCTCGCCGGCGGTACCTACAGCGTCGTGTTTTCACGCGGCGCGGAATCGACCGAAGCGACGCAGGTCTCGATCAGCAGCGGCCGGAACGTGAAGCTCGATTTCGACGGCGCGTTTGGCACCCAGCCCCCAGACCCGACGGATCCCTCCGATCCGCCACCGGAGGCCGCGTTCGTCGTGGAATCGATCATGTCCCCCGCGCCGGCCGCCTACCGCGCAGGATCGACGATCACCATCGTCCTGACGGTCTCGAGTCCAGCCTCCGTCACAGGCAGACCCACCCTGCCGCTCGTCGTCGGGAGCCGCACTGTCCAGGCCCCACTCACCGGCGGCAGCGGCACGACCGGCCTCGAGTTCACCTATCGGGTGGGCCGCGCGATCTCGGCGGCGGAGGTGCGGCTCGGCACGGCGATCCGCATCGCCAGCCGGTCCGGCATCACGTCGGCCGACGGCACGCCCCTCGCGACCGCTTTGCCCGAAGGCATCGCAAATGCCCCGCTCGAGGGCGTGTCGATCGATACGACACAACCACACGCCGCCGGACCGGTCGGACTCCCGGCACCTCGCCTCCATGTCGCGGGGGAGGCTCTGCGGTTCAGCGTGACGTTCGACGAGGCGGTGAACGTCGGCGGCACCCCGTTCCTCTCGCTCTCCATCGCACCCGGCTCGGCGGGCCTGCGGCGGGCGACGTACGTCTCATCGAGCGATGATGCACGCACGCTCACGTTCGAGTACGTCGTGCAGGCGACCGACGGATCCGTGTCGCCCCGGCCACTGCGGCTCTGGAGGATGATCGGTGGCGGCACCCTCGCCGACGCCGCCGGCAACGCGGCGACACGGCGCGTCACGCCGCCGCTCACATCGGGAATCCGCATCGGCACGATCGCCTGAGCGACACCGTTGCCGGGGCAGGTCTCCGCACGGGTCCCCAGGCACCGCTCCCCCGGGTTCGCATGCCACGCTTCGTCGTCCTCGAGCACACCGGCCATCCCGAAGACTCCGGCGGGCGGCACTACGACCTGCTCCTCGAGGATCCGTGTCTGCCAG
>CAIWZS010000017.1 GCA_903917235.1 uncultured Planctomycetaceae bacterium | reverse complement strand
GGGATCTCTTCCGCCGCTCCAACGGCGGATTGGCTCGTCGCGTGGGCCGAGGCGGCCCAAAGCTCCTCGAGCGTTCGCCGACCCCTCGCCTCCGTCTCCAGGTTTGCCAAGTCGTCGCTCCAGCTCAACCAGATGCGCTCTTCTAGCGTGATTTCGGGGCTGCTGGAGCGTCGACGCGTTACGCGGCGGGGATGAGGCACTCGGTATCCGCGAACGCTCGCCGCTCGCATGGCCGCTGCCCTCAGCCATCGACGAGCGCCCGCACGTGCGCGGCCGCCGCCGCGGCGAGGCCGTCGAGGGCATACCCGCCTTCGAGCGCGGAGACGAGCCGGCCGTTCGCGTGGCGATCCGCGATGCCCCTGACGATCCGCGTGAGCTCGACGAAGTCGTCGTCGGTGAGCCGGAAGGCCCCGAGCGGATCGCCGACACGCGAGTCGTACCCGGCCGACACGAGCACGAGCTGTGGCCGGAACGCGTCCGCCGCGGGGACGAGCTCGTCGCGAAACGCGCCGACGACCTCGTCCCGACCCGCTCCCGCCGGGAACGGTCGGTTCATGATCCGGCCGCGTCCCGGTCCCTCCCCCGTCTCGTCGCGGTGCCCCGTGCCGGGATAGAGGGGAGACTGATGCGTGTCGAAGAAGAGGACCGAGCCGTCGGCGCAGAACTGGTCCTGCGTGCCGTTGCCATGATGCACGTCCCAGTCGGCGATCAGGACGCGGCTGATGCCATGCACCGCCAGCGCGTGCCGCGCCGCGAGGGCGACGTTGTTGAAGAGACAGAAACCCATCCCGCGCGCCGGTGTCGCGTGATGGCCCGGAGGCCGGACGATCGCCGCGGCATTCGCGACGAGGCCGGTCATCACCGCGTCGACCGCCGCGAGCACGCCTCCGGCGGCAAGCAGCGCGGTCTCCAGCGATCGCTGCGAGAGCGGCGTGTCGCCGGTCGAGAGCTGCCGCCGTCCCGCGGCGGCATCATCGCGCACGACCCGGAGGTAGTCGGCCGTGTGGCACCGGAGGAGTTCCGTGTCGGTCGCCGGCCTCGGCTCGATCGCGACGGTCCGCTCGAGGAGGCCCTCGCGCCGGAGTCGGGCGACGATCACCCGCACCCGATCGGACGACTCGGGATGACCGTCGCCCGTGTCATGGGCCGTGTAGGCATCGCTCGTGACGAGGCCCGTCATGTCGCACCGCTCCGCCGCCACGTTGTACCGCGCACCGGCTCGCTGGCGGTGTCCGCAGCCAGCGCTGCGAACGCGACGGTCCGGGGCGACGGTCGGCCCGGCACCCGCCGTCCGGGCCCTCGGTCGTCCGGCTGCGTCGCGGTGACCGCCACGTCGATCCGGTCGATGTCGCCGCCGCGGGACGCGGCGATCGGGCCACTCGTGGCCGAAGCGATGCCCGCCACGACCCGCACGCGATACCTGCCCAGATCGAATCCCTCGAACCGATATCTGCCCTGTTCATCGGTCTGCGTCGTCGCCACCGTGCTGCCGTCTGCGGCGAGCAGGCTCACGGCCGCGCGGACCAGCGGGGATTCCTGCCGCTGCCGGATGCCGTCACCGTTGCGGTCCGCGAACGCGGCACCGGAAAGGGACGTGCGGAAGAAGAATACGTCGCCCTGCAGGTTCGAGAGCCCCGTGTTGCGTCGGATGACGTCGGCCAGCGAGGTGCGCTCGACGTTCCGCACCAGCGCCTGCGGGAGCGTGCGCTGGTACCAGTAGCGGTCGCCGTCCCGGAGCCGCGTGAACTGCTCGACGATGATCCGCGTGAAGGTCTGGCCGAGGCTCGATCCGGGCAGATGCCGCTCCGCGAGCCCCGCGACCCAGAGATCGAGACGATCGACCGATCCGTACGTCTCCTCGAGGGCACGCTGCACCTGCACGTCCGACGTGATCTCCGCGAAGGTCGCCACCCTCGGCAGGCCGTACGCCTCGCGGACCGTGTTGTAGTCGGCGATGCCATGGTCCCGCCCCCGCTGGATGTTGAGTGCCGCGAGATCGAAGCCGCCGGACCCCGGGGGTCCGAAGAGAAAGTTGCGCACGTCGTCCACCACCGTCGTGTCGATCTCCTGGGAGCGATCACTCGCCAGATACTTCAGGATCGGCTCGAGGCCTGCGTCCGCGAATGCGCCGACGTTGAAGAACGCATCCCGCAGCGCCAGCTCCTCACGCACGGGCGTGCCGTCCGCGGCGAGGAAGCCGATGTCACCTCCGAGCATGCTGTGGCCGAGCCGATATGCGGCCGTCGCGAACTCGGTCGAGATGCCGGGATCGATGTCGGCCCCGTAGCGGCCGGCCGAACGGAGCGCCGCCGACGCAGGTGAGTTGACCCCGAGCAGTGCCGGCAGGAACTCGTGATAGGTGATGTCCTGAAGCTCCGCGATCACGAGCCTGCGGGCGTGCTGGAAGATCTGTTCGTCCGACCACGAGGGATTCCGCGCCGCCGTCTCGTCGGCCAGTCGGTTGTGCTCGCGAACGAACAGCGTGTGGAGTGCCAGCAGTTCCGGATTCTCGTTGGCCCTGATGTCCCCCGCGAGATACAGCGTGTCGGCCGCCTGCCCCAACGACGCGTTCGGCAGACCGCCCGAGTTGCGGGGTAATGAACCACCGTCACCCGTCGCGAGACGCCCGCCCGAGAACGTGCGCAGGGCGGCGGCTCGCTCGGCGTCGACCCCGTAGATCTGCGATCCATCGAGGAATGCCGACAGGGAGTTCACCTGCTGCCGCGGGCCGTCGACCCCGGACGACGGGTCATAGGCGGATCGTAGGGACGGCATCACCGCCGTGCCGGTTCCAGCCGGATCGAACCACGGATCCCCGGTCGGGATGCCGATCGTCATCGCCTCGGCGGGCGAGGCCGAGTCGGTCAGCGTCAGGTCATGATCGAGGAATTGTCCCCACGCGTACATGAAGGCGCTCAGGTTGCGGTCGTTCAGCCTGCCCCCATCCGGATCGGCGAACAGGGCGTTGCTGACGGCTCGAGGATTCGGTCGATCCGCACCCGATGGACTGGAAAGGCCATCCGCATACGCCGCAGCGGACACCCTCAGAAAGGCCTGCCCCGCGCTGCCGAGCGACACGTCGGCCACGTTGTTGCCGGTTCCATCCAACGACTGGACCGGCAGACCGAAGGGGCCGGGGTCGTTCGGTGTCGCGGAAAGGAGGGTCCGAGGCTCCAGCCGCTCCACGCCAGGCCGCCCACTGCCGCGCCGCATTCTGAGACGCTCCCTGCGATTCCTACGGCGCGCGCCGCAATTCGCATCAGCGGCTCGTCGATTCTCTCCATGACTTTGATGATGTCGCACCATGAGAATGACTCCTGAAATGCGGATGATCCGCGTGTTCCCTGTCATCACGGCCCCGACGACCGGTCCGTGACCCGCCTCGGAAGAAGCACGTTCCGTGCCACGGGGCGGAGCGGAGCATTCGTCGCGCGACGGCCCCGGCCAGGTGTCCCGGTGCATCGCGACCGGACAGGCGAGACTCAGGGTGCCGCGGCGGGCGCAGGCAGCGGCTGGTCACCTGCCGATCCCGGCTGGGCGTCACGCCGCGGCCCGAGGGTCAGCACGAGGGCGACGACGAGCGCGACGACCGCGAGGATCGCGATCTTGACGAACGTGGATTCGACCACGACCTCCCCGAGCTCGCGAAACACCTGGAAGATGTCGTGCAGTGTCGACGAACTCCCCGACGACGAGTCGCTGTCGCCCCAGCGGATCGATCCTTCCCTCGCCTCAGCCTCGTCGGCCATCATGAGCGTCGTCGGCTCGCCCGCCGCGCCTCCGGCTCCCTCGCGGTCCTCGCGGAGCCACAGCGACTGAAGATCGAGGCCGATCGTGAGGTTGACCCCGCATTTGGGGCATGCGCCGGGGCGACCGGCGAGCTGGCTGTAGACCGTCAGCAGCTTGCTGCAGGCTGGACACATCAGACGGAAGCGAGCCAGCGGCTTGGGCTTGGGCACCGCTGCGAGCACCGAGTCGACGAACGCCTCGCAGCTGGGAAAGCGGGCCGCCGGATCCTTCGACATCGCCCGCGTGATTCCGTCGATCGTGCGGTCGTCGAGCTGCGGCGCATACTCGCGGAGCGACGGGGGATCGGTCGACGCATTGGCGACGAGGACCGCCGACGGCCTGAGCCCGTCGAAAGGCTTCCGCGCCGCGAGCAGCTCATAGAGCATGACCGCGAGGGCGAACTGGTCGGCCTGCGACGAAATCGACGAGTGGAGGATCACCTCCGGCGCCATGTAGTGCGGCGTGCCGACGGCGAGGCCGGTCTTCGTGATCTCCTGCGTCCCGGACCGCTCATCGTCGTCAAGCACGATCTTGGCCAGACCGAAGTCGCTCAGCAGCGGCGTGCCCCGGCCGTTGAAGAGGATGTTGTCGGGCTTCACGTCCCGGTGCACGTAGCCGCTGGCGTGCACGAAATCGAGGGCCCGGGCGATTGCCGGCAGCCAACGCCACATCTCCTCCGGCGGCATCGGCAGCGGCTTCTCGTCGCGAAACTTCCGTCGTTGCTTGAGGCTGCCACCGGCCAGATAGGGCATGACCGCGAAGGGGAGCACACCGGCACTGCCGATGTCGATGATCGGGACGATGCCTGGATGGGAAAGCGTGCGGAGGGCCGACAGCTCGAGGCGAAACCGGCCGAGAATCTGCGGGTCGCTGCCGAGCAGGCTCTTCGGGGACTTGACGACCACGTAGCCGTCGGTCTTCTCGTCCCACGCGCGGTACACCACTCCCATGCCGCCGGATCCGATCCGTGCGACGATGCGATAGCGATCGGACAACACCTGCCCGATTCGGTCGTCAGGATCCGGCGCCCCGTCGCCCGAAATCGCGACGGTCTCGTCCATCAATGCCCCTCCGGACCTGCCGGCTCCACGTCGGTCGAACGGCGACGCAAAGGCTCGCTGCGCCCGCAGCACGCCCACGCCACCCCGATCCGGTCGTCACCACAACAGGCATCGGGCGGACACTGGGCGCCGGTTCACGCCGTCGCCAACCCACCGCCACCTAAGATAAGCGATCCGCGATTTCCCCACAGCCCGCCTCCGAGGCTGGAGCGTGATGACCGGGTTGTTCGGGCGATCACATGATGCCACCATGGGCGGGGTGTCCGGGGCCAGCCCACCGATACGAGCATGATTCGATGTCGCACCATGACGCCGATTCACCCCGAGAGCCCACGTCGGCGGCGACCGGTGACGGGCCATCGGCCGCCCCGCGTCCGTCGCTCGTGCGGCAGGCCCTCATGGCGGTCCTCGCGCTGGTCGTCATCGCCATCGCCGGCTGGAACGTGTGGTCGCAGCTGGAAGCGCCCCAGGCGACGAGCTATCGATTCGACGAGTCCAAACCCTATCCGTTCCTCGACGATGTGGCATCGAACGCGACACCCGATGCAACCGGCTTCGAGGCACTGCAATTCCAGGACACGAAGGGCGAGCCCTGGGATCTCGCCCGGTACCGCGGCGCCGCAAACGTGGTCCTCGTGATCACCCGAGGCCGGACGAGTGGCCAGCCGGCGGAGATGCACCGCGGCCGCATCTGCCTCTACTGTGCCTCGCAGACGGCCCGCCTCGTGGCGAACCACGATGCGATCAAGGCCCATGACGCCGAGGTGGTCGTCGTTTTTCCCGTCACCTCCGCGGCGGACCGCACGGAGGTAGCGAGGTTCACGGCAGCCGTGGACCGGGACGCGCGGCGGCACGACGGAGTCGGCGGCGCGACGACCCCGTTTCCAGTGGTGCTCGATGTCGGACTCGGCGCGATCGAGCGGCTCGGCCTTCGGGCGGACCTCGCCAAGCCGGCGACCTACGTGCTCGACAAGGAAGGCCGCGTGCGGTTCGCCTACGTCGGACAATCGCCCGCCGACCGGCCGAGCGTGAAGGCCATCCTCGGTCAGTTGTCCGCCCTCGCGGATGCTCCTCCTTGATCGTGTGCGGACACGCCCGTCATGCCGTCCCCCGCCGATCCGCCTGCCGCCACCGACTTCACGACCACCGTGCTGCGGCTCCAGATGCTCACGGCGGATGCCGCCGGCGAGATCACTGCCGCCGTCTCGGTGACGGGAACCTCGCCCGCCCAGGAGGCGCTGCGACGCGGCATGATCGATGCGGGGCAGGCCGACGTTGTCGAGACGCTGCTCCGTCCGCACGACACGGTGCCCGGCTACGAGATTCTCGACCTGCTCGGCCGCGGCGGCATGGGTGTCGTCTATCGCGCCAGGCAGGTCGCCCTCGACCGCATCGTCGCGCTGAAGACGATCCTGCTCGCGCACCTGGGCAACGAGACGGCGATTCAGCGTTTCGAGCGTGAGGCTCGCGCCGTGGCCAGGCTCTCACACCCGCATATCGTCGCGGCCTACGACTGCGGTCGATCCGCGGGGCGCGTCTGGTTCGCGATGGAACTCGTGGAGGGAACCGACGCCCAGCGACGGCTCCAGGAGCGCGGCCCGTTCGACGAGCGAACCACGTGGGGCATCGTGCGGCAGGCGGCGGCCGGACTCGCCCATGCGGCCAAGCAGGGGCTGGTGCACCGGGACATCAAGCCCGCGAATCTGCTGCTCGTCGATGCGCCCGCGGGATTTCCGCTGCCCGCGGGGATGCCGCTCGTGAAGATCGCCGACTTCGGCCTCGCCCGCGGCATGGATCCTGCCGACGAGCCGCAGCTCACCGCAACGAACATGGCGGTGGGCACGCCCGCGTACATGGCACCGGAGCAGTTGCAGGGTGCCGCCGCGGGACCGGCGGCCGACATCTTCTCGCTCGGCGTGACGGCCTTCGCGCTGCTCACCGGCCGGACGCCCCACGCAGGAAGAACGCTGCCGCAGATCGTGGCCGAACACCTCCGCGGAGCGGTACCGAGGCTCCGGGACATTCGTCCGGACGTGACGCCCGCGACTGACGACCTCGTCGCCGCGCTCATGCAGCCCGACCCACGGCTCCGGCTGAACGACTATCGTCGGCTGCTCGCCGCCATCGACGGGCTCTCCATCGACGGGCGCCGGGCGGCTGCCACGCCCGGTGCCTCTCCTGCAGCGGCCGGTCGTGCGGCGGATCCGTCGCTCACACCCACCGTCGATCTGGTGCTGCCCGCGACCACGCGGGACGCCGGCGCAGCTCACCCGCACCGGCCGAGCGACATCCGACATCACCGTCTCGGCAGCACCTGGCAGCTGGCAGCCCTCGGGTTCACCGCGGTCGCGCTGCTCGTCTGGCCCTTCATCGCGGCCCGGCGGTCGGCGCCTCCCCGTGACCTCGTTCGCTCGGGCAGGGCGACGGCCCTGTTCGACGGCACAGACATGACCGGCTGGACGACGCGCCGGGGTGGTTGGTCCATCACACACGATGACGAAGGTGCCCCGGTCCTCGTCGGGCGCGGCACCGTAGCCCGCGCCATCACGCTGGCAGCGATGGATGACCGGATCACCGTCCCGGATCACTACGCGCTCTCGTGCGTCGTCGAACGGCACACCGCCACGGCCGTCGAGGTGCGGTTCGATCTGCCGTCGTCGCAGGGCCCGCTTCCCTGCCTCACGGTGCAGATCGACGCCGAGGGCGCGACGGTCGGCGAGCGTTCGGGCGACGGCGAGGCGAGGCGTCTGGCCGGACCGTTCTCCCTCGACGAGCAGACGGCCCCGCGGCATGCGATCGGGATCGAACGCCACATGCGGGGATGGTGGATCGAGGTGGACGGGCGGACGGTGGCGACGACCTCCTTCCTGCACGAGTCCCCGGCCGCGGAGATCCAGCTCGATGCCGGAGGGGGCGAGGCGAGATTCTCGGACGTCATCCTCGAGGAACTCGTCCCCGCACCACGGCGGGATGCCCGCTGATGCGCGGAAGGCGGGGCGGTTCCACCCCGCGTGGTGCATGCGGTTTGTCGCGCCCGGGCCGGCGGCTCCGGCACGTCGGTCACCTGTCCCGGATGGCGTAGAGCGCGTCGTAGGACCGGACGTAGAGCGTGCCGTCCACCGCCACGAGCGACGCCGTGACGGCCTCACCACCGAGATCGACGGTGTCGAGCAGTTCGAACGTGCGGCCCGCCTTGACCACCGACACGACGCCGTCGTTGGAGCCGAAGTACAGCCTGTCTCCCACGAGCAGCGGGCTGCTGCGGTGCTGCGCCGTGTGGGTCCGTTCCATGTAGACGTCCTTCCCGGTCTCGAGATCGACGCACTGGAGCCGGCCGTCCTTGTGGAGCATGTAGACGAGGCCGTCGGCGACCACGGGAATGCTCACGTCCGGCGTCAGCGGATTGACCCAGCGCACGACGGCCGGGTTCGAGCTGCAGTCGCCCACGAGGTCGTCACCAACCCGCAGCGCCACGGTCGGGCCGCGCTTGCATGTGGGCACGATGATCGTGCCGGGCACGACACAGGGCGAGGCGACGAAGCGGAAGGTCTGGTCATGCGCGAGCGGATTGGTGCCCGAGGGGCCATTGAGGCCACCGAAACGCCAGAGTTCGCGGCCGTCTCCGAGGGCATGGCCGGTGATGCAGTCCGCGCCGTGGGCCACGAGAAACTCCCGGGCGGCATCCCGGTAGATGAAGGGAGAGGCGTACGAGTGCTTGCACTCGAACTGCGCGTCGGTGACGCGATCGACCTCCCAAACCGTGCGGCCCGTCCCGGCGTCGAGCCGGACCACCTTGCCCGTGCGCGTCTGGTCGTCGAGCTTCATCGGCCCATGGATCAGCTGGAGATAGAGCGCGTCTCCCTCGAGCACCGGGGTGCTCGTCATGCCGAACTGGATGTCGAGCCTGCCGAACCGCTCACCGACGTCGAACTTCCAGACCTCCTCGCCGTCGACGGTGTGGCACGCGAGGATGCCGGTGCCGAAGAAGGACCACACGTGCCGCCCGTCGGTCGTGGGTGATGGAGACGCGGAATTGCCCTCACCGGCCCGCGCATCCTGGTTGCCGCCACCGACCTTCCGGCTCCACAGGATCCGCCCATCCCCGGTGGCGACACACAGGAGCACGAGGTCATTCCCTTCGTTGCTCGTCAGGAAGATCCTCTCGCCCCACACACAGGGCGTCGCTCCCGCCCGCCCCGGCAGCGGTGTCCGCCACGCCACGTTCTCGGTCTTCGACCACGTTCGTGGGACCGTCGTCGTGCCGGCAATGCCGTCCCCGAGCGGACCGCGCCACTGCGGCCAGTGCTCCGCCGCGGAGCCGACGACGCCGAGAGAATGTAGGAGCAGCGCTGCCAGGAACGCCGACTTCACCGGTTGGCAGGACGACCGAAGACGGGCGGGAGTTGACATGGGACCCCTCGATGAAGCGGCTGCCGACGGCCTGCCGTACGGCAGGTGACGCGCGGCGGCAACTATAGCGTCCCGGCGACCGGGCGGGCGACCGAGCGCGGTGGCATTCGGTCAGCGGGCCGACATCAGGTAGGCGAGGAGGTCGGCCATCCCCTTCGGATCGACCGCCCGCTCGAAGCCCTCCGGCATGAGCGAACGACCGGTGCTCGAGAGTGAATCGATCTCATCCCGCGGGAGCAGGTGATCGGTGCCATCGGCCGCGCGGAGCGTGACACTGGTCTCCGACTGGGCCGCGACGATCCCGGTGAGGACGCGGCCGTCGTCCGTCACCGCCGTATGGGCCACGAACGCGGGGAGCACCTCGCGATTGGGATCGAGCACACCCAGCAGGATGGCGTCGGCGCCGCGGGACTGCATGGCGACGAGATTCGGGGCGAGTTCCCGCCCCACTCCCTCCACACGATGACAGCCGCTGCACTGCGCCGTGAAGATCGCCTTCCCCGCCGCCGCGTTGCCCTGCATCGGCAGGCTCGCCCGGTAGGCCTCGACGAGCGGCGTGCGATCGGCGGGCGGGGGAGCACCGAGCACCTCCACCGCGCGCTGCCGCACCGCCGCATCCGGGAACCGCCACAGGGCGTTGGCCTGCTGCCGGTCGAGCAGCGCCGCATCGATCGTGCGGTCCG
>CAIWZS010000016.1 GCA_903917235.1 uncultured Planctomycetaceae bacterium | reverse complement strand
CCGCGGGCACCGCGACGCTCGCGAGTCTGCTCGACGAGCTCGCCGGTGCCGTGGCGACGGCGCCCGCCGCCATCGTGTCGCAGGTCGATGCGGCCCGGGAGTGGCTCGGTATCGGGACCGGCGCCGATGAACTCGTCGTGCGTTTCGGCACGTGGCATCCCTGGATGGAGGAGGCGGTCACCGCATGGGAACGCGGCCAGCCGCTCCCGGTGGCACCGGTCTGGGCGTCCTCGGTCCACGCGTCCGCGAATCCTTCGGCTCGTGTGGCTGATCCGACCGCCACGCGCTCGCGTGACGATCACGCACCGCCCGCCCCGGGGCGACGTATCGCATGGGACGACCCGGCCATGCATCAGGACGTGGCGGTGCTCCCGGACGGGATGGACCTCGAGCTCGTGACGCTCTTCTGCGCCGAGGCGGAGGAGCTCCTGAGGGATGTCGAACAGGGTGTCCTGGTGCTGGAGCGCCAGCCCGACGATGCCGACACGATCGCGACGGTCTTCCGGGCGTTCCACACGCTCAAGGGCAACGCGGCGGTGATGAAGATGGTGGTGCTCCAGGGACTCGCGCACGAGGTCGAGTCGCTGCTCGATGCCGCGCGACGGGGTACGATGCGTCTCGATCGCCGCGCGGTCGACGTCATCCTCGCGGGTGCCGACGTCTTCAGCCGGTTCGTCGCCGAGGCCGCGCGCCAGGCCGACGGCCGCGACGTCGGGCGAACCATCCCGCTTCCCGTGCAGGGGGTGATCGACGCGGTCCATGCCGTGCTCGCGGCACCGGTCGCGGGCCTGGTCGCCGCGGCGGCGGATTCGGGCGACGAGCGGCGCGACCATGTCCCGCTCGCGCCGCCCGCCCCCGAGCACGCGACGATCCCCACGCCTCCTGCGGTGTCGCCGGCACCGGGGCCCACGGCCCGAGATGACGTCCCCGTCGGCGACGTGCGGTCCGGGGCGGTGCCGCCGCCGGTTGCGAGGCAGGATGCCGCCGCGACACGTGGTCCTGCCGGCGGCTCGGTGCGGGTCGATACACGGAAGCTCGACGCCCTCGTGGACCTCGTCGGTGAACTGGTCATCGCGGAGTCGATGGTCGTCCAGGGGACGGAGCGTTCCCGGTCGGGTGACGAGCATCTCGCGCGGTCCCTCGCCCGACTGCACGGCATCACGGCGGACCTGCAGCGGACGGCGATGACGCTGCGCATGGTGCCGATCCGCGCGACCTTCCAGAAAATGTCCAGGCTGGTGCGTGACGCGTCGACGCAGCTCGGCAAGCGGATTCGACTCGTCCTCGAGGGCGAGGAGACGGAGCTCGACCGCACGGTCGTCGAGGAGATCGGCGATCCGCTCGTCCACATGATCCGCAACGCGATCGATCACGGCATCGAGGGTCCGGACGGGCGGCTGGCCGCGGGCAAGGAGCCGGAGGGCACGGTGACGCTGCGGGCCTACCATCGGGGCGGCCACGTCGTGATCGAGATCGCCGACGACGGTCGCGGACTCGATCCCGCCCGGATTCGGGCTCGTGCCGTGCAGCGCGGCCTGGTCGCCCCCGACGCGGTGCTCGACGATCGCGCCGTCTTCGATCTCATCTTCGCGCCCGGCTTCTCGACCGCCGAGACCGTCACGGATCTTTCCGGACGCGGTGTGGGCATGGACGTGGCCCGTCGCAACATCGAACGCATCCGGGGAACGATCCGGATCGAATCCGAACTTGGCCGCGGGACCACCTTCACCGTCGCCATTCCCCTCACACTCGCCATCATCGAGGGCCTGCTCGTCGCCGTGGGTGACCAGCGCTACGTCATACCGACGCTCGCGGTGTGCGAGTCCTTCCGCCCCGCGGTCGGCGCCGTGTCGCAGGTGCACGGCCGGGGCGAGGTCGTTTCCGTGCGCGGCCGGCTCGTGCCGGTGCTGCGGCTGGCACGCCACTTCGGCGTGCACGACGCCGTGAGCGAGCCGACCGAGGGCATCCTCGTGGCGGTGGAGGCGGGCAACGAGATGCGATGCCTGCTCGTCGACGCGCTCGTCGGCAAGCAGGAGGTCGTGATCAAGAGCCTCGGCGAGACCTTCGCGGGGCGGTCCGGTTTCGCCGGGGCGGCGATCCTCGGTGACGGCCGGGTGGGACTCATTCTCGATCCCGCGTCGCTCGTGCGGCGCCGACCGCAGTCCACGGAGACCGCCGCGTAGCGGTGACGCCGATGGGTGACCGAACGGTTCCGACGTCCACGCCGGCCCCGAGCCCGCCTGCCGCTCCCGGGAAGTACCTCGTCTTCCGACTCGGTGCCGCCTGCTATGGCGTGAGTGTGCTCACGGTGCGCGAGATCATCCGCCTGTGCCCGGTGACGCCGGTCGCGAACATGCCGGCGCACGTGCGCGGCGTGATCAATCTGCGGGGCAAGGTGATCCCGCTGGTCGACCTGCGGGTGCGGTTCCGCCTGCCGGCCGCCGCCGACGACGACCGCACGTGTGTCGTCGTCGCGCAGGTGCCGTCCTCGGACGGCGGCCTGCGGCCCTATGGCGTCGTCGTGGACGGCGTCGAGGAGGTGGCCGCGTTCACCGATGCCGACCTCGAACCGGTTCCCGATTTCGGAGGCGCCGTCGATGCCCGCTTCCTGACGGGCATGGCGAAGACATCCACGGGTGTGGTCACGCTGATCGATCTCGATGCGATCGCGGCGACCGAACACGAGCCGGAAGCGATCGAGTCCGCGAAGGGAGCCGATGCATGAGTGCGATTCGGGTCTGGACCATTCCGTGGCGGATCGTCGGCGGATTCATCGCCCTCGTGGCGATCGCCGTCGCCGTCGGCCTCGTGTCGCTGTGGAGGCTCGCGGCGCTGCGCAGCGACGTCATCACCCTCGCCGGGATCACGGTGCCGTCGGTCGTCACGCTCAGCCGCGCGATCGAGAGCAATTTCCTCATCCTGCGCACGGTCCGCACCGTGCTCATCGACGGGGCCGATGCGGGGGAGATCGGAAGAGCACACGTCTGAACTCCAGTCACATTCAGAAATCTCGTATG
>CAIWZS010000015.1 GCA_903917235.1 uncultured Planctomycetaceae bacterium | reverse complement strand
TACCTCTACAGCAACGCCGGCATCAACACCGCCGGCCGGATCGTCGAGGTGGTCTCGGGCGTGCCCTTCGAGCGGTTCGTCGAGGAGCGGCTCCTCCGGCCGCTCGGCATGGTCGACACGACCTTCTGGCCCGACGAGGACCAGCTGAAGCGGCTGGCGAAGTCGTACCGGCCGAAGTCCGATGCGACCGCGCCCTCCCTCGAGGAGACGCCGATCCGGACGCTGCGGTACCCGCTTTCCAACCGCGCCGCGCGGCATCCGATGCCCGCCGGCGGGTATTTCTCGACCGCGGCGGACGTCGCGCGCTTCTGCCGGATGCTCCTCGGCGGCGGCGAACTGGAGGGGCGCCGCGTGCTCTCAGAGGAAGCCGTCCGGCAGATGGCCTCGCGGCAGACGCCCCCCGAACTCAAGGAGAGTTACGGTCTCGGCTTCACGGTGAACGGGTCGTCGTTCGGCCACGGCGGCGCCCACGCCACCGACATGACCATCGACCCGAACACGGGCCTGGCGACCGTGTGGATGGTTCAGCACGTCGGGTTCCCGGGTGACGGCGCGACGGCGATCACGGTGTTCACAAAGGCGGTCGCCGAGGCCTTCGCACGACCGGAGTGACACGCCCGTGTGTCCCCGGGCCCGCCTGATTGCCGAAACGAAGGGACGACCATGCAAATCTCGACGTGCGCGGCGATCGCCCTGATCGCCTGCTGCGATGCCGCGGCCGGTGCCGGAGACGGCCTGCTCGCATTTCCCGGCGCGGAGGGCTACGGCCGGTTCGCCAGCGGCGGCCGCGGCGGGGACGTCTACATCGTGACGACCACCGCGGACAGCGGAGCCGGCAGCCTGCGCGACGGCATCCTGGGCAAAGGAAAGGAACAGCCGCGAACGATCGTATTCGGCGTGGGCGGGACGATCCAACTGAAGAAGGAGCTTCGGATCGAGAACGTCGCCGACCTGACGCTGGCCGGCCAGACGGCCCCGGGCGAGGGGATCACGCTGCGGGACCATGGGATCCGCTTCGCGAAATGCTCCAACATCATCGTGCGATGCCTGCGATTCCGACTCGGTGACTCGACGAAAACGTCCGAAGACGTGATCGGTCTCGGCAGTGAATCCGGACCGTGCCGGAACATCATCTTCGACCACGTCACGGCGACGTGGGGCATCGACGCGATCATGGACACGGACCAACTCTCCGACTTCACGATGCAGTGGTGCCTGTTCGGCGAGGCACTCAACGACAGCACGCATTACAAGAAGGCTCCGCACGCCATGCTCATGTCTTTCCGGAGGACCCGGGGGAACATCAGCATCCATCACAATCTTCTGTTCAGCAGCCGCGACCGACATCCCACGCTGGGCGGCGGCGAACCGCAACGATCGAACGCCGAAGCGGTTTTCGATTTCCGCAACAACGTGATCTACAACTGGGAGGGTCCCTGCAACCTCGCCTCCGGTCGATTCAACCTCGTCGGAAACTACTGGCGGCCCGGCCCGAACACGCGGCCTTGGGAGCAGGAACGTCCGATCGCGCCCAAGGCGGAAGCGCAGGACGTCACCAGGGGCGTGATTCGCGACAACGTCTTCGAAGACCATGCGGCCTGGACTGCGGACAACCTCTCGGCGGTCGCATGGGGCGCCCGCGGCGGAAAGTACATCGGGGACGTCACCAGGGAGGCTTTCGCGCTGGCCGGGGAACCGGTCGCCGAAGCAGACCGTCCCGTGACCCACACCGCGGCGGACGCCTATGCGATGGTGCTGAACCATGCCGGCGCCAGCCGCCTTCGCGACGCCGCCGACGCGCGGGTGATTGCCGGGGTGCGTGACCGCAGCAATCGACGGATCGACAGTCAGCGGGACGTCGGCGGCTGGCCCGTCCTGAAGACCGCACCGGCACCGCGCGACACGGATCACGACGGCATGCCGGACGAATGGGAGCGTCGGCAGCGACTCGACCCGCGCGATCCGATCGACCGCAACGACCGCCGGCCCGACGGCTCCACCAACCTCGAACAGTACCTCAACAGTCTCATCGACATGCCCCGCCTCGGCCACTGACCGGCGGCCTGGGCGCGTGTCGGGGAACACCTCCAATCGTCACGACCGCACGCGGGGCCAGCGTCACCCGTGGAGGCTCCAGCCCTCCCGCGGCACGCGGGCGAGGAACCGATCAGCCGCGCGGGTGTTGGTGACGCGCATCGCCGCGGAATCCCACAGGATCTTCTCGCCCGCGCGAAACGCCACGTTGCCGAGGTGGTTGGCCTCCGTCAGGAGTCCGGCATAGGGATCGAACGGGCTGCTCGTGGGCGTGCCGTCGCGGATCGCCAGCAGCCACTCCTGATGCTGCCCCGGCGACGGTGGAATCCACGGCTCCGGTGGCGTGAAGTCCTTGAACCGCTCCTCCGGCAGGAGGACGTGCTTGCCGTAGTCGGAGAGGAGCATCCGCCCCTCGGTGCCCACGAAGAGGACCCCGCTGCCGAACGCCGGAATCCTGCCCTCGGCCAGAAGTGGCGGACGGTGCGTGCCCTGGTACCACGTGAGCCGGCACGCCGGCCGGTCGCCGCGGGCCGGATACGCATAGACCGCCGTCATGGAGGCCGGCGCGATCTCCGGATGCGGATCGGGGCCGATCGCCTCGATCGACACCGGCGCGTCGAGATCGAGCGCCCAGAACGGCAGGTCGTTCCAGTGGCTGCCGAGATCCGACATGGTGCCGTTGCCGAAGTCCCACCAGCGATACCACTTGGGACCGGGGAAGTAGGCCTCGTGAAAGGGGCGCGAAGGCGCCGGCCCC
>CAIWZS010000014.1 GCA_903917235.1 uncultured Planctomycetaceae bacterium | reverse complement strand
CCGCGGGCCTCGCGCACGGGTCGATCCCGCGCTTCCCGTCGCGGTGTGGGACGAAATGGAGATCCAATCGCCCGGCGTCACGGTTCCCACGCGCGTGGTGATCCTTGCCGGGGCGGAGTGCCGGTTCACCTGCGTGATGTGCGACCTCTGGCGGCATACGCTCGCCGAGCCGACGGCACCGGGGCGGCTGCCGGACCAGGTACGGCTCGCGCTCGACCGACCGTGGCAGGATGGGACCGGAGGGCACGTGCGGGCGGACGCGGCCGTCGCGGTACATGAACCCTTTCGCTGGATCAAGCTCTACAACGGCAGCAACTTCTTCGACCCGCGTTCGGTGCCGTCGGACGACCTGCCTGCGATCGCGAATCTCGTCACGGGCTTCGACCGCGTGGTCGTCGAGAACCATCCCCATCTCACCGACGACGCGGTGCCGCGGTTCCGGGACCGGTGTCGCTCGAGGCTCGAGGTGGCCATGGGCCTCGAGACCGTGCACGAGGGCGTCCTCGCCCGCCTCGGGAAGCAGATGACGCTCGACGACTTCGCAGCCGCCTGCGCGCGGCTGACGTCCTGGGACGTGGACATCCGAGCCTTCGTGCTGCTCGGCCTGCCGTGGGTGGAGCCCGCCGAGGCCGTGGAGTGGTGCGGCCGCGCCGTGGGATTTGCGGCGGCGCACGGCGTGCGTCACGTGAGCATCGTGCCGACGCGGTCCGGGAACGGGTTTCTCGACGCGCTCGCCGGACACGGCCGGTTCACGTGCCCCGACGCGACCATGCTCGAACGGGCTGCGGAGACGCTCGTGGACCGGGCCGCCCGGTCGTCGTACGGTGCCGGCGATACGCTCGTGACCGTCGATCTCTGGGACTTCGAGCGGCTTGCCGGCACGTGCGCCTCGTGCGCGGCCTCCCGTCGTGACCGACTCACTCGCATGAACCTCGCGCAGCGCGTCGAGCCGGCGGTGACCGTCTCGTGTGGATGCCGCTTTTCCTGCTAGGATCGGGACATGGACACGATGCTCGAGATCGCGAAACGCGTGGACGCCTTCATGCTGGAACGGTCACCGGTCCACGACACGATGCGGAGGCTGTCCCGGACGTTCGAAGACCTTGGAATTCGTTTCGCGATTGCCGGAGCGATGGCCGCGAATGCGCATGGCCACCGCCGAACGACGGCCGACGTCGATATCCTCGTGCGGCGCGAGGATCTGGCGCGGTTCAAGGACCAATGGATTGGTCGAGGGTGGGTGGATCTTTTCGAGGGATCGAAGGGGTTCCGAGACGCGTCAAACGGAGTGAAGGTCGACGTGCTGATCGTGGGTGATTACCCCGGCGACGGCAGACCCAAGCCGGTGTCGTTTCCAGCCCCGGAATCGGTGCGGGACGTTCGTGACGAAAGCGTGCCCTACGTCAATCTCGTGTCCTTGCTCGAATTGAAGATCGCCAGCGGAATGACGGCGGCCCATCGACTTCAGGACCTCGCAGATGCCATCCAGTTGATCCGCGTCAACGCCCTGCCCCGGAGCTATTCAGGCCAGCTCAATCCGTTTGTCCGAACCAAGT
>CAIWZS010000013.1 GCA_903917235.1 uncultured Planctomycetaceae bacterium | reverse complement strand
GGCTCGCCATGACGGCCGCGCGCGACCGCCCCGATCCCGACGCCCTGCTGGCCGCCATCCGCCGCGACGAGCGGACGGCGCACCGGGGGCGGCTGAAGATCTTCTTCGGGTTCTCCCCCGGCGTGGGCAAGACCTACGCGATGCTGGAGGCGGCCCGCCGGCTCCGGGATGCCGGCGTGGACGTGGTCGCCGGGATCGTCGAGACCCACGGTCGCGAGGAGACCGCGCGCTTGCTCGAGGGGCTCGAGGTGCTGCCCCGCGCCGAGGTCGCCTACCGGGGCCGGGTGCTGCACGAGTTCGACCTCGACGCCGCGCTCGTGCGTCGGCCCGGCGTGCTGCTCGTCGACGAGCTGGCCCACACCAACGCACCCGGCATGCGCCACGCGAAGCGGTGGCAGGACGTCGTCGAGCTGCTCGACTCGGGCGTCGACGTGCAGACCACGCTCAACGTGCAGCACGTCGAGAGCCTCGTGGATCTCGTCGAGGATGCCACCGGCATCCGCGTCCGGGAGACGGTGCCCGACACCGTCCTCGAGCGTGCCGACGACGTCGAACTGATCGACCTGCCGCCGGACGAGCTGCTCGCGCGGCTGCGCGACGGCAAGATCTACCTTCCCGACGTCGCCGCACGCGCCGTCGAGCGGTTCTTCAAGCGGTCGAACCTGCTCCAGCTGCGGGAGCTGGCGCTGGTGCGGATGGCGCGTCGCGCGGGCCGCGACCTCGACGGCGCCCACCCGCCAGCGGCGGGCCGGAGGGGGGGCGGCGCGGAGCGGATCGTCGTCGGCATCGGCGCCGGCCCCGGCTCCGCCAGGGCCATCCGTGACGCGGCCCGGATCGCGGCGGGACTGCGGGCCGAATGGTCGGGGGTGACGGTGCGCCGCCCCTTCGCCCGGCCCGACGCCACGGCCGATGCCGAGACGCTCGAGCGCAATCTCCGACTGGCCGAGTCGCTCGGGGGGGAGATCGTGCGGGTGACGTCCTCCTCGGTGGCCGAGGGGCTCCTGGACGAGGCCCGACGGTGCTCCGCGACGCGGATCGTGGTGGGCCGTCCCCGGTGGCGCGGCTGGGCGTGGGGACGCGAGCGGGTCATCGACGCCCTGGTGCGCGGCGGCGGGCCGATCGACGTCGTGGTCGCCGGGACGCCGCCTCCGGAGGGCCCGACCGGTCCGACCGCCGCGGCGCGGGCCGGTTCCCCCGGCCGTTGGACCGCGATGGTGTCGTTCGTCGGGGTCGCGGTCGCCGCGGCGTTCGCGGCGGGCTGGCTCCTGCGACCGTGGGTCGACGATCACGACATGTCCGTGGTGTCGCTCCTGATCGTCGTCGCCGCGACGCTCCGCTACGGCCGGCCCGCGGGGCTCCTCGCCGTGGTGCTGTGCGCCTTGGGCATCGACCTGGTGTTCCTCCACCCGGAGTGGCAACTGGCGGTCGCCGACACGAAGGAGATCGTCTCGCTCGTCCTGCTGCTGTCGGCGGGCGTCGTGGTGGCCGAACTCGTGGTGCGGCTGCGCGCCCAGCGCGAGATGGCGCTCGTCGCCGAGCGCCGCCTCGCGCGACTCCTCGACCTCTCCCAGCGACTCGCCGCCGCGGCCACGGCGGAGGACGTCGCCGCCGCGCTCGTCGCCACGGCCAGCGACGTCACCGGCGCGGGGGCCGAGGCGATGATCGCGGCGCCCGGCGGGGGCCTGGCCAGTGCGGCGCTGCGCGGGCCGAAGCCGCTGGCGGCCCCGGAGGCGGGCGTCGTGCACTGGTGCCACGAGCACGGGAGGCCGGCGGGCCGCGGCACTGACACCCTGCCCGGCGCGGGGATCACCTGCCTGCCCCTGCGCGAGGCGGGCCGTGGTCACGGCGTGCTCGTCACCGGCGGCAGCCCGGCCCGCGATCTCGACCGTGACGCGATCGAGATGCTCACCGCCGCCTGCCGGCAGGCCGCCTCGCGGCTGGCGCGGCTCGCGGCGGCCGATTGACGGCGTCCGCGCCCTCGCCGCCACCCGCTCGTGCGACGCGAGCGCCCGTCAGCCGACACCGAGCCGGGACCGCACCGCCTCGAAGGCCGCCACGGCCTGCTCGAGGTCCTGCCGCGAGTGCGCGGCCGAGACCTGCGTGCGGATCCGGGCCTTGCCCTGCGGCACCACCGGATAGGAGAAGCCGATCACGTACACCCCCTCCTCGAGCATGCAGTCGGCCATCCGCGTGGCGAGGGCCGCGTCGCCGAGCATCACCGGCACGATCGGGTGCGTGCCGGGGAGGATCGAGAACCCGCGGGCGGTCATCTCCGCGCGGAAAAAGCGGGTGTTCTCCTCGAGGGTGTCGCGGAGCGTCGACGACCGCTCCAGGATCCCGAGCGCCGCAAGCGCCCCCGCCGCCACCGGCGGCGCCACGGTGTTGGAGAAGAGGTAGGTGCGGGAGCGCTGCCGCAGCCAATCGACGAGCTCGCGGCGCCCCGAGGTGTAGCCGCCGCTGGCCCCGCCGAGCGCCTTGCCGAGCGTGCCGGTGAGGATGTCGATCCGATCCATCACGCCGTGGTGCTCGGGCGTGCCGCGGCCGCGCGGCCCGACGAATCCCACGGCGTGGGAGTCGTCGACCATCACCAGCGCGTCGTACTCGTCGGCCAGCTCGCAGATCGCCGGCAGATCGGCCAGATGCCCGTCCATCGAGAAGACGCCGTCGGTGGCGATGAGGCGGAAACGGGCATCCCGCGCCTCCTCCAGCCGGGCCCGCAGGTCGGCCATGTCGCCGGTGCGGTAGCGGAATCGCTTGGCTTTGCAGAGCCGGATGCCGTCGATGATGCTCGCGTGGTTGAGCTCGTCGGAGACGATCGCGTCGTCGGCGCCGAGGATCGTCTCGAAGAGGCCGCCGTTGGCGTCCCAGCAGGAGTTGTAGAGGATCGTGTCCTCCATCCCGACGAATCGGCTGATCCGCTCCTCGAGCTCCTTGTGGAGCGTCTGGGTGCCGCAGATGAAACGCACGCTCGCCAGGCCGTAGCCCCAGGGATCGAGGGCGTCGCGCACCGCCTGCACCACCTCCGGATGGTCGGCGAGGCCGAGGTAGTTGTTGGCGCACATGTTGAGCACGCCGCGGCCACCCG
>CAIWZS010000012.1 GCA_903917235.1 uncultured Planctomycetaceae bacterium | reverse complement strand
TACAGCGGCTCGTAGTGCGCTGCGTCGTCGGTATGCGGCTCGGACATGAACTCGAACCTGTCGTCTGACCTGAACTCGGGCGCGGGCTCTGGCTCGGACTCGAACTGCGACTCGAACTGCGACTCGAACTGGGACGTGGACTGGGACACGAACACCGCGTTGGGCAGACATCGCGGCGGCTGCACTCGCCCGTCGCCCGCCCATGCCCAGGCACGTCGCGACGGCATGGCATCACGACGACAGCAAGGGAGCGGCCGACCGTGAATCGTAGCAGCCGGCCGGCGGCGGCGAAGGTGACGCCCGGCTCCCGGGAAACGCTGACCGCTCGGCGGTCCAGGGCGGAGGCGATCGCCCGCCGACTGGCCCGGGCCTATCCACGGGCAACCTGCTCGCTCGATTTCGAGACACCCTTCCAGCTTCTCATCGCCACGATCCTCTCGGCGCAGTGCACCGACCGCCGGGTGAATCAGGTCACGGGCGACCTGTTCTCCCGTTGGCCCACGGCGGCGGCACTCGCCGCGGCCCCCCCCCGCGCGCTCGAGTCGGTGATCCGCAGCACCGGTTTTTTCAGGGCGAAGGCGAAGAGCATCCTCGGGTGTTGCCGGGGTCTCGTGGAACGACATGGTGGAGAGGTGCCCCGCACGCTCGATGACCTCGTGCGGCTCCCGGGGGTGGGACGCAAGACGGCGAACGTCGTGCTGGGATCGGCGTTCGGCGCGGCCTCCGGCGTGGTCGTCGACACCCATGTCGGGCGGATCTCACGCCGCCTCGGCCTCACGCGTCACACCGACGCCGTGCGCGCGGAGCGTGATCTCGTGGCCCTCCTGCCCCGCAGGCACTGGATCGCGTTCAGCCACCGCCTCATCGAACACGGTCGCACCGTCTGCTCCGCGCGGGCCCCACGCTGCGACGCGTGCGTTCTGGCCGTGCTTTGCCCGCGGAAGGGGGTCCGAAGCTAGGCGTGCCACCGGGGCCATGGGCAGACCGCCCCGTCGCTGCGTACAATCCCGGCTCGTCGACCGCCGACCGGACCGTGTCTCCTGCCACCGCAACGGAGCCTCTCATGATCCTGTCCGGTAACGAGATCAAGCACCAGCTCGGCCGCAACATCGTCATCGACCCGTTCGATGAGAGCCGGCTCAATCCCAACAGCTACAACCTCTCGCTTCACGACGAGCTGCTCGTCTACGAGGAGGTGGTGCTGGACATGCGGAAGAGCAACCGCGTGGAGCGGATCACGATTCCGCCGGAAGGACTCGTCCTCGCGCCCAATCAGCTCTACCTCGGTCGCACGGTCGAGCGGACGGAGACCCACAACCTGGTGCCGATGATCGAGGGACGCAGCTCGATCGGTCGGCTCGGTCTCTTCGTCCACGTGACGGCCGGATTCGGCGACGTCGGATTCTGCGGCTACTGGACGCTCGAGATGTTCGCCGTCCAGCCCGTCAAGATTTATCCGGGTGTGCCGATCTGCCAGATCTTCTTCCACCAGATCCACGGGGCGATCACCGAATACACGAGCGAGAAGTACCAGCACAACCACGACATTCAGCCGAGCATGCTGTTTCGGGAGTTTCCCGAGGACGAGGGTGTGCAGCTCGAACTCGCGTTCGGCGCGTCGGCGGCGGGCGTGGAGAAGGCCGGCGGCCCGAGGATGCCCGCGCCGGTCGCGAGGTAGCCGTCGACGATGATCCAGAAACTCCTCGCGTGGATCGCGTTCGCCCTCGCGATGCTCTTCGTCGTGCTTGCGGTCGCGGCGCTCGCCACCTGGGAAGGTGACGAGGGCGGCACGGGGCGCATGCTCTTCTGGGGCGCGATCGCGACACTCGTGATCTCCATGCTGCTGGCCGTGGCCACCCTCGTCGTCTCCGCCTTCCAGTCCGACACCTGACCGACCTCCCACGAGCCTTCCGTGCTGCGCACCCACACCTGCGGCGAACTGCGATCGGGACACCTGGGAGCCGCCGTCTGGCTGTGTGGCTGGGTCGATCGCGTACGCGATCACAAGGGTGTCCTGTTTCTCGACCTGCGCGACCGCTGGGGCCGGACCCAGGTCGTCGTGGGCCCTGACGCCGCCGCCGAGACGCGGGCGGCGGCCCGCGCCGTGCGTCCGGAGTGGGTGATCCGGGTGCGGGGCGTGGTGGGTGCGCGGCCCGAGGGCACGACCAACGCGAAGCTCGACACCGGCGCGATCGAGGTCGTCTGCGACACGCTCGAGGTGCTCAACCAGGCCGAGACGCCCGTCTTCCATCCCAACGCGACCGACCTGCCCGGCGAGGAGGTGCGGCTGACGCACCGCTGGCTCGACCTGCGACGGCCGCAGATGCAGGAAAACCTGCTGCTGCGCAGTCGGATCGTCAAGATCATGCGCGACCACTTCGACGAGCTCGGTTTCATCGACGTCGAGACGCCGATGCTCGGCAAGAGCACGCCCGAGGGTGCCCGCGACTTCCTCGTGCCGTCCCGGCTCGAGCACGGTTCATTCTTCGCGCTGCCGCAGTCGCCCCAGCTCTACAAACAGCTCCTCATGATCGCCGGCTTCGACCGGTACGTGCAGGTGGCGAAATGCTTCCGCGACGAGGACCTGCGGGCCGACCGGCAACCGGAGTTCACGCAGCTCGACGTGGAGATGTCGTTCGTCGAGGCGGACGACGTGATGGGGGTGATCGAGGGCCTCGTGCGACGCACCGCCCGTGACATCCTCGGCGTCGACGTGCCCCTGCCGCTGCCCCGGCTCACGTGGGACGAGTGCATGGAGCGCTTCGGCCACGACGCCCCTGACATGCGGTTCGGCCTCGAGATCGTCGACCTGACGCCGCTCGCGGCGGCCAGTGATTTCCGCGTGTTCCGTGCCGCGGTCGATGGCGGGGGACGGGTGCGCGGCATCCGTGTGCCGGGTGCCGCGGCGGCGATGTCGCGCAAGCAGCTCGACGACCTCACGGCGCTCGCGGTCGAGGCGGGCGCCAAGGGGCTCGTCTGGCTGAAGTGCGACGAGGACGGCGCGTGGTCCGGACCCGTGGCCAAGAACCTCGGCCCGATCGCCGCCGACCTCAAGGATCGGCTCGGATGCGTTCCCGGCGACCTCGCGCTCGTCGTGGCCGACTCCTTCGAGGTCACGTGCAAGGCACTGCACACGCTCCGGAAGCGACTGGGCAGCGATCTGCACCTCTACGACGAGAAGGCGCTGCACGTCTCCTGGGTCGTCGACTTCCCGATGTTCGCCCGCGACGGCGAAACGGGCGGCTGGGCGGCCATGCACCATCCGTTCACGGCGCCGCGTCCAGCCGACCTCGGCCGTCTCGAGTCCGATCCCGCGTCGTGCCGCGCGGTGGCGTACGACCTCGTCATCAACGGATCGGAGGCGGGCGGCGGCACGATCCGCATCCACGACCCCGCCGTGCAGCGCCGTGTCTTCTCGCTGCTCGGCATCGCCCCGGAGACCGCGCGTGAGCGATTCGGATTCCTGCTCGACGCGCTCGCCAGCGGCGCACCGCCCCACGGGGGCATCGCGCTCGGCATCGACCGCTGGGTCATGCTCTTCGGCGGTCTCGACAGCATCCGAGACGTGATCGCCTTCCCCAAGACGCAGAAGGCCAGCGACCTCATGACCGGGGCCCCGGCTCCGGTCGAAACGAAGCAGCTCGCGGAACTGGGGGTGCGCACGGTCGTGCCACCGAAGCCCGCGACGGCTCCGCCCTCCCCATGATCGACGGTCACGCGGAGTCTTCCGCGTGGCATCGGAGCGCCCATGCCCTGGATTCAGCTTGCCGTCGCGATCATCGCCGAGGTCATCGGCACGACGTGCCTCAAGCTCAGCGCGGGCCTGACCAAACCGCTCCCCACGATCGGCGTCGCCGTGGCATACGGCCTCTCGTTCTGGTTCCTGTCGCGCACGCTCGACACGATCCCCGTCGGCGTGGCCTACGCGATCTGGTCGGGGGCGGGGGTCACGCTGATCGCCGCGATCGGGTGGGCCCTGCTCGGCCAGAAGCTCGACGTCGCGGCCTTCGTCGGCATGGGGCTCATCGTCGCGGGGGTTGTCGTGCTCAACATCTTCTCCCGGACGGCGGCCCACTGACCTCGGGCTATACTCCCGTGCCGCGGGCGAATAGCTCAATTGGTCAGAGCACCTCGTTTACACCGAGGGGGTTGGGGGTTCGAGTCCCTCTTCGCCCACTCAGACGGTTTTCCGCGGCTCGCAGCGTTTCGCATCATTTCGCACCAACAGGCGTTTTTGGCCGAGTTGTCGCGATTCATGCGATTCGTTGCGGGCCGCGGCGGCTTTTGACTGCACACACATGGGCACACAATCCTCGGCCGCCGCGGAGAGCCGCAGGCTTGGGCACCGCTACCTGCCGTATACGGCGAAGGGCCCGGCCGGTCCCAAGGCGGGCGCTGCGTCACGGATTTCTTGGGCGCCACAGCGAATCTCTGCTTCCGACCGCGAATACACACCAGCCCGATCAGCTGACAGTCGCCAGCCAGGGTCCTCCTGGAGGAATCCTTCGATCGTGTCGCCCGCAGTCACGGCCACGGGTACGACGTTCAGGACGGCTCTCGTGGTGCGGAGCCTGTTCGCGGAGAAGCATTCAGCGGCAGGGCCATCCACCATGCGGTGTGCTGGATCGGCCACGCTGTCGTGGCAAAGAAGAGGGCCGGAGGGCGCCTTCACGACGCGCTCCGGCCCTGACAGCATGTTTCGTTTCGAGGCGATCGGGCTTAGTAGCGGCGTCCGCCTCCGCCGTAACCACCTCGGCCGCCACCAGCGCCACCGCCCTCACGTGGCTTGGCCTCGTTTACGGTGAGGGACCGACCGTCCATCTGTTTGTCGTGCATGCCGTTGATCGCCCGCTGCGCGGCATCGTCTGTCTGCATCTCGACGAATCCGAAGCCCTTGCTGCGGCCCGTCTCGCGATCCTGAATCACTTGCGCACTCGTGACGGTGCCAAACTCGAGAAACATCTGCTCGAGCGATTCACTCGTGACGCTATAAGCCAGATTGCCGACATACAGTTTCTTACCCATGAACACAACACTCCTACCAATGACCCAAATATACTTTCGGGGCCAGATCGAAAGGGCCAGAGAGTGGCAGCCCGCCAGAGGGTAAAGGCGAGGAAAAGAAGCAGCAGTCGCAGCCGATCAGCCACCGCGCATCTAGCGTCGTCCAGAACCAACGTTCTGAGGGTAGATCAAAATCGTGGCAAAGGCAACGCTCTTTCGGGGCTCAAGGGTGGGGTAGCGACCCTCCAACTGCTCAAGGTAGTTGAGGACGTGGTCTCGGGCCGCCCGCAGTTCCTCTTTCGCATGGGCGTCCAGCAGGCGTGGGCCTGATTGCGCCATCATCGCTCCGGCCGCATCGCGGAGTGCGGGCCACAGAACCATCTGTTCGCAATCCGACTGTACCGCCCGCTTCCTGCCGATTTCGCATTCGTGCGAGTCGTGGTCCAGATCGTTTTTCAGCGCAGCCATCCAGTGTTGGGTGGCGGCCCACACTGGCAACGCTCCCGGGCGTGCGTCGTGGGGCCGGGTGCAGAGCGGGCACGGGAACAGACCAGAGCCAGGAGCGGCGCCTGAATGCCGAGAGGACCAATCTCGCTCGGGGGGTGTGTCCCAAAGCCCCGTGGAACGACCGGTCTAGGACTGCATTGGCGACAAAGCGATCAGGATGCGAGCGGCTGGACGGCCGTGACCCCGCGTATCGAAGCCTCACAATGAGACCCGCGCCTCCTACGGCCGTGCCCTGGGCCTATACTCCGTTGGCATGAAGTTCTTTGTGTGGAGGCTCATCGATGTCAGACAAGCAGACGAACACGTGGCCGGACCTGCTGATCGGCCTGTACGACAACCTCACCGGTCGTCGTGCGGAGATCACGTATGAGTTCGACAACATGCACATCAAGATCCCCAGCGGCACCGGGTCCTCAGCCGAGCATGCAGAGTGGGTGCTGCACGGGACCTTGAAAATCCGTACGAGGGACACGGGTACGTCCCCAAACTGATTCTGGCCGGGCGACTCACGGGAACGCTGGATGGTCGCCCGGTCGTGATCGAGGCAGGCGAATCTGGGCTGCTCTTGAGTTTGTCCGCGTTTCAGGCCGCTTGGGCGGCACGACGGACACTTGGGCCTGTCTTGCCGCTGCTGCAGGTACTCAAGAACTTCAACGTGCCGCTCAGGATGCGTATCGCGGGGATCGTATCTGTCGAACTGCTGCCGAACCCGAGCACCTTGGCGAAACTCTTCTCGCCGGTGCTCACTCGGCTCGGCTAGGCTCCGTCTGAAAATGATTCGGTGACCAGCCAAGTCGTGCTGCCGCTGGGGAGGCCACGCAAGCGGCCCAGGCGATTGGCGGGCGACAAGGCCTCCTGCAACGACCGCGTGCGGGATTGGCTTCGGAAGTACGGCATCAAGCCGTTGATCCCACGCAGGGCAACCGAGAACCCGCGACATGACGGCCGATCCGTCTTCGACAAGCAAGCCTACAAGCGTCGCAGCATCCTCCAGTGGACATCGGCTGGCCGCAGGAATGCCGGCGAATCGGCACGAGGTTCGAGCAACTCGCCATCACCTTCCTCGCGATGATGAAGCTTGCAGTGATCCAACGTTGCCTCCCAATGGCGTTCTCAGACAAAGCCTAGCGAAAGAAAACGAGCCCGCGGATGGAGAGAATATCCCTGCCTGCGGGCTCGGCTTTTTCACATACGAACGCTCGCCGCGGGCTTTTCAGCGGCTTGTCCTGCCGGGCTGATCCCTCTGAAGAGTCCCGCTGCCGAATGGCTGGCTCCTGCTCGTGGAGCCGTCCGACCTGTTCGTGATCGTGCCAGAGCCGAACTTCTGAGTCTGGCCCGTGACCGTACGGCCGTCCTTCGTCCGCTCCGTCGTGATTGAGCCGGAACCAAAGGGCCGGGTCTGGCTGCGTGTGCCGTCAGACCGATTGGTGATGGTGCCAGAGCCGAACTTGTTCGTCGTGCCGGTGCGGGGCTGGGTATGCGTTGACCGAGGCGGCAGTTCGGCCGCGATGATCGCGACGCACGTCAGGACGGCGAGCGCCAGTGCCGTCGCGTGACGAGTGCCGTGTCGCATCGAAGAGCATCCAGCAGCGGCTCGCTCGAGGCTGGGCTTCACGTCACAAGAAAACATTGCTGAGCATGCAGCGATCTCTACCCAGCGAGTTTGTCGACAACAGTGGTAACTCACACCACCCACCCGCAGTTACTTCTCGAGCGTGTAGATCTCTTTGTTCTCGTAACACTCCTCCTGATCTTTGATCCCATCGACGAGCGGTTTCGCGGCTGCAGGTGCTGCCTTCCGCAGGCACTCCAGTGCTTTGTCCCACTCGTCGGCACTCGCATGCAACGCCGCCTGTGCCCGTAAGGAATTACAAGTCCCTTCTGGCAGCCGCGCCACTACTTGCGAAATGCACTCTGCGGCTCGCTCTTCATCTTGCAAAGCGGGCACCGGAGCGCATGCAAAAAACAATGCAGCATCGCTATTCAAGTCCACATCTTTTTCGGCACCGTCTCTTCTGAGTGCGGCCAGGAATTTCTCCTTTGCGGATGGCCATTGCTTCTTCCTGATTCGGTCCATCGCTTCCAAGTATGGAATCCGCTGATACTTTGGAAATTGCTTTTTCAGCACCACAAGTCGGCTCGTCGCCAGCTCCTGCGGCTCGATTGTCAAGCTCATGTAGACGAAGTCTGCCAGTATCTCGGGAGGGGCGATGGCGGCCGGCGCGGATAGCAGCCTCCACACATTCGTCAGTGTGCGAACTGCCGCGTCCTCGTCACCCCCGTGCCAGAGTAACCAGGCGAGCCACAACGAGAACTCCGGAATGTCGGGGTGCTGCCCTACTGCCTCTGTAAGATACGCGCATTTGGTGTCGTAGTGTAACCCGAAAGGCGAAAGCACAACTTGCCATTGGGGATAGGAAACGGCTGCTTGCTTGATGCTTACATCAAGGCGCGCGACATAAGTCGCTATCTGCTGCAAAAGATCGACTTGCTCCTGTACGAGTGGCTGAATCGCTGTTCGCAGTATGTTGATATCATTTGCAAGCACCGAGATTTGTGCTTCTTTTTCCGCCGCAAACTCACGGTTCCCACGGATGCGTTGAAGATTGACGATCTGTTGCGTCTTAGCGTTGATCGCCTGCTCTCCTGCGGCGATCTGCTGTCTCAGATGTTCAGATCGGGTGCGTCGTGGAGTGATCAGTGCCATCGTGGCAGCAGCCTCCGCTTGAACTGCGGCACGCTTTGATATGAGTTCCGCCAGGAGTAGCCCCACCTGGTCAGCATCAAGGGCAATCGGTGGGCGCGCTCCGTCGGCAGTCGTATTCTTCTCGTGCTCACCGTCACCATCTCGCATTGCTTTACTTGGCTGGTCTTCAGGCGGGCTCTTGGCCGGTATGTCGGACGCGATGTCGACCGTAGGTCCAAGTGCCGGTGACTGCGGGCTAGATGGCTTGGCCTCGATGCTGACGGGGCCAGGGCTTGCGTCTACACCCTGACGGCTCTGTGCTGGGTTGACAGCAGCGAGATTCGAGGTGGGTGCGATGAGACTTGGGGGGGGCAACTCGTTACTAGGAGACTGTGCCGAAGAGTCGAGGGGCAAACCCGATTGATCGTCCGGCTCTTGAATCTCGTCGGGTGTAGTTGCGGCATTGACGATACGGGACACCTGATGAGCCGATGGGGCTTTGGCTGAATTCACAACCTCGCCTGTGGGCTCTGCATAGCGACGTCCGCTGTACGACAAAATCATGAGACCAATCACGAGCACAGCCCCCGCTGCTCCACCGCCCAGGGCGAGGGTCGCGGTTTTTACCCTGACTGTAGGCTGCTGCGTCTTTGCAGAGGCCCTCTTGAGCCCCACTGCTGTGTCGATATCAACCGCACTCAGCCTCGCTGTGCTCTGGTGAACTGCCACGGCCTTCGGTTGCTGCAGCGTTTGAGTGGCGGCCAGAGCGAGGGATTCAGGAGCCGTGTGGCCGACGTGAAGGCTTAGGCTTCGGGGGCCGGCTTCTGTCTCACTGATAGCAAGCGCTCGAAGGGCTGCGATCACTTCCCGCAACGACTGAAAGCGATCGGCAGGTTCCTTCGCAACCATCCGCTGGAAAACCAGATCCAGTTCGGCGGAGATGTCGGGGCGAACACTGTTCAGGGCCGGTGCAGGGGTTTGCATATGGGCAACCATCCTGGCCATAGCCGTCTCACCGGCGAACAACGGCCGGCCCGTGAGCAGGTACCAAAGCGTCACGCCGAGCGAGTAGATGTCGGAGCGGGCGTCGGCCTGCCGCATGTCTATGGCCTGCTCAGGGGCCATGTAGTCGACCGTGCCCATGATCTGGCCAGTGCCGGTCAACTGGTCTTGCTCGGCATCGAGGGTTGCGAGCCTCGCCAAGCCCATGTCCAGTATCTTGAGAACGCCGTCTTGGCCCACAAGCATATTGCCCGGCTTGATGTCGCGGTGAATCACTCCCTCCTCATGCGCGAACGCCAGTCCAGTCGCGGCCTGAAGAATCCAGTCCACTGCACGGCCCACCGGTTGTGGACCAAGTTCCTTCACTACCTCAGACAGGTTCCGGCCGTCGACGAACTGCATGACGAGGTAGTGCGTGCCAGCTGCCTCACCTGCATCGAAGGCCGCGACAATATTCGGGTGTTCAAGCCGTGCGGCGGCCTGCACCTCCCGCTCGAATCGCTGGATGGCGGCGGGACTCTTGAGGGCGTTCCTGGCGATGACCTTCAGGGCCACGACGCGCCGCATCTTGCGGTGCTCCGCCTTGTAGACGTAGCCCATGCCTCCCTTGCCAAGCATGTCGAGGACGACGTAGGGGCCGAGCACCAGCGAATTCGCCTTGCCGCCGTAGATGTACTTGGCCTGAAAGGGGGTCAGCCGGCCATCTTTGACGAGGCGATTGGCCAGCGCTGCGGCATCCATGTCGGGTGCGACGCCTTGGAAGTACTCCACCAGAGACTCAGCCGTGAGGATGCCGCTGTCCTCGGCGGCCTTCGCGAATTCGGCTACGCTGGCGGGCATGGGTGGGCACCTGCAGGGGGGTGGTGTCCCTACAGAGTACCGCGCGGGGCGGATCAGCGGATCGGGTGCGCGCGGTGATCGCCGCCGGGGTCGTATCGCACGCTGACCACGGGCGAAATTCCCGAGCCTAGCGCTATCGGGCTGGTAGAGAGCGTGCTGATTGAGTCGGGAGGTGGAATCAAAACACTCAGACCACCCCCGACCGCACCGCCCACCCCGCCGCCTGGGTCCGATCGTTCACGGCCAGCTTCCTGAGAATGTTCTGGACGTGCTCTTTCACGGTCTCGACGCTGATGCCGAGTGTATGGCTGATCTCATCGTTCGAGAGTCCGCAGGCGACGTGGGCGAGCACCTGTGACTCTCTGGGTGTCAGGCCGGCATCGAGTGCGGGGCCCTTTCCCACGTGCGGCCAACGAAGCGGTCACGCGGCCGAATTTCCCCGACCGCCGTCAACAACCACGTTGATCAGGGTCCAGGATTTTCATCGGAAGGGTCTTGTGGATGCAGCCCCATTTCCCGCGGATCAGGGTTCATCATGACCCCCGTCTTGCGGACGCGATGCCGGGCCAGCGGGGCCGGGACTCGCGCGGTGTCCGCGGGGATCACGCCGTCCGCACGAATTTCCCCGCATCCAGTGCGCGCTCGCCATCCCATCGATACGCACACAGAAACCCACCCTTGGCGACGCTCCAGTCCAGGCAGGCGACGTTCCCGCGGAGCAGTGTGGGGCGGGAGCCCCTGAGCCAGTAGTGCCCCACGAAGACCGGCTGGGCGTCCTCGGGATACGGCGCGGCGGCTCGGGTAACCTCGTCAGGCAACGGAAGGTCCGAGTCGATCGGCTCGCTGGCCATGGCATAGGTGCGGTACGTGTGACCATCGGGCGGCTCGTACCACTTGATCCGTGTCGCGAGGCGTTCGTGCCCATCCTTGTCGCGAAACGTGACTCCGGGTGGCAGGCGAACCTCTTTGCCCTTGAGAATCGCCTCGACCGACTCGAACAGACGGCCACCGGGCGAGCAGGCCGCATGGAGAAACTCGTCTGAAATCGGCCCGCTGATCCCGGCCATGCGGGCCTCGTCCCAGCAGGCATGGACGGCCCGTAGGCCCTCGAGCTCGAGCCAGAGCGGCAGGGTGCGAAACCACTCGAGGTACGACGCCAGTTCACCGGCCGGAACCTGCCTCAACGTTTCGGCGTGCTGCTGGACGTTCTTGGCATGGTGGGGCCGGAGGTGCTCACCAGGGTGCGACTGATCGGGTGTGTGGTAGGCGAGCGCGTTGAGCTCGTGATTGCCCATCACGGCGAGAGCCGCACCGCCGTCGATCATCGGCCGGACGATCTCGAGCGTCTCCAGGATCCTGGGGCCGCGGTCGATGAAGTCGCCGAGGAAGATGGCCTGACGATCGGGGTGGCGGTAGATGCGGTGCCGCTTCTCGTATCCGAGTTGCTGGAGCAACCTCTCGAGGGCATCGGCATGGCCATGGATATCGCCGATGAGGTCGTACATGGACGCGTGCCGAAACCGCTGTGAAGGACGGCCGAGAACGAATCGACGCTGCCGCGGAGGGATCCGCCACGCCACGACATCCCCACGGCATGGGACGGAAGAATAACAGGCAAACACCTCGACGAGGCTCGACAGAGCCTCCGATCGATGCATGGGCACCATGATGGCGTGTTGTGGTGATGAACTCCCGCGACTCGAGAGCCTGATCGACCGCCCTGTCGCGATCCGTTCCGACCGACTGCCGAGAACCACGGGCGGACGCGCATTCCCGATCCACTCGTCCCAGTGGCTACCCCGTCTGGCGGGTCGAACAATTTCCTTCCGGCCATTGCGTTTCGTTTTGTGTAAACTAAAGTCTCGGTTTTCGTGCGAGCTGTTTTGGAGGCACGCACATTCACTTCCCAGGAAATAACACGTTCATGGCCCCGCCCACCGCAAAGAAGCCCGCCGACGTCAACAAGTCCGCCGAGATCCGCAAGATCGCCACCGGCATGAAGGCCAAGGGTGAGAAGCCCCGGCCCAGTGTGATCGTCGTCGAGCTCAAGAAGCTGGGAATCACCGTCGCTCCGCCCCAGGTCAGCAACATCCTCAAGAAGATGGGCTTCCGGCCGCTGCGCAAGCGGAAGGGTGCCTCCAAGGCCAAGGCCGGTCTTGCCGCCGCCAAGGCAACGTCGGCAAAGTCGGGCGCCAAGGGCGGCGCCAAGAAGACGAGCATCGTCTCGGTCGAGGATCTGCTCGCGGCGAAGAAGGCGGCCGGCACGATCGGCGGCACCGACAAGGCGATCGCGGCGCTGCAGGCCCTCAAGCGGTTCGAGGGCTGAGCGGGGAACGGCAGCGCGGCCCGGAATGGCCTTGCCTGCCGTGTCTTTGGATCGATTGACGGTCGAAATGAACGAGCCCGCAGGTGGAGAGAAATCCCCCCTGCGGGCTCGGCTTTTTCAAGGACGCACGATCGACCCCGGCGGCTTGCCCCGGCTGGACATACGGAGACCCGCCATGCAGCCGGCACCCTGACGCCTGGGACGACGCACGCCGTCAGGCGCCGATGTCCTCCGCCCACAGGTCGGGCTTCTCGGTCTGCAGTCGCTGCATGAGCTCCACGCATCGGGGATCGTCCAGCACGAGCAGCTCGGTGCCCTGGCTCCGCATCCACTCCTCCGCACCCATGAAGGTGCGGTGCTCTCCGATCACGACCCGGGGGATGCGGTAGAGAATCGCCGTGCCCGAGCACATCGGGCACGGTGACAGCGTCGACACGAGCACGAGATGCCGCCAGTCGCGACGGCGACCCGCCTTGCGGATGCACGACATCTCCGCGTGCGCGATCGGGTCGCCGGACTGCACCCGCTCGTTGTGTCCCGCCGCCACAATCCGCCCCGCGCCGTCGACGAGAACGGACCCGATCGGGATGCCCCCCTCGTTCCAGCTCTTCCGCGCCTGCTCGAGGGCGGCGTCCATCCACGTGCGTGCCGCTGCCGGATCGATCATGGTCGTGTCGCCTCCTCGGGAAACTGCGTGCGCAGCACGCGCACACACGCCTCCGTGAGCGCCCGTGCCTCGGCCTGCTCGACGATGTTCACGGTCTCCGCAGGCTCGTCCGCGTCGCTGTAGAGCTCCCGCCCGACGACGGCGCCCGTCGTCCAGTCCCGCCACTCCGTGTACCGGGCCTCGGGGGTCCGCACGCTCACGCCCATCGCCTCCGGCCGCTTCGTGGGCGTGCGATCGTAGTAGGCCGGCCGTGGATGCTGCGTGAACGCGGCCATCTTGACGGTCTTCGACGGATCGCGAAGCACCGGCACGAGGCTCGCCCCCTCCAGGTGCGGTGGTCGATCGAGGCCGCACGCGTCCACGAGTGTGGGAAAGAGGTCGACGAGCTCCGCGAGGGCCGCCGTGCGGGCGCCGTTCCGCGACACCCCGGGCACGTGCACGAGCAGGGGCACCCGCGCGTCGAGCTCGAAATTCGTCGTCTTGCCCCAGAGCGCGTGCTCCCCGATGTGATAGCCATGGTCGCTGAGGAAGACCACGATCGTCCGCTCGGCCACGCCGCTGCGGCCGAGGGCGTCGAGGAGGCGTCCGACCTGGGCATCGAGGTAGCTCACGTTGGCGAAATACCCGTGGCGCATCTCGGCGACCTGCGCCGGGGAAGGCTGCCGCTGGTTCCGAGCCGGACCGAGCACCTCGGTGCTCTCGTGGAACGCGATGTCGGGCGCTCGCGCGGGACGACGACCGTCGGGCGGTGGCAGCGCCCCGCGGTCGTACAGATCCCAATAGCGACGGGGCGCGTTGAACGGCGCATGGGGCTTCCAGAAGCCGACCGCGAGGAAGAACGGACGGTCCTTCACCTCGTCGAGCACCCGGATCGCCTCGGCCGCGACGCGACCGTCGTAGTAGGCGTCGTCCGGCACGTCGCGGCACTCGCAGATTCCTGCCTGGGCGTAGCCGAACCCGTCGATCGTCTCGGCGGCATTGGGCGGAAGCACGCCCGACACGAGCGGCCGGTCATCACCGTGGTTGGCGTAGTGCAGAAACTCGTCGGCACTCCACGAGCCACGGTCACCCCGCAGCTGCGTGTGCCAGTTGTGGAAGATCTTGCCGACGCAGCGGGTCGTGTAACCCTGCCCCCTGAACCATCCGGGCAGCGTCGGCACGTCGGGGTTCGGCTCGCGAAAATGGGTGCTGTTGTTCCAGACGCGGAGCGTATCCGGCCGCAGGCCGGTGAGCAGTGACGACCGCGACGGGTTGCAGACAGCCTGCTGGCAGTAGGCACGATCGAACTGCACGGACCGCTCCGCCAGCCGACTGAGATGCGGTGTTCGTGCCACGGAGCCGTACGACGCCATCTCCGGCCGGAGGTCGTCGGCCATGATGAACAGCACGTTCGGGCGCGGCTCGTCGGCGGCCTCCACGATCGACCGCATGCTCGGGCAGACGAGGATCACGAGCACGACGAGGGCGAGCGGCTTCGCACCGAGGGCGGCGCGCCATCCCGGCCGGTGCACGCATGGTCTTCCTGCCACCGAAATCCTCCCCGGTGCGGGACATGGGCCCCTGTCCCTACCGTCAGGGCTCGCGTGACGGATTGAGATCGATCCACACCTCGTCGCCGACGGCGACACGCTGGAGCGGCTCGGGGTCGAACTCGAGTTCGAGGCTGCCCGTCACGCGACTCCACACGACATGCGTCAATCTGCCCACCCGGGTATGGGTCCCGTTGTCGGTGCGATAGACCGCGTCGCCGAGCGCGACGTGCGGCCGCACGGTGAGACCGCCGTTCCTGCCGAGATGCGCAGGCGTGTCGCCGAGATACTCGGCATCATGACTCTCGATGACCTCGAACGAAAAGGCCGTGCCGGGCGGCGCGAAAGGCACGGAGGACTCAGCAACGCGTTCCTGCGCCGAGCCGACGAATGGCCGTAGCGCCACGATCCCCAGGCCGAGGACACCGGCCGTCGCGATCGTCGTCATGACGCTCCATGCCCCGTGAAAACTCCCCGCCGACTGCAGCACGCGCATCACGACTGACTCCCTGAACGGACCGCCTGACGAATCGACGGGAATCGGGCGGCACGCGGCCACCCGTCCTCGCACGTCGGCCTCACGTCGGCAGGCTCCTGTGAAAGTGGACATGTTTCCAATGGCCGCCCGTCTTCCGCCAGATCCGCGTCTCCTCGCACGGCTTGGTGACGGGGCGGCCGGCATCGTCGAGCGTCTGCGTCAGGCGGACGTACGCGACGAGCGCCACGGTGTCGGAAAGCAGCTTCACGACGGGTGAGGCGATCGTGGTCGTCACGGGGCGCGGTGAACGGGCAGGATCGGCCGGCAGCTTGAAGTAGAACTCGTGGAACGGCAGTCCCTCGACGAGCTGCCCCCGGGCCTCGGGCTCGAAACAGGTCAGGTCGTCCACCACGAGCCGACGGTAGGCCGCCCAGTCACCCGCTGCGACGGCGGAGAGAATCTGCCGCGTGAGGTCGAGAATCTCGCCCTCCACGGGCGTGGTTGCTGCCATCGCAGGGTCTCCAGGTCGAGGGGGAACCGCGCGACGGGCATGCCGCGCGCCGGGATCACTTCCAGGGCGAGTAGTCGGTGGGCACGAGAAAGTCGGAACGCACGCCATCCTTCGCCTCCGTGAGCGAGCCGCCGGCCCGCTCCTCCGACGCTTTCCTCGCTTTCACCCACTCCGGATCCTGCCGAAAGGCGTCGAACGACGCGCGGGCCGCCTCACGGCTCGGGTGGGCGAGGAGGTAGATGAGCATCCGGTCCGCGTCCGGGCTTCCCGCCGCGGCATGCCAGTAGACGAGATTGGTCATGCCGTGCTTCTTGAAGAGGGACATGGTGTGGTCCCGAAAGCGGCCGTCGAGCGCCGTCAGGTTGCCGGCCGTGGCCGTGTAGGTGCGAAGTTCGAAGACGCGATCCCCGACGGCCGCGACCTGTGGCGTCGGGGAATAATCGGTCGGCATGAGGAAGCGCGTGACGATCTTCTTCACGAGCGGCCCGTCCCTCTCCGACGCGGCGTGGGCGGACTTCCAGTCGGGATCGGCCAGAAAAGCCTGCCACGAGGCGTCGCGGGCGGCCCGGTCCGGATAGGCGAGAAAATAGATGAGCCGCCGTTCCGGATTGTCCCCCGCGGGCACGAAGTAGCCGACGTTCGTCATGCCGTGCTTCGCGAAGAGTTTCATGGTGTGCTCGCGGAAACGAGCATGCAGTGCGTCGAGCTTCCCCTCCGGAGCGTCGTAGACCCGCATTTCGTAGAGCCCGGGGTCCGCGGCCGATGATGTCATGGTCAGCAGCGACCAGCACACGAGGCATGCGATCAAGAGCGGGCGAGACAGGGCCGGGACGCGAGGCGGACACATCGTCATGGTCGATGGCTCCGGAGGTGCCGAGCATCATAACGGCACGTCGAGCCGGGCAGCCACGCCCCGGATCGACGCCCCGGATCGACGGACCGGGGCCGGGATGCTCCGCCCTCGCTCGCCGCCGCCTCAGCGCCGTGCCCCGCGGAGCGTCCACCGGCTCTCGTACACCATCCCCTGACGCGGGTCGACGACCGAGAAGCCGATCAGTTCGCCCGCCGGATGATCGATCGTGTAGCGCGGCGTCATGGGCACGGCCTCGTCCTCCGCGTGCTCGGGATACCGCAGGAGCCGGTAGCTCTGGTACCGCCGGTTCTCGGGAAACAGGAGCCAGACCGTCATGAGGTCGGCGGGAGCGAGCAGGTCGATCGTCATGCGTCCCCGCTCGAGAATCTCCGCGTGAAGCGTCGCCGCCACTTCCAGCGTGACGGGCTCCCCGACCGGCACGCCGGTGAGGTCGCAGTGAAACTCGAGGTGCTCGGTCGCCGCCGCCGCCTCCGACGCCGCGCTCGGGGCGGGCCCCACCTGCGCACGCACGCGCCGCACCACGACGGGAGGCTGGTCGGGTGGACAGCGGAAGGAGATGTCGGCCGGCGGCAGCAACGAGCGGAAGACGACGTGCCGGCGGGACTCCGCCGTGTCGTCGAAGCGCAGCACCACACGGTCGCGCAGCCGCGTCCGTCCGTCCCCCCGGGACTCGGCCCGGCGGAGGTCCACGATGCGGCTGAACGACAGCACCTCGATTCCCGTGAAGTCCTGCGGCGGTGCGGCCTCCGTGGCGTTCGTGATCTCGAGCGACCGCCACGCCGCTGACGGGTCGCCCTCGACGAGGTCGAGCACGAGCCGGATGTCGGGGTCGCCGGCGGCGATCGAGTCGATGACGCTCGTCAGCAGCACCGCCCGGCTGTGCACCTGCCAGATGCGCATCGGCAACCAGACGAAGAGCACCAGCCCGATCAGGGCGTAGATCCACGACGGCCAGTCCTGCGGGTCGAAGAGCGTGGTCCAGACACGGCGCCGGCTGCCGCCGTGGAGGGTCGCTGCAAGGCTGGCGACCGGCGCCGTGGCGGCGGTGCGGGCGGTGCCGGCGTGGGCGACGACCCCGTCCGCGGCGGCAGCCTCGAGCGCATGGCGTCCCGGCAGCGGGTCCCAGGCCGGGCCCTCGTGCACCGGCGTGTCGCTGCGATCGGCGATCTCGCGGTGCGTGGCCCGGGCAACCTCGTATCCGTGCCGGACCAGCGCCGCGATCTCGAGGTCGCTGAAGCGATCGAGGTCGGTGCGCAGCGAGGCGACCTGCGCCTGCACGACGGGGTGGAGCGCGTGCGGGTCCTCGGCCCGGTCCACGATCCGCGTGATCGCGGCGAAGAAGAAGCCGTTCTGGTCGCCGAAGTTCTCCCGCTCGAGCTGCCAGACCCGATCCCAGAGGATGTCCGTCGCGCGGATCGACTGGGCGACGAAGCCGAGCGACCCGCGGCTGAGGATGCGGAACGGCTTCCCCGCGTCGCTGACCAGCACGCGGTCGTACTCCTCGTCGCGCACCTGCTGCAGCCACGAAAAGACCCGTGTGCCGAGGTTGTCATAGACGCCGCCGTCGGTGAACGACTCGCCGGGAAACGTTCCGTCCTCGACGCCCAGATCGGCTGCCGTCACGTGCAACGGCGGGAAGAAGCCCGGGAACGCGGACGAGGCCCCGACCGCCTTGGCGATCGTGGTCATGCTCCCCGCCACGTGCTCGAAGGGATCGTCGTCGTCGGCGTGGTGTCCCCGCCGCAGGATGTGCAGCCCGAGTCGGTTGAACGTGGCGAGCGTGCCGTCACTGACGTTCGTGCTGAGGATGTGCAGACCGGGTCGTGCGGGCAGTTCGAAGAGACGACGATCGCCGTAGAGGAACTCCCGGTAGTAGCGTTCGAGCAGCGCGTTCGGGGAGAGCGACCGTGCCTCGCTTCCCACGATCTGGGCGGCGAGACGCGCGGGAAAGAGCAGCGGCAGCCGACGCACGATGCGATTGCGCACGTCGAACTGCACGAACCGGATGATCTCGCCTGCCGCCTCCGCGAAGGCCGCTTCGTCACCCGAGTAGCGGTCCCAATTGAGGACGAGGTGTGCCGCGAGAATGCTGCCGCCCGAGACGGCGGCGATGTCCTTGACGTGGGCGAGCACGCCCGCGTCGCGCAGGTACCGGATGAGTCCGAGGTGGTGGAGCGTGGCCCGGAACCCTCCCCCGGAGAGCGACAGGCCGATGCTCGACGTGAATCGCATGCGTGTCCGCGCGGGCGGGGAGCGGCTCGGGAGGGAAGGGATGGGCTGCCGACTCAGGCCGTGGCGGGCGTGGGATCGGCCGGGGCACCCTCCTCGTGGAGCACCGGGTTGAGCGGGTCATCCATGACCTCACCGACCTGCGTCGAAGGGGTCCAGGTGTGCCAGTCGTTGTCCTGGTTGCGATTGCGCGGGGACGCGAGTCGCATGTCGACGTCCATGAAGATCACGGTGTGCACCTTGCGCGGCTCGGTGGTGACGTTGGGCCCCGCCCGGTGGAGCGTCCAGCCGAGATGGAACGAAACGTCGCCGGCCGCGAAGGGCTCGGTCACCTCCACGATGCCCTCGCTCGCGATCGCCTCGCGGATGATCCGCTCCGACTCGTCGGAAATCTCGAGGTCACGGCCGATCCGCTTCAGGTGGCTGCCGCGGCCGAATGACAGCGGCCCCTGCTCGAGCGGGACGGCATGGAGGGGAATCCAGGCCGTCACGCAGAGTCCACTCGCCATCGGCCAGTACTGCTGATCCGCATGCCAGGGCGTGAATCCGCCCGACGGCTCCTTGTAGAGCGCCTGATCGTGCCAGAGCCGCACGCCGCGCGTGCCCAGAAGGTGGGTCGCGATCCGCGCCAGCCGGCGCGAGAAGGTCAGCCGCCGGGCCTCGGCGCCGCGGCTCCACAGGTTGCCGACCTGGATGAAGGCCTTGCCGTAGGTGTCGCGGTCCGCCAGGGGGACACCCCGGTTCGGGTCGTGCGCGAGCGTGAGCGCCGTGATCTCGCGCTCGAAGTGGGCGAGCGTCTCGTCGTCGAAGACGCCCGGCAGCCGGATGAAGCCGTCCTCGCGGAACCGTCGGCACTGGTCGTCGGTCAGGTGATACGGGGCGTCGAGCAGCGGAAGCGAATCGACCGAGGCCATGAGCGGGGGCATCCTGCGGGAGTCGTGTCGCCGCCGCGCACGGCGGCGGGAGAACGGCCCCGTGCCGTTCCCGCCCGTGCAGCCTACGCATCGGTCGGCCGCCGCACGATACGACTCGGCACGCCCCCGGAAAACCCCGCGATTCTCCCATGGACGACGTCAAAAAAGGGGACGGAGGGTTTCTCCGCGCCGCTACACTATCGCCCGCTCGATCCGCCGGCCGGTGCGGAATGCTTCGGCCGGGTGCGGGCGCGGTTCGAAACTCCTGACGGGCGGCGGCTGACGTGGCCGAGTATTTTCTCAAGCTGAAGGGCGGCCCCGGTGCCGGAGAGCAATTCCCGCTCGTGAAGGAGCGCACGATCATCGGTCGTCACCCGTCGTGTGACGTCATGATCTCGGAGTCGGCGGTGAGCCGGCAGCACGCCGCGGTGCTCCTCGAGGACTCTCCGACGGGCCCGGTCGCGTCGGTCGAGGATCTGGGGTCGCGGAACGGCACGCTCGTGAACGGCCGCCCTCTCTCCGGTCGGCACCGCCTCGCCGTCGGCGACGAACTGTCGGTCGGTGGGCGGTTGCTGGTCTTCGTCGAGCCGGCGGGAGGAGCGAACGACTTCGAGGCGACGATGTTCGTCGACCTCGACCAGGATCAGGGCCCCTACGTCGTTTCCCAGGTCGCCCTCACGGGCATCCAGTCGTCCCCGTCCTCCGACCCCAACGCGGCGGCCAAACTCCGCGCGGTGCGCGAACTCAGCCAGGCGATCGGCGCGGCGCTCGACCCGGACGACGTGCCGCCGCGGCTCCTCGAAGGATTGTTCGCGATCTTTCCCGGCGCCGAGCGGGCCTTCGTGCTGCTCATCGACCGGGAGACGGGCAAGCCGGTGCTGCGGGGCCGCAAGCTGCGTTCCGAGCCCGAGCCGGGGCCGCTCATGCTGAGTCGGTCGCTCATCGACAAGGTCGTGCGCGAGAGGCAGGCGATCCTCTCGAACGACGCCGTCGGCGACTCCCGTCTGAACATGAACGAGAGCATCCTCAACTGCCAGATCCGCTCGGTGATGTGCGCGCCGATCGGCCACGCCGACGGCGACGTGCTCGGCGTGCTCCAGGTCGACTCGCGCGAGCTCAAGAGCGGCTTTCTACCGAACGATCTCGACGTGCTCGCGTCGCTGGCGGGGCTCGCCGCCCGCGCCTTCGAACAGGCGGTCGCACACGAGGACCACGTCAAGCGGGAGACCCTGAAGCGCGACCTCGACCTCGCCCGCCAGGTGCAGCAGGGCCTCCTGCCCAAGCAGCCGCCCGCGATGGAGGGCTACGACGTCTTCGATTTCTACTCGCCGGCCCAGCAGGTCGGCGGCGACTACTACGACTACGTCGATCTTCCGGACGGACGCGTCGTCGTGGTGCTCTCCGACGTCTCCGGCAAAGGCGTGTCGGCGGCCCTCGTCATGGCCACGCTGTCGAGCAAGGTCGCGCTCGCGCTGGCGACCGAGGCGGACGTCGCGGCCGCCGTCACCCGGATCAACGACGGCTTCTGCCGGCAGGGCTGGGACGAGCGCTTCGCGACGACGATGGTCTGCGTGATCGACCCGGGCCGGCAGCGGGCCACGCTCGTCAACGCGGGTCACCTGCCGCTGGCCCTGCGGCGCGCGACCGGCGAGGTGCGGCTCCTCGGCGAGGAGACCGGCGGACTGCCGCTCGGCGTCGTGCCGGGACACCAGTACGAGGCGTGCGAGTTCGCGATCGAGCGCGGCGACACGCTCGTGCTCTACACCGACGGCATCAGCGAGGCGATGGACGTGGACGGCCGCCTCTACGGCATCGCGAGGATCACCGAGGTGCTCGCCGGTGCGACCGGATCGGCCGCCGAGGACATCGGCCGACGCATCCTCGCCGACGTCGAACGGCACACCGCCGGGCAGGTGCAGAGTGACGACATGTGCCTCATCTGTATCCACCGGCGCGACTGACACGCGACACGGCGGGTGCAGGGTGCGTGCCCCGCGGAGGCTCCGCCGCTCGGGCGAGGCCTACGCGAACAGCCGCGCGATCGGCACGCCTCCATCCGTGAGCGGCACGGGGCGATCGCCGGCGTGAAGCTCGAGGGCGGGATCGGTGCCGAGCGCCGCGTGGATCGTCGCGTGGTAGTCGGGGATGGAGACCGGGTCCGAGACGACCGCCATGCCCAGGTCGTCGGTCGTGCCGATCGCCTGCCCCGTCCGCAGCCCCCCGCCGGCGAGCACGAGTGAGAAGCACTTCGAGTGGTGGCCCCGCCCGCCGCCACCGTCGAATCCTGCCGGACGGCCGAATTCGGTGCCGAGGGCGATGAGCGTGCGGTCAAGCAGCCCCCGGGCCTCGAGGTCCCGGACGAGCGCCGCCAGTCCCTTGTCGAGCTCGTCGATGAGCAGGTGCTGCTTGAGCTGGCCCTCGTTGTGCGTGTCCCAGCCGGTGCCGTTGACGAAGCCGAGGTTGTGCGACACCTCGATGAACCGCACGCCCCCCTCGACGAGACGCCTCGCGAGGAGCAGCCGCTGGCCGAACTCGCCACCGTAGCCGTCGCGGAGCGTCGCCGCCTCGGCGTCGAGGTCGAAGAGCCTCATGAACTCCGGTCCCGCCATCGCGAAGGCCTGCCGTGCGGCCGTGTCGTATTCGGCCACCACCTCCGGCATGCCCGCGTCGCCGCGGTATCCGCGGCGCATGGCGTCGAGGAGCGCCTCCCGCCGGCGCTGTCGGTCGTCGGTGATCTCGGGCTGCCGGGCGAACCCCGCGGGACCGACGCGGGTATCGGTGAGATAGACGTAGCCCGCCCGCGCCCCGAGAAATCCGGGCCCCCGTGTCACGTTGGGAAATCCGATGAGCATGTATCCGGGCACCCGGTCGTTCTGGGGGCCCTTCGTCGCGAGCACGGCCGAGCCGATCGACGGGTACACGATCGTGCCGGCGGTCGGCCGGCCGGTGTGCACCTGGTTGGTGGCGCGCGCATGCTCGTCGATGACCTCGTGATGGATCGTTCGCAGGACGACGAAGCGGTCGAGGAGCGGGGCGCACCGCGCCAGGTGCTCGCAGACTCGCACATCCGCGATCGCCGTGGGAATCGAGTCGTAGTAGCTGCCGGGCTTCTTCGCCTTCGCGTCCCCCTTCGCCTTCGGGTCCCAGGTGTCGATCTGGCAGGCGCCGCCCCCGAGCCAGATGAAGATGCAGTGCTCCGCCCTGCCCCGTGGGGCGACGCTCGTCGCGAGCGCGCGGGAGGCGAGGGCCGCCGACGTGGTGCCCGCCAGGAAGCCACGGCGGGTGAGCGGGCCGAACGACTGGGGTGACGACATCCTGCGATGCTCCTCGGCCTCACATTCCGGTCTGCGGGCTGCCCATCACGTTTGTCCACGATCCACCGAACCGGCCCGCGACGTTCCCGGGCGTCACGGCACGAACACGAACTCGGGCATGTTGAACAGGGCCCAGACGAAGTCCTCCGCGCGCTCGCGCCACGCCGGATCGAGCGCCCGAGTCGGTGGATCGCCCCGCGCGGCGATCTCCGCGAGCCGCTGCTTCGCGATGTTGGCCTCCTCGGAAAGGTGATTCGACCACGTCACGCCGAGCGGACGCTCCTCGGGGGGTACGACAGGGGCGCGATCGACGGCGCTCCGGCGACGGTCGTAGCCCGCCTCGAGCAGGCCGCGCGCGAGGCCCCGCTCCGCGTCGGTCGGCCCGCGGGAGAGGATCCTGCGGAAGACCCCGTCGATGAAGCCGTCGAGCGGGAGGTCCCGCAGCGCCAGATGCGTGAACGCACTGCCGTCGGACAACTGCGCCGCCCGCTTCACGACGACCCCGTTGGCGAGCACCGCGGGCTGCAGGGCCGTCGGTTCCTCATCCCGGTGCGTCACGGGAGCCTGTCGCTCACCCCGCCAGCCGAACGCCTCCATCAGGGTCACGTAGTGCTGGGCGAACGGCAGCGAGAGGCTCGGGCGATCCCGCTCGTTGCCGAGGGCGGTGAACTGCCACGCCCGCGTCGGCTGGCCGAGATTGAGCGATTTGTCGGTCTGACGGCTCGTGTCGATGTCGATGTTCATCGGCTCGGTATCGAACGGCTTGCCGCTGGCGATTGCCAGGGAATCGACGATCTGCTCGGCCGACATCCGTCGCGGGAGCCGCCCCGCGAACGCCTCTGGCGGCGCGGCGGACGAACGACCGTACGTGTGCGACATCAGGATCACACGCGCGACGTGCTCGAGCGCATGGTCGTGCAGCACGAGGTCGCGGGCGAGCCAGTCGAGCAGGGCGGCGTCGTTCGGGTCTCCCCCGCTCCAGTCGTCGGCGTTGGCCACCAGCCCACGGCCCATGAGCCGCTCCCAGAGCCGATTGACGACCACCCGCGCGAACCGTCGGTTCGCCGGGGACGTGATCAGCGCCGCGAGCTCCTCCCGGGTGTCGTCCGGCTTCCGGATCTCGCCCCGCACCGCCTCCCGCCCCACGAGATCGTCGAACGGCCACGCCGGCGCGACGTCGGTGCCGGGCTGCAGCGTGATCGAGATCGCGAGACTCGCGAGGCGTGCCGGGTCGCCGGGCACGCTGCTCGTGGCCGGCACCCGCTGCGGGCCGCGCTTGAGCATGGCGGCGAGACCGAAGAGATCCTGCTGGAGGAACGGATGATTCGGGGCGTCGTGGCAGCGGGCGCAGTTCATCTCCATGCCGAGGAACGCCCGGGCGAGGACGTGCGCCTTCGCCGCGAACGGGGCGTCGTTCTCGGTGGCCAGCGCGAAGCCAGCCGGGCCGCCGAAGTGGGTGCTCCCCTCCATCATCACGAGTTCGGTCACCATCCGGTCGATCGGCTTGCGATCCGCGAACGAGTCGTGAATCCAGAAGCGGAACGGGCCGGTGTTGTTGAGCGTGGGATTGACGAGGTTGGGATTCTCCGCGAGCACGTCCTGCCAATACCCCACCCAGTGATCGGCCCACCGTGGATCGGCGAGCCAGGTATCGACCAGCCGAGCACGGCGGTCGGGCCGTCGATCCGCGATGAACGCCTCGACCTCGGCGGCCTCCGGCACGATTCCCCGGACGTCGAGCGAGAGCCGACGAGCGAAGGCGGCATCGTCGATGAGCGCGGCCGGCGCGACCCCCTGCTCGATGAGCCGGGCGTTGACGAACCGATCGACCTCGTTGTGGACGGCGGCCGCGTATGCCGCATGGGACCCCGGCACCTCGGGAAGGATCGGACCCGGCGAGGCGAGCACGAACTCCCTGGCGGCGGCATGCCTTCGGCGCCAGTATTCGTCCTGGCCGGCGGCTGCCGCGCGCCGTGCTGCCGTGTCGACGGCCTCGCGCTCCGCGTCGAGCCGGGCGACGAGCCGTCCCCAGCCCTCGTCGCTGAGCGGCATGCGGTCACCCGTCGAGCCCTGTCCCATGGCCTGCACCACCGTCGGCACCCCATCCGGCGGTCCGATGCTCGCCGAGAACTCGCCGGTTTCCGGGCGGCGGCCCCGGCCACCGACGCGCACCTCCACGTGGAGCGTGTGGCGCCCACCGTCACCATCGACATCGACGACGGCCTGCTGATCGCCCGGCTGCACGATCCGCATGCCGTTCGGGCCCGTGCGGTCGGGCTGGAACATCTTTTCGTGGCCGTCGGTCCGCTGTCCCGGAGCCTTCAGTTCGGCCACCTTCTCGTCGTCGAGAAAGATGCGGGCCGCCCCGCGGGTCCGCACGGTGATGCGCTGCCGTCCCTCGGGAAGGTGCACGAGGCTCCGCACCCGCACCACGAATGGATTCGTGCGGTCGGCTCGCACGCCGGCCCCGTCGAACCGCATGGGCAGGGCCGTCATGGCGAAAAACTCACGGCTGAATCGTTCGGTGGGCTCACGCGGCGCGTACGACCAGCCCGTGCCGTCGGGGACCCCTTCGATCACCTCGAAGAGCACGGCGTCCTCGGGCACGGGCGCGAGCGCCACGTCCGGCACCGCGGAGATCCGGTCGTCGACATGCCATCGCGCGGCGATCCGCTCGGGAGACAGCACGCGACGATGCACGGCGACGCTGTCGAGGAGTCCGGGAAAGGTGCTGGCCGCCGCGCCCCCCAGCGACGAGCCGATCCAGACCTCGTCCTCGTCCATGACCGGTGGCCTCGAGGTGGCGCCGCCGAGGTCCCAGGCTCCCGCCACCGGCCGGCCGTCGATGAAGCCACGGATCGAATCAGGGCTGCCGAACGTGTAGGTCACCGCGACGTGATGCCAGCCGGAGTCGGGCTCGAACACGTCGGTGCTGGTCCAGCGGTGAAACGCCCCGGCCGGACGAGCCTCGGTGCCGTCCGACGTCGTCGGGGCGGCCTCCGGCGCCGGGTCGGCCGCGGTGCGAAACAGAAAACTCACGGCGGCGGCACCGCGGACACCGGTCAGCCGCAGGGCCCAATTCTGGTTGTCCTTCGCCACCTCGGGCCGGCCGGTCCGTCCCTTTCCCACGATCACGGCCTGCTGCCCGTCGCTGACCGCGAACGGGTGCACCCACGCCTCGAGCGTGATCGAGTCACCGGCGCCGAAACGCAGGTCGGGGGTGTCCGCGAGTCGAAAAAACCCCCTGCCGTCCCCGAGGAGGGCCGCCCCGTTCGCGGCATCGGCGGTCGGATACCGCGGCGGACGCGGGCCCGGTTCTCCGAGCATCGCGGTGCCGATGACGTCGGTCCGACGGGGGACGACCGTCGGCTCGTCCGTATCCGCAGCCGTGTCGGATGGCACCGAGTCGGCAACCACCTGTTTCGACCCTGCCTCCTCCTCGAAACGCCAGAGGGCGACCGGCCGGTCGAGAATGATTTCACGGTCGGCGTTGGAGACCGGCACCGCCCTCCCGACGGCCGGCGAACCGACTGCGAAGCACGTGGCGAGGCACATCCCGAGCAGGCCGGCCCATCCGCCGCGTGCCGGCACGATGGTGAAGGATCGTTGATGCATCGGGCACGAGGCGGCGGGAGGCTGCGACACGGTGCGAAAACGAACGCTCGCCCGGCTACGATTGTACCCCACGCCGGGTGGACGCGGAATCGACGCGGGCCTGCGTCCCCCTTCACGTTCGTGCCATCGTCACCAACCCCGGAACCCACCCATGTCCACCGCCGTCGCTCCGTGCGTCCATGCCCCTCGCTGCCAGGCGTGGCTTCGACGACTCCTCGCGGCTCCCCTCGTCGCCCTGTGCGGGTTCGTGAGCGGTGCCGGCGCGGCGGGCCTCGACGACCTGATCGACGGGCCGCCCACCGTCCGTGAAGTGGCCGGTGGGTTCACGTTCACCGAGGGTCCGGCCTCCGACGCGCGCGGCGACGTGTTCTTCAGCGACATTCCCCGGAAGAAGATCCACGTCTGGCGGCTCGGCACCGGTTCCGGTGGGGTCGAAACCTGGCTCGACGACTCCGGGAGCACCAACGGCCTGTTCTTCGGTCCCGATGGCATCCTCTACGCGTGTCAGATGGGTGAGTCGCGTCGCGTGGTGGCGATCGATCCGGCATCCCGGGCGGTCCGGGTGATCGCCGAGCGCTTCGAGGGCAAGCGATTCAACGCCCCGAACGATCTCGTCGTCGATGCGGACGGAGGCGTCTGGTTCACCGACCCGGGCTACGGACGCAAGCCCGAGGAGGTGGAGCAGGACTGCGAGGCCGTCTACTGGATCTCGCCGGATCGATCGCAGGTGAAGCGGGTCGCGGACGGATTCCGGCGGCCGAATGGCATCATCCACTCGCCCGATCGGGCCACGCTGTACATCACCGATCGCGACGGCGACGTGACGTGGGCCTATCCGGTCGAGGGACCGGGCGAGCTCGGGGCGAGGCGCCGCTTCGCCGACGTCGGCTGTGACGGATTCGCCGTCGACGAACGGGGCAATCTCTACGCGACGGTGAAGGAACCGGTGCTGCGCGTCTACGCGCCCGACGGGGCCGTCATCGGCGACATCCCGCTGCCCGTGCCGGCCGCCAACGCCACGTTCGGCGGGCCCGACCGCAGGACGCTCGTCATCACCGCCCGCGACAAGGTCTTCTCGCTGCCGATGAAGGTGCGCGGCGGCTGAGCGGCGCACACCGTCAGTCGCCCGCCGCGTCGGCCGTCATGTGGCCCCGGATCTGGGCGAGCACGAGCGGCAGATAGACGACCCCGGTGTAGTGGTCGGCGTGGAGCTGCACGTGGTGGTCCTCCGAAAGTCCGGCCGCCTCCGCGAGGAGGGCCGCATGCCTCGGCGGCACGACGTCGTCGTAGCGCGCTGAATAGAGCCACGTGCGGTCGGGGTGGAGCCGATGGGCAAGCCGCAGAGGCTCCACGGCATGGAATGCCGAACGCACCTGCTCCGCACCCATGCCCGCCTCGGCCAGCCGCATGCGGAGCGCCTCGGCGTCGCGGCGGCCCGTCGCGAGCACCCCGGCGATGTCCCCGCCCGCGAGCATGATGAAGACGCGGGCGAAGCCGCGGTCGAGCGTGGCCGCGGTCGCCGTGACGAATCCGCCCAGGCTCGTGCCCTGCACCCCGACACGGGCCGCATCGACGCCGGGCAGCACGGCCACCGCATCGCGGGCACGCCGCACATCGGCCACCGCCTGGGGCACGGCCCGCACCAGCGAGTCCGGGCCGGGCTTCGTCCCCGGGGGCCGGCGCAGGCCGTAGTACGGCAGGTGGATCATGCAGGCGTGCACGCCACGGGCGGAAAGGCCCCGCGCGATCATGCGGCCGAACGGCATGCCGCTGCCCGACTCGTGCACGACGACGCACGCCGGTCCGGGCACGACGCCCCCCTCCGCATCCCGTGCCGCGTACCACTCCAGCGCGACGGTGTCGTTGGCGGCCACGCCCCCCGGTCGTGGCGATGGGAACCGCACCGCGGCGTCGCCACGATCGGGCGCGGCCTGCTCGATGACCACCTCGAACGGTTGTGGCTCCCACAGGAGACCGTCCAGGCACGCTCGCCCGTCGGCCGTCGCGTCGGCCTGCGGATCGAGGGAATCGGCTGCCGCGAACGTGGCACCTGGCGACGGGATCGCCACCGCGTCGGCCGCGCGCCCGGGCACAACCGCGAGGAGCGCGGCAAGATCGAACACGACCGCCGGCTCCTCCGCCGCGGGCCGCGCATGGGAGGCATGGGCGACGTGGACGCGGAGCTTCTCCGGCACGAAGAGCACGTTGTGGAGGTTCGACACCATCGCCACCGGCCGATCCATCAGGTGCAGCGCGGCCTCCTCGTCGATCCGGCCGTGCCGCTCGAGGACGCGTCCGCGCAGGCACTCCAGCCGTTCGCCCGCCGACAGCACGACGGCATCGGGGATGCCGGGGCCGAGCAACGGATGCGCCTCACCCGGATGCACGAACTCCACCTTGTCCGGCGTGGCGGCCACGCCGACGGCGCTGCGGGCCTTGCCGTCGGCGAAGACGTAGTAGTACTCGCAGGTGCGCGGGCTCGTGCGCCACAGGTCCATCACCTCGCCGAGCGACCCGCATTCCTCGAGCGCGCGACGCATGAGCGTCGCCATGGGCACGCCGTCCCAGTGGCCCTCGCCGCGGCCCCCCATCTCCCCGAGCGAAATGCCCTGCTCGTTCATGCCGCTGACGCTGCCGGTGAAACCGGCGTAGCCGACATTCATGAACGCGATCGTGTCGCGCGGCGCCACGACGAACGTCGCGGCCGCATCCTGGAGGCCGATCTGGGTCATGTAGTCGAGCACCCGCCCGTGGTAGAGCGTGCCATCGACGGTGGCCGACCCGAGGACGGCGAATCCCGAGCAGTGGAACAGTTCGGGAAACACGTTGACCGTCGCCATGAGCCTGCGGTCGCAGCCGATCGCGTCGGCGAGCGCCGCCGTCTCCCGCTGATGCCGCTCGGGGATGTGCGGCGCCAGTCGATCCAACGCCTCCTCGAGGCGCCGGCGAAACCAGCGTCCATCGCGGATCGTCTCCACCGTGCCCACGACGTGCATCACCGAATCAAGGCAGCGCCACGCCTCCTCCCGCAGCAGCTGCCCGTGGGCCCGCCCGATCTCCTCCGGCGTGCCGAAGAGCGTGACGACGCGGTGGCCGCCGACCCAGCGCACCGTGCCGTGATCGACGGTCCGATCGACCTCATCCGGCGTGACGAGCGACGCCGCGGGCGCGAGGATTTCGAGGCTGCGGCGCACGCCCCGCGCGAGCGTCCGCTCGAGCTCGTCCCGCGGGAGATCGTGTCGCTCGAGCCCCGGCCACGCGTCGGCTCCGGCGGGCTTCGTGACCGGCACCAGGCGGATCGTCGCCGAGAAACGGCTGCCCGACACGTCGATCGCGCCCTGGTGGTCGGCGCGTCGCAGCGTCACGTCGCCGCACCGCCAGCTGCCGTCCTCACGGCGTCGGACATCGAACGCGGTTCGCGCGAGGCTGACGAGCGGTCCCACCCCGGACTGCGCGAGGAGCGGCACCGCGACGGAGACGATCGAGTCGTTCGAGACCAGCCGCGCGGCGATGCCCAGGGGCGCGAGCTGGTCGGACGGGTCCACGGCACCCGTCCCGACGTGCACGACCCCGTGCCGTGGCAGCGCGAGGGCGGTGGCGTCGGCACGACGCCGCAGGGTGGCCGCGTAGTCCGGATGTTCGAGGACGAGATCGAAGGCGGTGGCGTCGAACCGCTCGATCCGCACATGCATCGCGGGGCCGTCCTCATCCAACTGATCCGGGTCACCGAGGCGGACACGCGCCTCGACGGCGAACGCCTCGTGATGGCCCGAAACACACTCCCACAGCGGCGCGAGCGCCTGCTCGAGCGGGGCCGTCTCGGCCGCGCGCGTTCCCTGCACCGGCCAGGCTCCGGCGAACAGGAGCACCACCGTCACACGCAGACGCAGAACGCCCATGGCATGCTTCCCTGGTGAGGCGCCGCGGCCGACCCCCCCCGCGGGCCGATCGTGCATCGTGAGTCCACGCCGCAAACGCGTCTCCATTGTCATGATTTGCTGCGCGTCACGCCACTGCGGCTCGACCGCCCCGGGCTCGAAAGATGACGTCGGGGGCGTACCAGACCGGCTGTGGGAGCGGACGGCGCGGTACACTCGGCATCCAGACCGAGGGAGGCGTGGACCATGCGTCGCATCGTGGCGGGGCTCGTGAACCTGACCAGATCGATCATGTTGATCTTGATCATGTCCATCATGTCGATGATGGCCGGGACGGGATCGTCCGTGTCGGGAGCGGACGGCAGCGCGGGCCCCGAACGTGTGTTTCGTGACGCGGTCGCCGCGCTCTTCGCGGGCAAGCCCGAGGAGTCGTCGCGGCTCTTCGACGAGGTGGTCGCGGCGCGCCCCGAGGACGAGCCGCAGTTCTGGCAGCGGGGGATCGCCCTCTACTACGCGGGCCGCTTTGCCGACGGGCGCCGGCAGTTCGAGGTGCACCGCACCGTGAATCCCGCCGACGTGGAGAACGTCACGTGGCACTTCGCGTGCGTCGCCCGCGGCGCGGATGCGGCGGCCGCCCGCGCGGCCCTGCTGCCGGTCGGTGACGATCCCCGGGTGCCGATGCGCGAGATCCTCGCGCTCTACGCGGGAACGGGCGACGCGGACACCGTGCTCGCGGCCGCCGATGCGGGTCCTGAATCGGCACGACGCAACCAGCGCTGCTACGCCCATCTCTATCTCGGCCTCCATGCCGAGGCCCGCGGTGACGCCGAGGCCGCCCGCACCCACATGCTGCAGGCGGCTGGCCCCTTCGCGATGGGCCACTTCATGGGCCGGATCGCCCAGCTCCACGTCCGGCTGCGGGGATGGGAGCCTGACGCGGGCTCCGCGTCGCCGGAAGCGACGCGTTAGCGACCGGCAGCCGGAGCGGGAGTCTGGCTCGCGGGGAACCATGGCGATTGTGCGCGGCAGTCTTGGGCGACACCTGCGGCGCGCGTAGGATGCCTGGAGAGGCGTTCGGAGCGGCGGTCTGGAGCGGCCCGAGGGGAGCGACGATGGGAGACACCGCACCCCACTCCGTGACCGACAGCGAGCGGCGGGCGCATGCGCTGCTCGAGACGTTCGATGCCTGGGCTGACGTGCTGCGGTCAGGGCCGGAACAGCATGCGGTCGCGGCCGGGCCCACCCCCGCGCCGGGGCCTGCCACACCCTCCGGAGCGACGGCGCCGG
>CAIWZS010000011.1 GCA_903917235.1 uncultured Planctomycetaceae bacterium | reverse complement strand
GGTTGACGCCGTTGGCGCCGAGCACGGGACCGAGCGGGGGGGCCGGGGTGGCCTTTCCGCCCGGAGCCATGAGCTTGAACTGCTTGGTGACCTTCTTGGCCATGGTTCCTACCTCCGACCGAGCCGGCCCTCCTTCGGGCGTCCGCAGGTTTCCAAGTGCCTGCGGCGGATCAGTCGTACAAGCGGTGCGGGATGAAGATCGAAGAGTGTAGCGAATCTCCCCGCTGCCGCAAGGGGTTTCGGGGGCGGCGCGAGCCGGTCGTTATTGGTCCCGGGAAGGCTCAGCCCGTCCACGCGCCGAGGAGCAGGCCCAGGTCGCTGCCATCGATTGTGCCGTCGGCGTTGACGTCACCGATCGGCCCCGCGGCACCCCACGCCCCGAGGAGCGCACCGAGGTCGGCGCCGTCGACGCGGCCGTCCGCGTTGAGGTCCGACCGATTCGTGGTGCCTCCGCGGGTGAGCCGGTCCGCCGCGATCACGGCCTTCGCAAGCCCGGGCCCCGCCATCGACGCGATGCAGCCCGCACCGCCCCCGGCCTCGAAGAACTCGATCCGCACGGCGTGCCGCCCAGCCGCGAGCGCGATCGTGCCGGACGCCTCGACCATCCCATGGAGGCCGTCGTTGCTGACGACGGTGGAGGTGCCGATGCGCAGGCGTGAACCGTCGTCGCTGTTGAGGTAAAGCGTGTACAGCCCGGGCTGGTCCACTCGCAGCCATCCGGAGAACACGGCTCCCACGTTGTCGGCCCTTCCGCTCCCCGCGAAGTTGCCTCCCGTCGAGTCGAAGGCGACCTGCGCCACGGAACCGGACAGGTACGGCACGAGCGGCTCGAAGTCTGGCAGCACGGTGGGGGACAGGAGCTCGTAGTAGGAGGCCGCGATCCCGGGCACGTCCGCGATCGGGTTGTCGGCGGGCCGGAGCGCCTCCACCCGCACGGTGGAGGTCGCGGGGGGCGACAGCGCGCCCGAGGCCTCGCGGACCCGGTACGCGAATTTGTCGCTGCCGGAGTATCCCGCCGCAGGCTCGTACTGCACGAGGTCACGGCCGCCCGGGCCGGCCCCGACGAGCCTGGTGAGGATGCCCCCGCCGTTCGTCGCCGCGGGGAGCGTGTCAAGGACGATCGCCTCGCAGTTGACGGCGGCGTCGTTGGCAAGCACGTCCAGCACGGCCACGGTCCCCTGCAGCGTGGAGAAGGCATCGCCCACCGACACCGGCGGCGTCGCCTCCGCGACGGTGTTGCACGAGCCCGCCATGTAGCCGCCGATGGCGTCGACGCAGAGCGGGTGGAAGTCGAGGACGATGTTGGTCATGCCGCCGCTGCAGAGGTGGCAGTAGCTCATGATCGTGCCGTTGGAGATGCAGGTCTGCGCGGACTGGCAGCTGCCGAAGTACCCCGAGGGGGCGCATCCGTCGGCGGGCGTGGGGCAGAAGTTGTGGGTGTGCGTCGAGCCGACGTTGTGGCCGATCTCGTGCGCGGTCACCATGATGTCCCAGTTGGACCCATTGTTGTCCTGCAGCGGGTACGGGAAGGACCCGGCCAGGTTGCCCGACACCGAGTACCCGTACTCCGGGTTGCACGCGACCGAGAGCCACGCGACGCCGCCGCCGAGCGGTCGGGTCGAGAGCATCGCGGTCAGGTCGCGGGGCTGCGCGGTCATCGTCGTGACCCAGTGCGTGCGGAGTTCCCCGAGCTGGTTGCCGCTCGAGGCCTGCGTCCAGGGATCGGCGGCAGTGGGCCAGAGCCTCAGGTAGTTGACATGCGGGAGGATCTGCAGGTCGGCCTGGTAGATCTGGCCGATGCCCGCGAAGAGCGTCGCGACGTAGGCCGTGGCCGCCGCGGCCGGATCCGGCCCGCCCGCGAACCGCTGGTACAGCTCGTTGTCGGTCTCGACCGCGATCCGGAGCTGGCGGCACGGCTGCACCAGTGCGGCGCCGCCCTGCGCGATGCCGTCCTCCCCGGGCACCTGGAGCTCGCCGCATTGCCACGGGTCCCACCGGATCACGCCTTCGGGAAGCTCGT
>CAIWZS010000010.1 GCA_903917235.1 uncultured Planctomycetaceae bacterium | reverse complement strand
TCCAGGAACTTGGCCGCCGTGATCGCCCCGCCCCAGCGGCCGTCCCCCACGTTCTTGATGTCGGCCACGTCGCTCGCGATCTGCTCGTCGTATTCCGGATCCATCGGCAGCTGCCAGACCCGCTCTCCCACGGCACGGGCCGCCGCCGCGACCGCATCGCAGCAGCGCTGATCGTTCGTGAACAGTCCGGCGACGTCGTGACCGAGCGCCACCATGCAGGCCCCGGTGAGCGTGGCCGCATCGACGATCCGCGCGGGGCCGAGGCCCCGCACGACGTCGAGCACGTCGGCCAGCACGACCCTCCCCTCCGCGTCGGTGTTGTGGATCTCGATCGTGGTGCCGCTGCGGGCCGTGATGACGTCTCCCAGCTTGTAGGCGGCCGGGCCGGTCATGTTCTCCACGAGCCCGATCGCCGCCACGACGTCCACGGGAATCTTGAGCGTCGCGATGGTGGCGATCGCGGCGAGCATCGCGGCTCCGCCCGCCATGTCGCACTTCATCGTGAGCATCGACTCGGAGGGCTTGAGCGAGAGTCCGCCGGAGTCGAACGTCACCCCCTTGCCGACGAGCGCGAGCGCGGGTGCGGCCCCGCCGCCCCCCCGGTGACGCAGGAGCACGAGCCGTGGGGGACGGCTGCTGCCGCGGCCGACCGCGAGGATCGCCGCGCAGCGCTCGCGCGCGAGCCGCTCCTCGTCCCAGACCTCGATCTCGAGTCCCGACCGGGCGGCCACCGCGGCCGCCTCCTGGGCGAACGAATCCGGGTACAGCTCGTCGGGAGACATGTTCACCAGACGACGGGCGAGGTTCACGCCGGCCCCGAGCGCGGCGCCGGTGGCGACGGCGGCCGCGTCGGCACCGACCCACGTCGTCGTGCCGAACGGGGTGCGGCGCTTTTCGGCGCGGTGCAGGTCCTGCCCCACCATGCCCACGAGCGCGCCGGCGACCGCCTGCTCGAGATGCGCGGCCGGCCAGGACCGCTCGGCGGCGAACGCCACCGTGGTGCGGGGGCGGCCCGCCAGGTGCCGCGCGGCCGTCGCGGCCGCGCGGGAGAGCACGCCCGCATCGACGCGGTCGGCCTTGCCCACGCCGCAGAAGAGGACCTGGGCGGCCTGCACGCCCGGCAGGACGAACAGGGGCACGCATTCGTTCCGGCGTCCGGTCAGTTCGCCGGCTGCGGCGAGTCGGGTGACGAGGCCGCCGGAGGCACGATCCACGTCGGCGGCGACGCCGTGGCCGACGCCCTCCTCGGCGAGGAAGACGACCAGCGCGTCGGCGGCCGTCGTCTCCGCGCGGCCTGCCGGATCGGCCACGACGCTCGTCTTCTCACCACTGCGGACATCGAACGCGGCCATGCGACCCTCCTGAACCTCTCGAGATGCTCGGCGGAACGGGCCCCTCACGCCCGACCGGCGTGTTGTACCGCACGTGGGCTGCACGGCCAGACGGGCGGTGTCGTCCCCGCGAGGAGCGCGAGGAGCACGGGGAGCACGACCAGGTTTCCGGCGAGCCCGCCGAGCAGGGCGAGGCACGAGAGCCAGCCGAACGACACCGTCGGGATGAAGCCGCTCGTCGTGAGCGCGAGGAAGCCGACGACGAGGGCCAGCGTCGAAAACACCATGGCACGACCGGCCGTCTGGTGGGCCGTCTCGAGCGCCGCCGCACAGGCGTGCCCGTCGCCGCGGCGACGCAGGAACGCCGCGATGTAATGGATCGAACTGTCGATGGAGAGGCCGAGCGACACGGCGGCGATCATCGCCGTGCCCATGTTCGCACGCACGCCGAGCCATCCGAGCAGGCCCAGCACGACGACGATCGGCAGCGCGTTGGGGAGGAGTGCGACGACCGCCAGGAGCGGGCTGCGAAAGGCGGCCGTGAGGAGCGCGAGCATCCCCACGGCGGCGATCGCGAAGGTGGACCACTGATCGGCGAGAATCCGCTCCACCAGTTGGGCCAGCAGCACGAAGAATCCGGTCACCTCGCCGTCGGGCGCCTCCTCGGCGACGACGCCCCGCACCTGCTCGATCACCGACCGCTTCACGTCGGCGGGCTGCCGCTCCCGCGCCCGCAGCATGACGCGGAGCCACTGCGAGCCGTCGGCGGGGTCGCGGCCCACGAGCGTCGCGGCGAGCTGGGGCTGCTGCCCCCGCAGCACTTCGAGCGCACC
>CAIWZS010000009.1 GCA_903917235.1 uncultured Planctomycetaceae bacterium | reverse complement strand
GTCGCACCGTTCTGGCACGACCTCGGTGAATTCCACTGCACCGATCCGGAGGCGACGAAGGTGGTGATCGCGAATGCGGGCACCGACGGATACGTGCTCGCAGACGCGGTGGCCTACGTGGCGGTCGACGCCGCTGTCGATCGCCCTGCCGACGAGGTGGAGGCCGAGAAGGCCCGGCAGGCGCGGCTGGCGGCGGCCGAGGCGGAGGTGAAGCGGATCGAGGCGGAGCTCGCGGCGCTCGATGCGGACAAGCCGCCGCCGCTGCCGATGGCGATGGCGGTGCGGGAGGCGAAGCACATCGGCGACGCCTTCGTCTGCGTCCGTGGCGAGGTGGACAACCGCGGGCCCGAGGTGCCGCGAGGGTTCCTGCGCATCTGCTCGGAGGGTCCGGCCCAGCTGCCCGCCGATCGCAGCGGCCGGCTGGAGCTCGCCCGTTGGCTCACCGACCCCGACAATCCGCTCGCGGCGCGCGTGATCGTCAATCGCGTGTGGATGCACCTCTTCGGCGAGGGCCTCGTCCGCACGGTGGACAACTTCGGCATGCAGGGGGAGCGTCCGACGCACCCGGAGCTGCTCGACACGCTCGCCGTCGAGTTCGTGCGCGACGGCTGGTCGATCCGCCGGCTCGTGCGGCGGCTCGTCCTCACCCGCGCCTACGCGCAGTCGTCGGCGTCTCCCGCCCCGGCGGCCGCTGGCGCGGTGGACCCGCTCCTCGTCGATCCGGAGAACCGGCTGCTCTGGCGGGCGCATCGCAAGCGGGTGCCGGCCGAGGCGCTTCGCGACACGCTGCTCGTGGCGGCCGGGATCCTCGACTCGTCGCCGTCGGTCGCGCCGCTGGCGGCGTTCGGCACGCTCGTCACGCAGAACGTCGCGACGCCCGGCGACGTGAAGGTGGAGGCGACCACGCGGCGCAGCGTCTACCTGCCCGTGATCCGTGGCATGGTGCATCCGCTGCTCGTCACGTTCGACTTTGCCGACCCCGACCTCATCGTGGGCCGGCGGGAGTCCACCAACGTGCCGGCCCAGGCGCTGACGCTGCTCAACAACCCCGAGGTGATCGCCTGGTGCACGCGGATCGCGGAGCGGATCACGTCCACGGTGCAGGATGACGAGGCTCGGGTGCGCCTCGCCTATCGCCTGCTCGTGCAGCGCGAGCCGGATGCCGAGGAGGCCGCATGGGTGACGGCCTATGTGCGGGGCGATCGGGCCGGCGGCGCCGAGTCGGCAGCGGGCGGCGACCGCTGGACGCGGGCGGTGCAGGCGCTCGTCGCGAGCACGGAGTTTCGGTTCGTGGACTAGCGCGATGCGGGGAGCGGTTCGGTGGCACGCAGGTGAGACGAGGTGGATGATGAACCCAGGGACGATGCCCGCACGTGAGCCCGGCTGCACGCGGCGCGGATGGCTCGAGTCGTCGTCGTGCGGCTTCGGGATGCTCGCGCTCGCCGACCTCCTCGCCCGTGATGGTGCGTCCGGCGTCGCCCGTGGGGCGACCCATCCCGAGGCGCCGTCCGCCGGTCCGCTCGCCGTGAGGCCGACGCACCTGCCGCCGCGGGCCAAGCGAGTGATCTTCCTGTTCATGCACGGCGGACCCAGCCACGTCGACACGTTCGACTACAAGCCGGAGCTCACGAAGCGCGACGGCCAGAGCTACGACGGGCGGATGCCCGCACAGATCGACGCGAAGCCCGTGCTCATGGCGAGCCCCTGGGCGTTCCACCGACGGGGTGAAAGCGGGCTCTGGGTGAGTGACCTTCTGCCGCACATGGCGGGTGTCGCCGATGACCTCTGCGTGGTGCGCTCGGTGCACAGTCGCGGCCAGTCGCACGGCCAGGCCGTCGGCATGATTCACACCGGCAGCGACAGCCTCGTGCGGCCGAGCGTCGGTTCGTGGATCAGCTACGGCCTCGGCACCGAAAACGCCGACCTGCCGAGTTATGTCGCCATCAGCCCGGCAAGCGCGCACGGTGGACCCCGCAACTACGGTGCGGCATTTCTCCCGGCGATCCATCAGGCCACCGTCGTGGGGGCCAACGGCCGTCTGGGCGATGGCCGGATTCCCGACCTCCTCCCGCCCGACGGACGGGCCGACACGGTGGATCGTGAGCAGCTCGACCTCCTGAGGAGGTTCAATCGTCGGCATCTCGACCGCAGCGGTCCCGACGCCGGGATCGAGGGGGCGATCGAGGCGTACGAGCTCGCCTTCCGCATGCAGCGTGCGGCGCCCGAGGTGCTGCGGATCGACGACGAGCCGGAGCACGTGCGGCGGCTCTACGGCATCGGCGACAAGGAGACCGACAACTTCGGCCGC
>CAIWZS010000008.1 GCA_903917235.1 uncultured Planctomycetaceae bacterium | reverse complement strand
GGGCGCATCGCAAGCGGGTGCCGGCCGAGGCGCTTCGCGACACGCTGCTCGTGGCGGCCGGGATCCTCGACTCGTCGCCTTCGGTCGCGCCGCTGGCCGGCTTCGGCACGCTCGTCACGCAGAACGTGGCGACGCCGGGAGACGTGAAGGTGGAGGCGACCACGCGGCGGAGCATCTACCTTCCGGTGATCCGTGGGATGGTGCATCCGCTGCTCGTGACGTTCGACTTCGCCGACCCCGACCTCATCGTGGGCCGGCGGGAGTCCACCAACGTGCCGGCGCAGGCACTGACGCTGCTCAACAACCCCGAGGTGATCACCTGGTGCACGCGGATCGCGGAGCGGATCATGTCCACGGCACAGGATGACGACGCGCGGGTGCGGCTCGCCTATCGCCTGCTCGTGCAGCGCGAGCCGGACGCCGAGGAGGCCGCATGGGTGACGGCCTACGTGCGGGCCGATCGGGCCGGCGACGCCGAGTCGGCAGCGGGCGTCGGCCGCTGGACGCGGGCGGTGCAGGCGCTCGTCGCGAGCACGGAGTTTCGGTTCGTGGACTAGCGCGATGCGGGGAGCGGTTCGGCGGTACGCAGGTGAGATGAGGTGGATGATGATCCCAGGGACGATGCCCGCACGTGAACCCGGCTGCACGCGGCGCGGATGGCTCGAGTCGTCGGCCTGCGGCTTCGGGATGCTCGCGCTCGCCGACCTCCTCGCCCGCGATGGCGCGTATGGCGTCGCCCGCGGTGCGACCCATCCCGCCGCGCCGTCCGCCGGTCCGCTCGCCGTGCGGCCGACGCACATGACTCCGCGGGCCAAACGGGTCATCTTCCTCTTCATGCACGGCGGCCCCAGCCACGTCGACACGTTCGACTACAAGCCGGAGCTCGCGAGGCGCGACGGCCAGAAGTATGACGGGCGGATGCCGTCGCAGATCGACGCCAAGCCCGTGCTCATGGCGAGTCCGTGGGCCTTCCACCGGCGGGGTGAAAGCGGCCTCTGGGTGAGTGACCTCCTGCCGCACATGGCGGGCGTCGCCGATGACCTCTGCGTGGTGCGCTCGGTGCACAGTCGCGGCCAGTCGCACGGCCAGGCCGTCGGGATGATCCACACCGGCAGCGACAGCCTCGTGCGGCCGAGCGTCGGGTCGTGGATCAGCTACGGCCTCGGCACCGAGAACGCCGACCTGCCCAGTTACGTCGCCATCAGCCCGGCGAGCGCGCACGGCGGACCCCGTAACTACGGTGCGGCGTTTCTCCCGGCGATTCATCAGGCCACCGTCGTCGGGGCCAACGGCCGTCTGGGCGATGGACGGATCGCCGACCTCCTGCCACCGGACGGACGTGCCGACACGGTGGATCGCGAGCAGCTCGACCTTCTGAGGCGGCTCAACCGGCGGCACCTCGACCGCAGCGGCCCCGATGCCGGCATCGAGGGGGCGATCGAGGCGTACGAGCTCGCCTTCCGCATGCAGCGTGCGGCGCCCGAGGTGCTGCGGATCGACGACGAGCCGGAGCACGTGCGGCGGCTCTACGGCATCGGCGACAAGGAGACCGACAACTTCGGCCGC
>CAIWZS010000007.1 GCA_903917235.1 uncultured Planctomycetaceae bacterium | reverse complement strand
CGATGCGGCCGAGCCCCTCGGCGGCCACGCGTGCGACGCCACCGTCGGGATCGCGCAGGAGCGCGGCGAGCCGCGGGACCGCCGCCCGGTCCCGGCCGACCGATGCGACGTGTGCCGCCGCGTGCCGCACGGCGGCGTCGGCGTCGCCGAGGGCGCGCCGCACGATCGCGCGGGCTCCCTCGCCGTCGATGCGCGCAAGCGCCCAGACGGCTTCCAGCCGGGCGACCGGTGAGCCCGAGGCGAGACACGTCGCGATCGCCTCCACCGCGCCGTCGCCGCGCCTCGCGAGTTCCTCCGCCGCGCGGGCCACCACGGCCGGGCGGCTGTCGGCCAGGAGCCGCGCGAGGCCATGTGCGTCGAGGCCCGCCCAGTCGAGCGTGCGGCCACGGGGATCCGCCACCGTCGCGCCGTCGGCGCGACGCACGCGATAGATCGCGCCGAGCACCGCCGGTTTCTCGAGTTGCGACGTCGGGCAGCAGAGCTTGTACCAGCCCCCCGTGTCCACGACGACGAGCGAGCCGTCGGCATCCTCGACGACGTCCGTGGGATGGAAGTCGGCGGAGTCGGCCGTGAGAAACGGTTCGTCGCGGGTCGCGTAGCTGCCGCCGTCGGGAATGAGGACGTGCCGCGACACGCTCCGCAGGTTGAAGGCGCAGACGAATGCGTTGTCGCGAAACCCGGGGCCGAGACCGTGCCCCGAGTGCACGTGCAGGCCGCAGGCCGCCGCGCCGCCGAGGTGCACGAGCGCGGGCAGCAGGTCGCCGGTCCGCGCGTGGCCGGCGAGCACGCCGTGATCCTTGCCGTAGACGCCCCCCTCGAGCAGGTGCACGACGCCGTCGCGTCGACCGGCGGCCGGGTGCTCGAGAAACGTCGCGGAGAGCAGCCCTTCGCCCGTCGACGTGAAGGCCACTTCGACGGGGTTGTCCATGCCGCCGGTGATCACGACCTCCAGATCCGTGCGATCTGGCCGGGCCCGGAACACGTGCGACGCGCGGGTCTTCCAGCCCTGGCGGCCCACGAGGTCGTGCGTCTGCTCGGCGAACGCGCCCTTCGTGAACGAGATCCGGCCGTCGCGACCGAGATACGGCCCGTGGAGATCGTTGCCGCAGCCGGTGAGCGTCCTGCCGTCGTGCCAGACGATCCTTTCGTCGGCCACGCCATCGCCGTCGGTGTCGGTGAGTCGGAGGATCTCGGGAGCCGCGGCGACGTAGAGCGAGCCGCGGTGCCAGAGCGTGCCCTGGAGCATCATCAGGCCCGTGGCGAACTCCGTGCGCCGGTCGTACACGCCGTCACCGTCGCCGTCCTCCAGCCTCAGGACGCGGTGGCGGGGATCGGCCTGCTGCTCGACCAGTTTCGCGTTCGAGCCGCTCGATTCGGCGACGTAGAGGCGACCATCGTCGTCGAACGCGACGGTCACCGGCCGCTCGACGAGGGGCGGAGCCGCGATCCGCTCGACGACGAACCCGTCGGGCACCGTGATCGGCAGGTCGCCGAAGCGAAACGTCGCCGCCGGCGCGATGCCCGCCAGGCCGATCGCGCAGGACGCGACGGCCCAACGCACCCCGCCCGCCGATCCGTGGATGCCCCGTCGCGTCGTCATCCGGAGAGCGTCCTCCGCGACCTGCCATGCGCGCGTCGTGCCGGCCCTGACGCCCGCCCGCGAGTATGCCCCGACGGCTGCGACGCAGGCCATGATCCGGGAGTTTTGGGCCTTTTTCAGGGTTTTCAGCCGCGGTTTCGGCTCGGTGCGTGCCCGCCGGGGAGTCGAGGGCTCGCCCCGTCCCCGTTTCCCGCGTCGACCCAATACTTGCGATCCGGGGGAGTTGGACGTAAATCCAAGGGTTGCGGGCGGTTTTTCGCAAGACGACCCAGGGCTTCTCGGCCGCATCTGCCGCGTAGCCGACGGATCGTTCCCAACCACCGCGCCACCCATCTGCCTTTCCACGAGGACTTTGACATGAGCAAGAGCATCCGGTCCCGGCGGTCGATCACCCGAACGGCATCGCGTGCCGGTGCCGTGGTCGAGCGACTCGAGCAGCGTTTTGCGATGGCCGCGAATTGCGGGTGCGGTGCCGCGGTCGAACCGAGTGTCACGCAGACCGAGACGGAGCCCGCCGCGCTCGTCGCCACTCCGGAGGTGTCTGCGACGAGGTCGGGGGCTGTGCGACCCGGCGCGACCGTCGACACGAGTCGGCTGTCAGGCCTCGTGGGGAGTGTCGCGGCGGCCCGCAGCGGGTCGGTCACCAGCCGTTTGACGCGAGCGATGTCGCTGAATGAACCCCGGCAGGTGACAAGGTTGTGGACGGCCGGTGCCTATGTCGGAGGAAGGACCTTCCGAGACCCGTTCGCGCGACCGGGTGATTGTCCGGACGGGCCCTGCCAGTTTACGAACACGATCAGTTTCCGGCTTGGGCCGGACGTGGAAGGGCGGCCCAACGTGATCACGAACCTGAAGATCGGATTCCTTGCGACGCTCCGCAAGGCGGACGGGACGCGCGAAGGCCGGGCGATCTATTTCTCAGATACACCCGTCGAACCCGCCGTCGATGAGTACGATGTCACGCCACCTCTGGAGCTCGAATCGCGCCGCGGTACGCAGACGCTCAGATTCCAGGTCCGCGACGCGGGCGGCAGCGGGGTTCTCTTCACGGTCGAGCTGAAACTGACCTGGAACAATCAGACCAAGAGGTTTACGTCGTCGATGAAGGCCGCGACGGACATCATCGAAGGGCAGTACTATTCGGCGAGGACGTATCCGGCTGGTACGCCGGGAGTCATGCTCGCATCGGGACCTGCCCGCGTCATCTACGAGGCAGGCGTGGCCGTCGGCGCCTCCGGCGCCATCCGGCGGACGGGTGCCTGACGCCGTCTTCGGTCGCGACCCTGTCAGAGTCGGGTGATCGCGGGGTCGCATGATCACCGACGATCCACCTGCCACTCTCGACCGGTCGAGAAGCCGAGGCTTTTCGACCGGTCGAGGACGCGGCGGCTTGGGACGTCGTGCGCCCGATCTTTAGATCGCGGCAGCGGCCGTCTCGCCGGTGCGGATCCGGACCACGTCGGCGAGATTCGTCACGAAGATCTTGCCGTCGCCGACCTGACCGGTGCGGGCGGTGGTCATGATCTTGCTGATGACGGCCTGCGCCTCGTCGTCACTGACGACGACCTCGATCTTGACCTTCGGCAGGAAGTCGACGGAGTATTCCGCGCCGCGGTAGGTCTCGGTGTGGCCCTTCTGACGGCCGAACCCGCGGACCTCCGTCACGGTCATGCCCTTGACTCCCTGGGCGTTGAGCGCGTCCTTCACCTCCTCGAGCTTGAAGTGCCGGATGATCGCTTCGATCTTCTTCATCTGCTGGTCCCTTTCGTGACTGCCGGCCTGGCGTGCCAGAGCCGGCCCCAGGTCGTCCCATGTGTGGCCGATCGCATCGATCGACTCGCCGCCTGACTCGTGGAGTGCAGCATACGGCGTGCCAAACGCGGCCGCCCGTTTTCCCGGGCGTTCACGCCCGCCAAGAGATCGCCCATGGTGCGCGTGCAGCACAGGGCGCTGCCTGGGCCAGCGGCCGCCGGGCGCGTTTCGGGGCGTATCCGGCCGGAACGCCGCGAGTCGCGCCCGCGCGGCGCCCTGCGGGCCGCCGTCTCGGCGGCGCGGCGCTGAGGGGGTGTCCGCCGGAGCGGCTGCGCCCGCATTCGACCGGAAGTTTGCGGGTTGTTCGGGGCACGGCTACATTCCCGGCGTTCTGGGCGAGACGACGGCGCGACACGTGGAGGCGCGGAATCATGAACGTCACGCAGGCACCGGCGGAGACACGCCGATCGTTCCTCGGCCGCTGTGGCGCTGCCGCCGGCGCGGGCATCTCTGCCCCGTACGTGATCACGTCGAAGGCGCTCGGCGATGCCACGACGCCGCCGGCGAGCGACCGGATCGTGATGGCCGGAATCGGCATCGGCAACATGGGCACCGGCGACCAAAACGCATTCCTCGGGCGTCCTGAGGTGCAGTACGTCGCGGTGTGCGACGTGCGGCAGAAGTGGCGGGACGATGCGAAGGGACGGGTCGACGCCCGCTACGGGAACGGTGACTGCCGCGCGGCCATCGACTTTCGCGAACTCCTCGCCCGCGATGACATCGACGCGGTCCACGTCGCCACGCCGGACCATTGGCATGCGCCGATCACGATCGCCGCGTGCCGCTCCGGCAAGGACGTCTATCTCCAGAAGCCCGAAACGCTGACGCTGCGCGAGGGGCCGCTGATGATCGCCGCGGCACGGCGCTACGGCCGCGTGTTCTCCGGGGGCAGCCAGCGCGTGCTCGGCGACTACCGCGGCATCGTCGATCCGATCTGGGCCGGCGAGATCGGCGAGGTGGTGTCGGTCGATGTTTCGGTGGGGGGACCGTCGCAGCCATGCCTCCTCGCCGGCGAGGCCGCTCCGGCGGACATCGACTGGGATCTGTGGCTCGGGCCGGCGCCTTGGCAGCCCTACAACCCCGGCCGCTGCTCGGGCAGTTACAGCACCGGCGGCAACACGTGGCGGTCCTACATCGACTACTCCGGCGGGAGCCTCACCGACTGGGGCGCCCATCACTTCGGAGGCGCGATCTTCGCTGCCGACCTCCGGGAGGAGCAGCCGGTGAAGGTGACGTTTCATCCGGCCGACGGCGCGGCGGCGGCCTACGTCTCGCTGCGGTATCCGCGCGGACAGGAGCTTCATCACAACCGGCCCGCCCACCTGCGGCCCCAGGAGGGCCCACAGGTCGCCCATGGCAACGCAATCGTCATCACGGGGGACGGCCGGCCCCGCGAGCCGAAGCCGGTGCCGCTCTATCGCGACGGGGAAGGCAGCATCTACGGCGACTTCCTCGCCTGCGTGAAGACCCGGGAGCGGCCCTTCCGCGACATCGAGCTCGCGGTCAACACCATGACCGCTCCCCACATGATCGGCATCGCCTACCGCCTCGAACGGTCGCTCGAGTGGGATCGTCCGACGCAGGCGTTCCTGAACGACGCCGAGGCGAACCGGCTGCTCGATCGCGCCCGCCGCGAGCCGTGGATCATCTGACCGGATCGCGTGCTCGATGCACGTGTCATCCGCCCGTGTACGCCCGAGTAGGGTCACGTCCGCCCCGAGGTCTTAACCGATGCCCCACGATGCCGCCACGCTCGACGCCGCCTTCACAGCCCTGTCCTCGTGGGACTGGGGTGCGGATGCGAAGCCACTGACCACGCTCGACGCGGCCGTCGTGGCCGCCCATGGCGATCAAGCCCTGCGGGCCGACCTCGAGCGGAGGCTCACCGCGCTGCTCGGCAGCGGAGCATCCCGTGGGGCGAAGGAAGAGGCGTGCCGGAGGCTCGCCCGTGTCGGATCGGCGGCGTCCGTGCCGTCTTTGGCCAGGCTCCTCCCCGACCGCGATCTCTCGCACATGGCCCGGTTCGCACTCGAGCGGATCGACGCCGCCGAGGCTGCGGGCGCCCTGCGCGAAGCCGTCGCCTCGCTCACCGGGCCGCTTCGCATCGGCATGGTCTCGTCGCTCGCCGCCCGCCGTGACACGGAAAGTGTGCCGCAGCTCGCAGGTCTCCTGACGGCTGATGCGGCCACGGCGGCCGCCGCAGCCTTGGCCCTCGGCTCGATCGCCACGTCCGCCGCCGCGGCGGCGCTCCAGGCGGGACAGGGCGACCCCTGCTCGAGCACGGGCGCCGCCATCGCCGATGCGCGGTTGGCCTGTGCGGAATCGCTGCGGGCGAGCGGGCATCGTGATGCCGCACTCGGGATCCTGCGATCGCTCGCGGAGGCGGCGGCGGGCAAGCCGGCTGCCCGGCAGATCGAGCTGGCGGCGACGCGGGGCATCCTCGCGTGCCTCGACACTGCCGCCTCGTAGTGCACCGCCGCGTTCGTTCGTGCCGCGATGCGGCGAGCCGGCAGGTCGAAATCCCACCGCGGCACGTTCCCGAGGGCAGTCACCATGTCGTGCCATACCGTCTCGCGCTCGTTCGCCCGGCGTCCGCTT
>CAIWZS010000006.1 GCA_903917235.1 uncultured Planctomycetaceae bacterium | reverse complement strand
CGGGTGAGACTCGCACGGTCGAGGTGTGTGGGCGGGACGGGTCGAGATCAGTGGCATCGGAACCGGCGGCCTCGGAGCCGGCGGTCGGCACAGGAGGACGGTCATGCAACGGATCTTCGTGGCGAGTGGCGGTGCGGTCGGGATGTCGAACGGCATCGGCATCTGCGTCGTGACGGCCGCTCTTGTCGGCACTGTGGGCTGCACCCAGTCCGGTCCGGCCGTTCAGTTCGTGGAGGGCCGCATTCTGCTCGATGGTCAGCCCGTCTCCGGTGCGACGGTGGGCTTCGGTCCGGTGTCGCCCGCGACCGGTCTGCCGGCTGCGGGAACGACCGACACGGACGGCGTCTTTCACCTGACGGCGTCGGGCGGCGGGACGCCGGGGGGCGGCACGCTGGCCGGCGACTACGTCGTGACCGTCCTGAAGGTCGAGCAATCCGGTGCCAAGCCGCTGCCGACGCCGGACGATCCCGACTACGGCAAGTCCACCGATTCCTCGGCTCCCTCGCCCGCGGGCGGGCCGCCGCAGTACGTCGTGCCCCAACCCTACTCGAACCCGGAGACGTCCGGGCTCAAGGCGACCGTCAAGTCCGGTCGCAATACGGGCGACGCCTTCGTGTTCACCCTCGAAGGCGGCTTCAAGGGGGCGAAGCCCTGACCGGCGAGGTCCGTTGCGGTCGCGACTGCGGCGCGTGATCTTCGGATGGCGGCGGCTGCCAGGGGATGCTGCCGCCACGCTGCACGTGGCGCTGAAGGGCGAAGGAAAGTTCTTTCACCACGTCCCGGCGGGTGGCCGCGAGGTCGGTCCGTTCGTATGGATCTGCCGTGAGGTCGTAGAGTTCGAGCGGTCCGTACGGGTGGTTCTGCATGAGTTTCCAACGGCCGCGGACGAGCGCCTCGTAACTCCTGCCGCCGTAGGCGGGGCCCCCCTCCCGTCGAGTGAAGTAGAACTCGCGGTGGTCGTCGTTCGTGGCGGTCTCCCCGCGGAGTGCCGGCAGGAGCGTGACGGCGTCGATGTCCGGCGGGCACGGTCTCCCGGCGAGTTCGAGAAACGTCGGCACGACGTCGAACGACAGCCCCACATGGTCGCTCGTCGATCCCGGTTTCACCGTGCCGGGGAGGCGGACGAGAAACGGCACCCGCAGGCCGCCGTCGTAGTGATCCTGCTTCCCCCCGCGCCAGGGATCGTTGTTCTGTGCGTGCGGCAACGATCCGCCGTTGTCGGACGTGAAGACGATGAGGGTCGTCCGGTCGAGGCCCTCCTCGGCGAGCGCGTCGAGCACGCGGCCTACGCCGTGGTCGAAGTGCTCGACGAACGCCACGCTGCGGGCACGTCGCTCGTCGAGCGCGGGCAGGCGTGTCCGCACGCTCGCGACCCATTCCTCGGGAGGTTCGATTGGAAAATGCGGGGCGTTGTACGCGAGATAGAGGAAGAACGGCCGCTCCGGGGTGGCGGCCCGTTCGCGCAGGTACGCGATCGCCCATTCGGTGAACAGGTCGGTGGCGTGGCCGGACGGGTCGATCGTGTCGCCATCGAGCCGCATCAGGTTGTCACCGTGCCGCCGGTGCGTCGTGTAGCTCTCCATCATGTCGCCGAGGAAACCATGGAAGTGGTCGAAGCCGCGGTCATTGGGCACGTTGGGGGAGACGAGGCCGAGGTGCCACTTGCCGATGATGGCGGTGTGGTAGCCCGCCTCCCGCAGTTCGTCGGCGAGCGTCGGAACGCTCGGATCGAAGTGGCCCCATGAGTTGTCGGGATCGGTGCGGATGACGCCCGGGACACCGACGCGGTCGGGATACCGTCCCGTCAGGAGCGCGGCCCGTGCCGGCGAGCACACCGTGCCGTTGGACCGCATCGAGGTGAATCGCATCCCCTCGGCGGCGAGGCGGTCGATGCCGGGCGTGCGGACGTCGGCCTGCCGATACGCGGACACGTCGCCGATGCCGAGGTCGTCGGCGAGGATGACGACGAAGTTGGGGCGTGGCGGGTCGGCCGCGGAAATGCCGGCCAGGACCGTCACGACCGCCATGAGCGCCGTGCTCGGCGGCGGGAGACAGAGGGGACGAGACATGCGTGGCACCGCTCCTGAAGACGGCACGGCAGCATACCGCCACAGGAATCGCCCGCCTCGCGACGGATGGCGGACGCCGGGAGACGCATGGTCCCCCGGCGCCGCCTTCACGTCACCGACCCGGGCTCACGTCGAGCAGCAATCGCCGCAGGACGAGCAGCACGTGGGGCCGCAGTCACCGACACAGCATCCGCAGCGGCAAGGCCCCTCGCAGTTGCACGAGCCGGTCTCACAGCATCCACAGCAGCCAACGGCGGCACACGCGCCGGAGGTGCCCGTGGCACTCGCCCAGAGGAAGGGCGAGCCGATGAGGGCCGCGCTCAGCACGGCCAGGGACAACGCAATCTTCATGGAAATCATCTCCTCGGAAGGGTTTGAAAAGGTGTGGAAAGAACGAAACGTGGGTCGGCATGGGCCGACTCAGTTCCGCCACACCCCGAGGAGGATCCGCACCGGTCGCCGCGGGGCGTCGATCAGGCCGTCGATCGCCGTGTCAACGACCCGGCCATCGAAGTCATCGCCGAGCCATGCCGTCGGCACGGGCCCGGCTTCCATGTCGAAGGAGACTGCCTGAGGCGGCACGAGCGGCACGTCGTTCCGCGGCTCCAACTGGCAGCGGCAGGGGGACGGGGCAGTCGCGGGATGGTCGCCGCAGGAAGCCTCCGCGACGCACGCCGGACAACCCGGCCGTGATGCCTCGCCCGTGACCGCGATGCAGCCGCCGCAGGCTTTCAACAAATCCGCAGACAACTCGGCACAGGCGTCACAGCGCGCCGCCACAACGACCTGCGCCACGATGAGCGATGCGCAGGCGATTCCCCGCAGAATGATGCCGGGAGTGGTCGGCAGGATGGTCATGCGTTTGGACCTTCGCGATCGACCCTCGACGTCGTGTCTCTGGGGAATACTACGCATCCCGCCCCGCCGTGTTCACAGAAAGGTGCCGGGACACGTTTCACGGGGGCACCTCGGCAGGTGCGGTCTCCGTGGGCTGTGATCCGGAAAAAGAGGCTCGACGGCTTTTCGTGGTGGCGGGCACGCGTCGCGTGCTGAAGACGTATCCTGTGACACGCGTGGGGCATTCATCGTGACGGCGGGTGGACAGGTTGGTGGCAGGTAGACAGAGGGTCGGCAGCGTGACGGTGGCAGCGGCGGACGTCGTGGCGGTGAATGGGCTCCGGAAGCGGTACGGTCGGGTGCAGGCGCTCGACGGCGTGTGCCTGGAGGTGCACCGCGGCGAGATATTCGGGCTCCTCGGCCAGAACGGCGCGGGCAAGACCACGCTCGTCAAGATCCTGCTGGGCATGGTCGCTCCCACTGCGGGTGAGGCGACACTCCTCGGCTGCCCCGCGGGCACGCCCGCCGCACGGCGGGCCGTCGGCTACCTGCCCGAGGACCACAGGCTGCCCGAGTATCACACCGCGGCGACGTTGCTCGACGTGTACGGAGGCCTGCAGGGGCTCGATCGCGCGACGCGGCGGCGACGGGCGGCCGAATTGCTCGACCTGCTGGGGCTCGGCCGTGCCGGCGGCCTGCGCGTGCGGGGCTACTCCAAGGGAATGAAGCAGCGACTCGGCCTCGCGCAGGCCTTGCTCCACCGCCCCGACGTGCTGTTCCTCGACGAGCCGACCGATGGTGTCGATCCGGTGGGGCGCAAGCAGATCCGAGACCTGCTCCTGGCCGAACGGGCACGGGGCGTCACGATCTTCATCAACAGCCATCTCCTCGGGGAGGTGGAGCAGTTGTGCGACCGCGTGGCACTCCTGCGTCAGGGCAGGGTGGTGCGGGCGGGTCGCGTCGCCGACCTCGCTGGGTGGAAGGGCACCTGGCTCGTGGCGTTCGATCGCCCGCCGCTGGCCGCGGATCCGTGGGACGCGGGCCGTCTCGATCCGCCCGATCGAGACGGTCGGCAACGGTTTCATCCGGATGGCCTTTGGGGCGTGGATGCGGACGCGGCCCTCGAGCGGTTTCTCGCCGAGGCCCGCCACCGGGGACTGTCGCTGCGTCATCTCGAACGAGAGCGAGGCACGCTCGAGGACGTCTACCTCGAGTTCGCGACGCCATCCATGGTGACGACATGACCGGCGCGACACGACGTGAGGGCGAGCGTCATGCCGGAGACTCGGCCTGCCCGTCACGAATCGGGAGGGGCCGTCGATGACCGGCTTCGCCCGCACGTTCGCGGCGCTCGTGCGCGACACCTGGCTCGAGTTCCTCGACGCCCGCAGCCTCTGGCTCGTGCTGGCGGCGATCGCCGCGCTGTTCGGCGTCGCGCTGACGATCCGCGTCGAGCCGCGGCCGGCCGGGAGGAAGTATCTCGACTTCGCGGCGCGTGCCCTGTCCACGGATCTGGCCGCGGTGGACCTGTCGGAGGCGACGATCGGGCAGGTGGCGGCGACGTTCGATGGCTCGGTCGCGTGGATCCAGGACGCCACACCGCTCGTCGACACCGCCTCCGCAGCGGTCGCTGACGGTGCGGAGGCTCGATTCGACGGACCGACGACGGCGTGGCGGGTGACGCTCGTGCGGGCGGTGCTGCCCGTCGTCGGGCGGCCGATCGACGCCGCCACGGTCGGCGGGCGATTCGGCACCGTCGCCGACGGCCGGCTGTGGCGGGTCGCCACGATCCGCGAGACGACCGGCCGTCTCGG
>CAIWZS010000005.1 GCA_903917235.1 uncultured Planctomycetaceae bacterium | reverse complement strand
CGCGTCACCGCGGATTCGCGGATCGGGTTCCTCGGCCGCGTTTCCCGGTCCGCGGCGGGCTGGGAACGCGGAGGGGGCGCGACCTGCTCAAACGCCTCTCCCGGCGATATAACTGTTCGCGAGGCCGGAGCCGCGGGCTCCGGTTTTTTCCGGTCCGACTTCGTGACGAATTTCACGAAGTGCCCTGACACGGCCGGAATTCGCATTTTCGTCGCCGCCGTCTCCCGCCCATCGCCCGGCAGCCTCATGGATTCCATCCTCCCGGTCCTCCTGTTCGTCGTGATCGCGGCGGGCGTGTCGGTCGGCCTCTTGGTCTTCGCCGAGCTCATCGGCCCGCGACGCGCGGGGGCGGTGAAGGAGATGCCGTACGAGAGCGGCATGGACCCGATCCACGACACGCGGCGTCGGTTCGACGTGCGGTTCCATCTCGTCGCGATCACGTTCCTCGTCTTCGACGTGGAACTGCTCTTCCTCTATCCCTGGGCCGTGGCGAGCCGGCATTCGCCCCCGGAGGGTGCCGCCGCGGGGGTCGACGCCGCGGTCGCGGCCGGCCTCGTCTCGTCCCGCGGCCTCGTGTTCGGTGCAGCCATGGCGTTCATCGCGCTCGTGGTCGTCGGTTTCGCCTACGACTGGCGGAAAGGGGTGTTCCGATGGCGATGAACGGGCCGGAACTTCCGGAAAACGTCGTGGTCAGCCGGCTCGACGAGCTGGCCAATTGGTGTCGCAAGAACAGCCTCTGGCCGATGCCCTTCGCCACGGCCTGCTGCGGCATCGAGCTCATGGCGACGGGTGCGAGCAAGCACGACCTCGCCCGCTTCGGTGCGGAAGTCTTCCGCTTCAGTCCCCGGCAGTGCGACCTCATGATCGTCGCGGGCCGCGTCGTCATGAAGATGCTTCCGGTGCTGCAGCGCATCTGGCTGCAGATGAGCGAGCCGAAGTGGTGCATCTCGATGGGGGCGTGCGCGAGCACGGGCGGCGTGTTCGACACCTACGCCGTCGTCCAGGGCATCGACCGCTTCATCCCGGTCGACATGTACGTGCCGGGCTGTCCACCGCGGCCGGAGCAACTCATCCAGGCGATCATCGACCTGCAGGACAAGATCCAGCGCGAGGGCACGATCACCGGCCGCGAGTTCGACACGGCCGGCCGTCAGGCGCGGAAGCGGGCCCTGGTCGAGATCGCCGCGCCGTTGTCGGTCGACGCCTCCCGCAATCCGGTGCTCCAGCGCGAGATCGCGGCCGAGGCCGGTTCGCTCGTCGGCCGTTGAGCCGCAGATTCCATTCGCCCAGGGCATGGCCGCAACGATGACACACGCCGCACGCCGCGAGGAGCCGGGCCAGCCGCCGTCCGTCGCGGACGTGGTCGACGCGCTCAATGCCCGCTTCGTCGGTCTCGACTCGTCGGTGTTCCGTGGCCAGACACGGGTCGTGGTGCCGGCGGGCACGCTGCTGCCCGTCATGCGGCTGCTCAAGGAGCGGGGCTTCGACCTGCTCGTCGACATCTCGTGCGTGGATTACCTCGAATACCGCGACCCCCCGATGGGGATGGCCGCGTGCGCCGGACGGCGCTACGGGCTCATCTACCTCCTCGCCTCCACCGTCACCAACCAGCGCCTGACGATCCGCGTGTTCGTCGACGACCCCGTCGCGGACGACGAGCGTTGGCCGACCGTCCCGAGCATGGTGCCGCTCTGGCAGGGCGCCGACTGGCTCGAGCGCGAGGTGTGGGACCTCTTCGGCATCCGGTTCGAGGGCCATCCCGACCTGCGCCGGCTCGTCATGCCCGAGGAGTTCACCGCGCATCCGCTGCGGAAGGACTACCCGCTCCAGGGCCGCGGCGAACGGCACACCTTCCCGATCATCACGCGGGAGAACAGCTGAGCCATGTCGATCGCCCCGCCCCGGTTCGAATCGCTCGAGGCTCCCGCGGCCGCCACGCGGAGCGAGGACTACCTCTGGACGCTCAACTTCGGGCCGCAGCATCCGGCCACGCACACCACGCTGCGGCTCGTGCTCAAGCTCGAGGGGGAGCGGGTGGTCGACGCGATGCCCGAGATGGGCTACCTCCACTCCGGCTTCGAGAAGATCGGCGAGCACCTCACGTTCAACCAGTACGTGACGGTCACCGACCGGATGAACTACATCTCGCCGATGGCCAACAACGTGGCGTGGCACCACGCGGTCGAGACGCTCCTGGGCATCGAGCTCACGCCGCGCTGCAGGGTGATCCGCACGATCATCGCCGAGCTCGCCCGCATCAGCGACCACCTGCTGTGCAACGGCGCCGTGGGGCTCGACACGGGCGCCTTCACCTTCTTCCTCTACGGCTTCTACCAGCGCGAGGTGATCTACGACATCTTCGAGACCCTCTGCGGCGCCCGCTTCACCAACTCCTACACCCGGGTCGGCGGCGTGTCCCAGGACTTCACGCCGCTCGTCACCGAGAAGATCCGGACGTTCGTGAAGACGTTCCCGAAGACGCTCGACGACATGGAGCGGCTCCTGACGAGGAACCGCATCTTCGTCGACCGTACGAAGGGGGTCGGCGTCCTCGGCAAGGAGGAGGCGATCAATCGCGGCGCGACCGGGCCGGTCGCCCGGGCCAGCGGCGTGACCCGGGACCTGCGCAAGGACGAGCCCTACCTCGCCTACGCCGACTACGACTTCCGGATCTGCTGCGCGACCGCGGGCGACTGCTACGCCCGGTACCTCGTCCGCATGCAGGAGATGCGGGAGAGCCTCAGGATCGTGACGCAGGCCCTGGAGAACCTGCCGAGCGGACCGGTGAACGTCGGCATCGACCAGCGGACGG
>CAIWZS010000004.1 GCA_903917235.1 uncultured Planctomycetaceae bacterium | reverse complement strand
GTGTCGACCATGCCGAGCGGCCGGAGGAGCCGCTCCTCGACGAACCGCTCGAAGGGCACGCCCGAGACCACCTCGACGATCCGGCCGGCGGTGTTGATGCCGGCGTTGCTGTAGAGGTATTTCGTGTCGGACTCGAAGAGGAGCGGGGTGAGCGCGAATCGCGGTGCCTGCCCGCAGGCGGGGGCGGCTGGTGCCGCCGCGATCACGAAGAGACACAGGAGCAGTCTCCGCGATGGGTTCATGGATTCGTGACTCCTCCGAAGCCGGGTGTCCGCCCGTGACGTCATATCCGAGTGATTCGAGCCAGAACGCGAAGGGATACTCCCACAGGAACCATTCGCCCGAACCGGCCGACAGCGGCTGGTCGAGGATCTGGCAGTACTTGCCGTAGGGCCTGTCGAAGCCGACCTGGACGCCTCCCCCCCAGTACCACTTCTGGTCGCCGTCGTCGTAGAGGGAGAACTGGTCCGGCCAGCGGTTGTAGGCCTGCCAGGTGAAGTCGCTGCACTGGAAGACGAGGTCGGCGGGCCGCGTGTCGCGGACGATGAAGACCACGTAACTCTGCGGGCCCGGGGCGGCCTCGTCGCCGCGGCAGGCGAGCTTGCCGACGTAGACGCCGCTCGGCCAGTCGGCGGGGATCGTCACCGCGGTCGTCGCGGGCCACGTGCAACGCCGCAGCCGCTTCGCGCCGACCGGCGGGTCGTCCCGGCTCGTGCCTGCGAACGCGCCGAGGCTCGCGACGAGCCGGCCGCCGTCGCCGCCATACCAGCCCATGCGGTAGAGATCGATCGTGAAGGGGCGCGCCGGGCGCGTGCTCACGTGGATCGTGAGCGTGTCGCCGGCCAGCACGCTCGCGTGCGAGCAGTAGCCCTCGATCGCGGGACTGCGGTACTTCGCCGCCGGATCGATCTCGACGTGCGTGAGCATCCAGTCACGCGTGCCCGGCTTCGCGTTCTCCGCACGGATCAGGCCCGGCACGGGAGGCGTCTCCGTCGCCGCCGCCACGGCCGGCAGCCGCGCCCCGAGGGTGGCGGCGCCCGTCGCGAGGAGGCCGACGGCCTCGCGACGCGACACCCTCGCCTCCGAACCGTCATCCGTCGTGCGGGTCATGGTGAACCTCCTCGAGAAATCGCCCGCTCCATGCCCGTGGGCATCCCGGAGCGGGCTCGTTCGCGGTGGATCGGCGTGCGGTTCGGATCAGCGGGTGCGGGCGAGAAAAGCGACCAGATCGGCGAGTTCCTGGGGCGAGAGCAGCGTGTCGTAGCCCCTGGGCATGAGCGACACCGTGCCCGCCTCGATCGATTCGATGTCGACGCGTGGGATGCGTTCCGTGGCCGTCGCCGTCGTCTGCAGCACGACCTCCGAGTCGTTCTCCTCCCGGATCGTTCCGGCGAAGGCGCGGCCGTCGACGGTGAGCACCACCACCGGCTCGTAGCTGCGCACGAAGCTCGCACTCGGCAGCACGATCGCCTCGAGGAGGTCGCGTGCCGTGCGGATCGCGCCGATCTTCGTGAGATCGGGTCCGATCCGGCCGCCGGCGTAGGCCAGCGCGTGGCAGGTGGTGCAGGCCGCCTTGTTCGAGAGGAAGACGGCATGGCCTCGGGCGGGATCCCCCTCGGGCAGCGACGCGGCGAGTCGCTCGTACGTCTCGCGTTCGCGTCCCCGAGCCGCGGTGACCCGGGCGACGAGCGCGCGGCCGCCGGCCGCCTCGGCCTCGGGCAGCGCGGCGACCGCCTGCTCGAGCAGGCCAGGCGGCACGGTATCGGGGCGTGTCGAGGCCGCCAGCGCGTCGATCGCGCGCACCAGCGCCGTGCCGCCATGCGCGGTGATGACGGGCAAGAGGACCGCGACGTCGCTTCCCGGCAGCGTCGCGAACGAGGCGGCGACCGACTCGAGCGCGGTCGGCGAGAGCGTCGCCGCCGCGAGCGTCGCCGCCGCCGCCGAGCGATCCAGCGGGGACACGTCGAGGTTCGTCGCAGTCGCGTCCGGGTCGCCGCCGAGCATCGCCACGAGCCTCGCGACGACCGGATCGGGGAGCTCGGCCGACGGCCCCGCCGCCCGGAGCGCGAGCGTCACGACCGCCGGAGGCCGCGAGGCGTCCGCCGCGATCTCGAACAGGGTCTGTGCGAGCGACTGGCGCTGCGGTGTCGTGAGCGACATGCCCGCGAGCGTGCGGAGCGCCGGCCCGACGAGTGCCCGCGTGTCGCCGGACGGCTCGGGTCTCGGGCCGGTCGACACGAGCGCCGCCAGGGCGTCGACCCACGCCGCGGGCACGTCCTTCGGCCGGGCCCGGTCCATCACGTCGAGCGCCGCTCGACGAAGGCCCGGGGCATCCGCCCGCTCGCCATGCCGACCGTCGCAGGCGGCCGCGAGCGCGGCGGCGATCGCGGGAGCCACGGCGATGCGGGCGAGCCGGTCGGCGATCGCATCGGCTTCCGACGATCGCGGAGGATTCGCCGATCGGGCGGCTGTGATCCGATCGAGAAGCGGGACGACGTCCTCCGCGACGGCGTCGGCCCACTCCGGATGCCCCGACACGAGCCACAGCCCCGTGTCGCGAAGCGTGGCGTCGTCGTCCCGGCAGGCTGCGAGGGCCGCCTCCCGCACCCGGTCGGGTGGCGTCATCCCCGGATGCCTCAGCGGCATCTGGTCGAGGGCGACGAGCGCCGCGCGACGCACACGCGCATCCGCGGCGTCGAGCGACGCGAGGAGTGGTTCCGGGAGTCCGGCCTCGATGAGCGCGTGGATCACGGCGTGCTCCGTCGCGCGGTCGGATGCCCGCGGGCAGGCGGACAGGATCGCCGCGACGGCGTCGCCCCCCCCGATGCGGCCGAGCCCCTCGGCGGCCACGCGTGCGACGCCACCGTCGGGATCGCGCAGGAGCGAGGCGAGCCGCGGGACCGCCGCCCGGTCCCGGCCGATCGAGGCGACGTGCGCCGCCGCGTGACGCACGGCGGCGTCGGCGTCGCCGAGGGCGCGCCGCACGATCGCGCGGGCTCCCTCGC
>CAIWZS010000003.1 GCA_903917235.1 uncultured Planctomycetaceae bacterium | reverse complement strand
CTAAACCAGATGCGCTCTAGCGATACGCGGGCGAAGCCATCCTCGCCTTCTCCCGCTTGCGAACCTCCGGTTCGAAGTGAGCCGGCTCCTGCGGGTCGTCTTCTCTGAGGCGGATGTCGCCGCCGCAGTTCGGGCACTGGAGGGGAAACTCCTCGCCCACCCGGGCCATCAGTTTCGCCCAGGCAATCCGCAAGGTGTCGTGTGAGCGGGGCGTTTGATCCGTTTCGCAGCAGTCGGCGGTCGCGTGCCTGTCGACAGCATGCCCGCCGGTCACGGCCTGGCGTTGCTTGCCGACGCTCCCGATGGCGACCGCCGTGACGGCTCTCCGCAGCCGGTGATGCGGCGCAAAGACCCGTGGTAGCGGTGCCGGTGCTTGCGTGGCGGCGGCTTGAGGTCCAGCAGACGATCGAGGAACTCAAGCGGCGAGAGTTCGACGACGCCGCCCGCGCCGGGCCGGGTGGCTGCGGGTGTGGTGGCAGCATGGTTGAAACCGGAGGCCCTGAGCAGCAGCCGCTCGATCTCTGCGCCGGCACGTCCGATGTGTTCTTGAAAAGAACATCGAGCGGATGCAGGGTTCGCCCGCGAGCGATTGCAGAACGGTGCTCGCGGTCGCGATCCGCCGGCGACTGCGGATCAAGTTGCCCCGACACACTCGGCAGTCCACCGAGTGCACGAGGTCACAACTGGACTCGGGTGAGGCGGTTCTGCGGCCCGAATCGCCAGTTCCAGAACGCGCGGACCTCGCCGTCGAACCAACGGTCCACACCGCCGCCCAGCGGTGTCACGTAGGCGAACGTCAGCGTCGATCGATCGCCCCATTCAAAGTTGCAGCCCACGAGTCCATTGACCAGCGAAACGATGCCATAGTCAGCCCCGAGGCGGTACTGTTGGCCCTGGATGACGTCCGATGGCTGGAGAGCCTGATTCACATGCACCTCCGCGATCGGCGAGAAGCCCGTCAGCCTGGTGGAAGTGCTGCGATAGGCCCAGTAGCCCGTGGCGAACGAGAGGTACATGAACGAGGGATAGCGGAGCTGCCCGACCTCCTGGAGCGGTTGCTGTCCCGGCACGGCGATGAAAGCAGGATTGCCATTGGCTGCCGTGTCGACCTGCAGCAGTGCCTGATTGAACCAGACGTCGTTGGGCGCCCAGATTCCGCCCATGAACGGCATCAGCCTCACGGATTCATTTTCCACGCGGACCACTTCCGGTCCGTCAGGACCAGCGTTCAGAACCGTATTGCCGGCCGTTGGCAGCATCACCTGCATACCCCCGGTCCATGCCCAGGTCTGGCCGAGTGCGATCACCGACTTGAAGATGACCGACATGTTGCCGAACTCCACGGCCCGGGCGTCGGCCAAGCCGCAGGGATCATGCGGATCGATCGACTGCGTATTGGCCACGGTCGCGGCGAAGGGCGTGCGGACCTCGATCGACGTCCAGCCGTCGGCGAACGTCTTCTCAAAGCCGGGCGTGAACCTGTTGACGTCGGAGCGAAAATCACCGATGAGGGCGTTGTGAAAGTAGCTGTAATTGAAATACACCCGATCCCGGGGCAGCGGGCTGGCGTTCTCCGACAGTTTGACGAACCCCACATTGGCACCCGGCATCAGCGAAGTCGTGTCCACGACGTAGTCGTAGAAGGCGTAGGAATCGACGAGCGTCGTGCCGGCGGCGACGAATCCGGAGGCAGAGGGCACGAAGACCGTCCTGCCAGGGGTACCGGGAAAGAATGTCGTGAAGATGCCATCGACCGTACCGGGGTAGTTGTTGCCCGGAGGGATGATTGAACCCGGCCCACCTGCCGGGTTCGTGAAGCCGATGTTGATCGGTCCCGGGATGAACGCGAGTGGGCCGTTGGCTCCCGGAGGAATGCCGTTGATGCCGGCAGCCTGCAGCGATCCGACGGAGTTCAGGTCGTCGGGAAACTTGTAGACCTGCGAAGTGGTGCCGAGCAGGTTTCTCTGGGCATTCTGCAGCAGCATGTTTTCGCTGGCTACCGCCAGACGTGCGATCGGCAACTGCGACGTACTGCCGCTCGGAGCGCAGCCGTCACCGATGAAGCTGGGGACGGACGAAAGTGCTTCGCCGATTCCCCCGGCGTCGACGTCTGCCAAGGCGTCGCGGAGATCGGGAGCGACTGCCTCTGGATTCGGCAGGGGTGGCCGGACGAGGTCGGCCGGTGGAGTTGGAACGGTCGGCCGACCCGGTACGGCTGGGGCTTGCCCGCGTGGTGGAGACGCGGCCGGCGGCGTTGTCGGCGCCGGAAGTGGCTGGGCCAGACCCGCGCTTCCCGCCCACAGCGCGAGCGTGACGGCCGCTGCCCCGCGCCACGCATTCACGCTGATCATCAAAGTTTCTCCGGCAGCACGCGGGCAGAATCAGCCCGACGTCCCGGCGTATCGATTCATGAATCGGTAGCCGTCGCGAGCGCGGTCGACCCTTTTTTTGGGACGATCCTCGCGCGGACGCGCCGTGCGCCCGCCTGCGGGGACTGGGAGAAGTGTGCGGGTGGGCGCGGCGGACGCTATGGCTGGTTCCACGCTTTCCCGGCACGGTAAGCATCGCGGCGGCGGCTGAAATCGTCACGTGTCGCGGCATCCTTCGCGACCCCGATCGCCTCGTCGATCCGCCGCATCGCGGTGGCGAAATCACCGGCGCGAGCCGCTGCTGCAGCTGCGGTGTCAAACGACTGAATCGCCTCGTCGCCAACAGCCAGCACCACCGCCTCTTCTGCCAGGGCGGTGGCCTCCTTCGCTTCGACGGGCCCAGTCGCAGGGTCGGTGGCGAGGTACCAAGCCAGCGAGTTGACCACATCCCAACGGCGGATGTCCTTGATGGCCGGTGGAGGCGACGCGGCGTAGAGTCGCTCGAGCCGGCGGAGCAGCGGCGCGCAGTCGGAGAATCGCTTTGCATCGGCTGCCTTCGTCTGGAGATCCCACAGCACCTCGGCCAAGCGGACGGGCTTGTCGGCAAGGACGTGCTCGTAAGCGTCGCCAGCCTCGGCGAAGCGTCCTGCTGCCTCGAGCGCGATGGCCGCGGCGGTGGTGGGGGGAGGTGGACCGGGCCGCAGGGCGAGGAAGACGGTGAGCCCGGCCGCGGCGACCACGAGTACCGCGCCGATCGCCACACGTCGAAGGTGCCACCTCTGCGATTTGCCCGGTGCTCCGCAGGCACCGCTGGGCTCCGCCGCGGCAGCTTCGCCATCGCCGACCGAGGGCATGGTGGCGGCCCCCCGCAGTGCCCGGACAAACTCCACGCACGACGGCCATCGACGGGCCGGGTCCACGTCCAGGGACCGAAGGAGGACCTGTCTCTCCGCGGCTGGCAACGCCGCGAGGTCGAGCGTGCCTTCGAGTTTGGTCTTGAGAATCGTGAGCGGCGACAACTCCCTGTAGGGAAGGCGTCCGGTGCGCAGTTCCACGTAGGACACAGCCAGTGAATACTGATCTGTCGAGGGCGAGGGGTCGTGGCTGCCGCTGACCATCTCGGGCGCCGCATACGCCAGACTCGCCATGTTGTTCGACGTCGCCCGCACCTCCCCCTGGGCCCGCGCCAGCCCGAAGTCACAGATCTGCACGGCATCACCGACGAGCAACATGTTCTGCGGCTTGATGTCGCAGTGCTGCACGGCGGTCGGGTTTTCACCGCGACGCCGCGCGCCGGAGTTGAAGTGGTCCAGAGCGAGCGCCGCCTGATGCATCCATTCCACGAGTTGTGGGACCGGTATCGCCTGCTCACCCAATCGCCTGCCCTCCCTCAGGCGGTCGAAGAGCGTCTGATCGCCGAGCCCCATGGCGATCACGAGTTCGAGGGAATGGAGTCCGCCGGGTTCTGCATCCGCATCGACCGTGGCTGCGACGCTTTGCGCCGTCTGCCACGATGACCCGCGCGACGCAAGCAACCGGCGCTCGGCATCGACGAGTTCAGCCTCGCTGAGCACGCGACCGTCTCCAGACTTCAACCAGACACCGAAGATCGGGACGATGTGGGCGTGGCGGATATTTTTGATTGTCTGCAACGCCCGATACTCGCGGCCACCCTGAGCCCGTCCAAGGTTGGCGAGTATCTTGATTGCCACTCCCATGCCGCCGGGCGCCGTGGCCCGCCAGACCTCACCGAATCCCCCAGATCCGAGCCGTGTTTCGAGACGGTATCCAGGGAGGATCAATTCGCCCGCCCGATACGGATACGCCGGGACCCGCGGCGACTGGGGTGCGGATGACGCCGGGACGGACACCGTGGCGTTGATATCGACTGCCCTCGTCTGCATGTCGTGCTGACTTTCTTCACTGGAAGCCATGTCAGCGTCTCGTCAGGGGCATCGTCACGAATGGCACCAGTCCGTCCGGGGAGACCGTGGCGTGCTGCGTTGACGGGCCTGCGGCCGTGAGCGCGGGCACGCCGACGAGCACATGCTCGATGACCTCGTCCATGCTGACGATCCCATCTCCCTCGCCAACCGCACCGCGGGTGTCCGCGGCCCCTTCGAGTGCCTCGAGCAACACCTTCGTGAACGCGCCATGCCCCCAGGCATCGGATTCCTGACTCGCCTCGTCATCGGCTGAGGCCGAGAGCACGAGGATCATATTCTCCTGAAACTCCCGCAGAGCGCCCGACCTGCGCTCGGGGACGAGCGCGCCGGCGTGACACGTGTCCACCAGGGCGAGTTTCCTGCAGGGCAGCACCGCCAATGGCCCGAAGTCCTGCCAGCTGATAGAAGACTCCATGACCGGCACGACCTCGCCACGGACCTTCTCGAACGTCGCATCGTGGCAGAGATAGGCATAGCCGCGTGCATGCGCCGTGTCGTTCATGCCGTGGCCGGCGAGAAAGATCACCACCACGTCGTCAGGGATGACGTCGGCCGCGATAGCCTCGGCCATCCGTGCCAACTGGCCGCGCCATGCCTCGCGGGTCACCTCCGCATCGCGGAGAAGCGCGCCGGCCGACAGCCCGCCGAATGGCGTCGCACGGGCCGCCAGACTGTCACGGAAAGCCGCGGCGTCCTTTGCGGCGAACAAGAGATCGGCGAGGCCGTCGTCGGCAAACCGATCGGAGTGGCGGTAGTGGTCGATGCCTGCCGCGAGGAGGTGGAGCCTCGGCGGCCGACGGCCCGAGACCGTCTCCCCACGGAAGACCGTCATTTCTTCGACGTCGGTCAATCCCTGTCGGGTGCCCGCGAATACCTGGATGAGCTGCTGCGATTCGGAGGGAAGGTCGAGATCCCACTCGAACGTGCGCGCCATACCACCGTCCTCGAGGAGCTGCTCGGCCACCACTGCAGCAGGCCCTCGGGCGACGACCCCGCTGGCATAGGCCCGTACGTCCGTCAACTCGACCGCCATGGGCACCTCGATGGTCGCCCGCACACGTAAGGCACTGCCATCGGCTGCCTGAAAGGCTTCCGGCGACACGATCCGCACCTCGGGTGCGGCGGCGATCATCCGCGGGAGGATACGGGCCGAGGAATCGGGAATATCGCGGGCTGTGCGCCGGAGAGCACCGGCGAGACTCCCCTCGGCAAGCAGCCGTGACATCACGTCGGGCCGCTCCAGCCGACGACGGAATTGTCGGGCGGCGTGGAAACGCGGCAGTCGCTCGAGTCCGCGGTTGACCAGCCAGCCGAAGAGCGCGTCGCCGTTCGCGCTCGCCGCGTAATAGCCCCGAGGCGACCAATATGCCCACTCGCGGTTGTCGGCGAGGTGGAAGGCCGCCACATTCTCCCACGCCGGCTGTCGATTGAACGGCTCGGCTGCCTTGCCCTCGCGTTCCACGACAAACGCCCACTGCGACTCCCATGGGCAAGCCGCAAGCGCCGCGATGACCGCTTGGCCCTCTACGACCTCGACCGGCGGCTCGCCCGCATGCATGGCCGGTGTCGAGATCTTCGCCAGCACGTCGCCTTCGGCCACGTCGCGGCCCGCGAGTGGTCCGGCCTCGTCCACCCGGCTCGTGACGGCCCTGCCATTCTCCACCACCAAGGTGACGCCGAATCGTTCGAGCAGTGGATCGCCGTCGGGACTCAGGAGTGGCCACAGCATGACGATGCCGTCGCGACCGCCGCTGACCAGCCACCGTCCATCTTCAGAGATACCGATCGCGGTCACGCCGTCCTCGTGCCCACGATACCGCCGCACGAGCGGCAGAGGAGTGTCGGGCTGGGCGCGTTTTCCGACGAGGGAATAGACAAAGATGCCGCGGTCGGTGCCGACGGCGACCGCCCACTCCCCGGCTCCGACCCCGGCCGGAAGCCAGGCAACGCACCGATCGGCGGGTCCCATCCTTCCCTGCCACGACTGTTCAAGGTCGATGACGCCGACAACCTTCGCATCCCGTGACACCTGCCATGCCTCGATGCCGGGACGCGCGTTCGGCGCGCGGGCGATCGACCAGCCGGGCTCCGGGTCTCGGGCAGGTGCCATGCGGTCGGCCGCCGGCGCCTCGGAGAGCGAGAGCGATTCGATGTCGAAGGCGATATCGATCGGACCGACCGCGTCTCGCGGGCGGGCTGCCCCGTTCGGCGAATCCTCCCAGGCGACTGCAATCCGCCGCGGCGCCGCGCCCTGCCGCTCCGCTCTCTCGAACGCGACCCGGCCCACCGGCCGGCCGACGCCCCCGAGCCGTGTGCGGGGCTGACGGTCGCCGTCGAGGTTCGCCACTGACTCCACGAAAATCTCGTGCCTCCAGCCCCCGCTCCAGGCGGCAAGCCGCCCATCGTCGCTGAGGGCGACTGCGCGGACTGCAGCGGGGGTCTGCAGGCTGAAGAGGCGCCTTGGCTCATTCACACGCCAGGACTCGACCCGCGGTGGGGATGCGCCTCCAACGCCGGCAGCCACTCCGATCAAGACCATGTCGCCGCGGGGGGACACGGCGAGCGACTCGGCCGCCGTGTCGACCTGCAGCTCCTCCGGGACGGCCGCAGCGGCGGTCAGGTCGTGCACGAACACGCTGCCTGCGAGGTCGGCCGATGCGAGAAACCGCCCGTCTGGCGACGCATCCATCGCCATCACGACGCCGCGGTGATCGACGGGCACTCTGGTACGTCGCTCCGGTGCCGCCGGATCAACGATCTCGATCTGCCACACCTCGGTCGCGGCCCCTTCGGATGAGACGAGCACCGGCAGCGCGACCCGTCCTCCGGTGACAGCAGAGAGTGGGCGCATCCGTGGCCTGGCCTGTGCGGCCGCCGCCCGGACCGCCCCGTATCGCGTCTCTTCCCGGGCCGCGAGTTCAGTCGCCCTCCACAGTTCGTCACGTTTCCACGCGAATGCCCGACCATCGAAATCCTGGGAGAACAACCAGGAACCGTCGGGGGAGAAGTCCAGGGAGAGCACGCTGTTGCGGTGCCCCGGCTTCTCACCGCCGCCGAGCACCGCCGCCAGTTCCCCGCTTCGAGGGTCGATGAGCAGGATTTCACCGGTGCTTCCCATCGCCCCACTCCCGGCGATCGCAACGACGGGCCGCTCGCCGCGGGCGATGGCGATCGCCTGGATCGCTCCCCGCGTGCCGCGGGCCACCTGCCACCGGAGAACCTGCTCCCGGGTGCGGCGGCGGGCGATGTCACGCGTACGTG
>CAIWZS010000002.1 GCA_903917235.1 uncultured Planctomycetaceae bacterium | reverse complement strand
GACATGCCGCCGACGGTCGAGGTCGTCGCCAGACAGTTCGAGTGGCGGCTGCGGTATCCGGGCCGTGACGGCGTGCTCGGCACGCAGGACGATCTCCACCTCGTCAATGACCTGCAACTGCCCGTGGACGAGGACATCCTCGTGCAGCTCAAGAGCATGGACGTGCTCCACAGCTTCTTCCTGCCCAACCTGCGGATCAAGCAGGATGCGGTCCCTGGCATGAGGATCCCGGTGTGGTTCAAGTCGACCGAGACCGGCTCCTTTGACATCGTCTGTGCCGAACTGTGCGGCTGGGGCCACTACAAGATGAAGGGCCGCATCACGTTCGTGCCGCGGTCCGAGTTCGATCGGTGGCTCGAGCGCAAGTACGCCGAGCAGGAGGCGACTCGTCCGGCCGGGGACGCCTCCGGAAACCTCGCCGCCCGTTGACATCGACCGCCGCGCCCAAGCCACGATCCCGATTCACTCTCCGGTCACACACCCCGGAAGCCTGAGGAGACCAGACATGAGCATCGCTCCATCGCCGCTCGCCACCGAGCACGTCAGCAAGGCTCCGCAGGAATCGCACGGCCTGACGCTGTCGCAGTTCCTCTCGACGTACGTCTTCTCGAAGGACCACAAGGTCATCGGGATCCAGTTTCTCTTCTCGACGCTGGTGTGGTTCCTCGTCGGGGGCCTCCTGGCTCTGGCGGTGCGGTGGCAGGTCGCGTGGCCGTGGTCGGACGTGCCCGTGCTCGGGAAGCTGTTCGCCCAGGAGGGCGGCCAGATGAGCCCGGAGTTCTACACGATGCTCTTCACGATGCACGCGACCGTGATGATCTTCCTCGTGATCATTCCGATCCTCGCCGGCGCGTTCGGCAACTTCCTGATCCCGCTGATGATCGGCGCGGACGACATGGCGTTCCCCACGCTGAACATGCTCTCGTACTGGTTCATGTGGCCCGCCTTCATCGCCTTCGGGGCGAGCTTTTTCGTCGAGGGTGGGGCGGCATCGGGCGGCTGGACGAGCTACCCGCCGCTCTCGACGAACGTGGCCGCTTCCCCGGGCAGCGGATGGGGTCAGACCCTCTGGCTCGTCGGGCTGACGTTCGTCGGCGTGTCCTCCATGCTCGGCAGCGTCAACTACATGACCACGATCATCCTCATGCGGGCTCCCGGGATGACGATGTTTCGGCTGCCCATGACGATCTGGGCGATGTTCATCACCGCGGTCCTGCAGGCCTTCGCCCTGCCGGTCCTCACGGCCGCGGGCTTCATGCAGCTGGCGGACCGCACCCTCGGCACGGGCTTCTTCTCGCCCGAGGGGCTGATCGTGAACAACGCCACGCCCGGGGCCGGGGGCGGGCAGCCGCTGCTCTGGCAGCACCTCTTCTGGTTCTACAGCCACCCCGCCGTCTACATCATGATCCTGCCGGCGATGGGCATGGTGAGTGACATCCTCACCTGCTTCGCCCGCAAGCCGCTCTTCGGCTATCGGCCGATGGTCTACTCGATCGCCGGCATCGCCGGCCTCGGCTTCATCGTCTGGGGCCACCACATGTTCATGTCGGGCATGAACCCGGCACTCGGCATCACGTTCATGGTGTCGACGATGATGATCGCCCTGCCCAGCGCCGTGAAGACCTTCAACTGGCTGGGCACGGTCTGGGGCGGGCGGATCCACTTCACCACCGCGATGCTGTTCGCCCTGGCGTTCGTGTCGATGTTCATCATCGGCGGACTGTCGGGCATCTTCATGGCGGCGACACCCGTCGACATCTTCATCCACGACACGTACTTCATCGTCGCCCACTTCCACTACGTCCTCTTCGCCGGTACGGCGATGGGCGTCTGGGCGGGCATCTACTACTGGTTCCCGAAGATGTTCGGCCGGACCATGAATGAATTCTGGGGCAAGGTGCACTTCTTCCTGACGTTCATTTTCATGAACGGCACGTTCTTCACGATGCACATCCTCGGCGCCGTCGGCTTCCCGAGAAGGCTCGCCGACGCCTACCACTACGAGACCTTCCACCACCTGCAGCCGATGAACGCCTTCATGACGTGGTGCGCCATCGGCATGGTGGCCACGCAGGTCATCTTCGCGGCCAACTTCTTCTGGAGCATGTTCCGCGGGCCGATCGCGGGACGGAACCCCTGGAACGCGAACACGCTCGAGTGGACGGCACCGTCGCCGCCGGGGCACGGCAATTTCGACTTTCAGCCCGTGGTGCATCGCGGTCCCTACGAGTACTCCGTGCCGGGGGCCGAGAAGGACCACCTCATGCAGACGGACCCGCCCAACGCCGCCGCGGCGGCCGCTGCCCTCGTGGCCCACTGACCGCCGGGGTGAACGCGGACGTGAACGTCGACGTGCGAGACGCGAGAACTGACAGCATCGGGGCGCCCACCCCGCCCCGGCAGGCCGTCGACCGTGTGTCCCGGGGGACCTGCAACCTGCCTCACGTCGCCGCCTCGCTGCTCGTCGTCGTGACGGCCGTGTTGCTCGCGTTCGGGGCGCTCGTCACGACGTACGAGGCCGCCATGGCCGTTCCCGATTGGCCGGGGACGTTCGGCCACAACATGCTGCTCTTCCCGCTCGCCGAGTGGCTCCACGGTCCATGGGATCTCTTCCTGGAGCATGGCCATCGGCTGCTCGGCGCGCTCGTTGGCATGCTCACGCTCGTGGTCGCGGGCCTCGTCTGGTGGCGGGGGGGGCCGCCGGCGGTCGGGGCCCTCGCGATCGCCGCCGTGCTCCTCGTCATCATGCAGGGAGCCCTCGGCGGAGCCCGGGTGCTGCTCGACGACAAGACGGTCGCGAAGGTCCATGCCTGCACCGGGCCGCTCTTCTTCGCCGTCGCGGTGGCTCTTGCGGTGCTCACGCGGGCGGGTGGCAGATCCTCCGCATCCACGCCCCGGGCCGGCTGGACGGCCGCCGCACTCGTGGTGGCGATCTACATGCAGCTGGTGGCGGGAGCACAGCTGAGGCATGTCGATCCCTCCATGCCGCCCGACTCCTTCCGCGGCCTCGTCGCACTCCACGTCGGCGGTGCCGTCGTCGTCCTGCTGCTGGCGTTCGCCTCGGCCGCGCACGCCACCACGTGGAAGTCGTGGCCCCTGGCGATTCTCATCGGTGCGTGCGTCCAGTGGCTGCTCGGGTTGGGAACGTGGATCGTGAGCTGGGGTCTGCCCACCGGGCTGATCCCCGAGGCGTGGCAGCCGGACGTCGCGCTCCGTGCCCGCGGCGGATGGACCGCGGCCATCGTCACCGGACACGTGCTCCTCGGCATGCTCATGCTGGGGCTCTCGGTCGCGGCCGCGATCCGGGCCGGTGCGCTCGATCACGTCGCCGCCCTCGGGCATCGGGGCGACGCGCGACGCTGGCGGAGGTTTGCATGATCTCGGCCGTGGAACCGTCGGTGGCCGACACCCTGGGTGGGCCGTCCGTGGAGGTGGCGCGGACCGCCGGCGCAGGATGGGTGCGCGACCTCAACCTCCTCGTGCGTCCGCGGATTGCGGTGATGGTCCTCGCCACCGTCGTCGCGGCGGCGTGGCTCACGGAGGGCGCCGCGGGGGACCCGCTCCTGATGGCCGGGCTCCTGGTCGGCACCGCGCTCGTGGCGGCGAGTTCGAGCGTCGCGAACCAGGTGCTGGAGCGCGGCACGGACCGGCTCATGGATCGCACGCGGCATCGGCCCGTCGCGGCCGGCAGGCTGGGAGTCACCACGGCGACCGCCGCGGCAGCCGTCACCCTGGCGGCGGGGACGTGGCTGGTCGTCATGACGGGTGGCTGGCCCGCAGCCAGCGCGGCGGTGCTCACGTGGGTCGTGTACATCTGCGCGTACACGCCGCTCAAGCGCGTCACGCCGCTCAACACGGCCGTCGGAGCCGTCGCCGGTGCACTCCCCGTGGCGATCGGCTGGCTCGCCGCCGATGGTCCGGCCCGGTTTGCGGCGGGCGATTCCCGCTCGGCGCTTGCCGTGGCCGCCCTCGCGACCGTGCTCTATCTGTGGCAGTTCCCGCACTTCATGGCGATCGCATGGCTTTACCGCAGGCAATACGCGGCCGCCGGACTCAGGATGCTGACGGTCGTCGATGACACCGGCCTCCGTGCGGCGGGCCAATCCCTGGCCGCGTCGCTCGCGTTCGTCCCGGCCAGCCTCGTGCTCGCGGTGCCTTCGGGAAGCGTCCGGTTCTTCCTGTCGGCGGCGCTCCTCTCGATCACGTATGCTCTCGCGACGACGCGGTTCGCCGTCCGTCGTGACACCGCCTCCGCCCGACTGCTCCTCCTCGCGTCGCTCGTCGTGCTGTTCGGCCTGCTCGTCGCGGCGGGCCTCTTCGGAGCACCGTCGAGCATCCCGCACTCCTGACCCGCCTTTCCTGCCGGAATCTCCCGACGAACCGCCACCATGAACGCATCGGCCATCTCGCTCTCCCACGACCACTCCGGACACGGACACGATGGAGGGCACGGTGACGACGGCCATCACGCCGGCCACGTGCACCTGCAGTACCAGCCGGGGCTGCCCCTGTCGCGGGGCAAGCTCATCATGTGGCTCTTTCTCTCGACCGAGATCATGTTCTTCGCGGCCCTGCTGGGCAGTTACGTGGTGCTCCGCTTCGGCGCCGCGGTGTGGCCGAAGCCCCACCATGTGCACCTCTCGGAGCCGATCGGCGCCTTCAACACGTTCGTGCTCATCTGCTCGAGCGTCACCATCGTGCTGGCCCTGGAGGCGGCGCGGGCCAACAGGACCGGGCTCGCCAAGGCGTGGATGGTGCTCACCTTCGTGCTCGGGACCCTCTTCCTCGGCGTGAAGGCGTACGAGTACCAGGCCAAGTTTTCCCATGGCATCTACCCGTGGGCGCCGCGGGGGAGAATCCACGAGCGACCCGATCTCTATTACGGCTCCGCCGTGCGGGCCCGCCTCGGCGAGGCGGCGATGATCGAGCGGCTCCAACAGCTCGACGAGCGGCCGGCGGAGTCGCTGTCCTCCGAGGAGGCCTCCGCCCGCACGCGTCTCCAACAGGTGCGAAAGATGGTGGCCAGTCCCGACCAGCAGGCATTCGATCTGGCGGTCGTCGCCGACCAGGTGATGCCGCTGCCGGCCGAGGGCGCCGCGCACGGTGCGGGACACGGCGGGTCGGGACACGGCCTCAACGACACCTTCCCCTGGCTCAAGCTGCCGATCGTGATCCCGGGCGGCTCGATGTGGGCGAGCACCTACTTCCTGCTCACGGGCTTTCACGCCATCCATGTCATCGTCGGCCTGATCGTGTTCGCGGTGCTGCTCGGCCTCCGGCTCGACGCGAAGCGGTCCGGCATGATCGAGAACGCCGGGCTCTACTGGCACTTCGTCGATCTCGTGTGGATCTTCCTCTTTCCGCTGCTCTACCTCTTCTGACCGACGCTCCGATCGCGCGACGGAAGCGGCCCTCCCTCACCCAGGATCATCGCCATGCACGACCATGAACCGGCGGCCGACGCGGGCCGTCACGGACCGGTGACCCGCGCGGGCCAGTCGGCCGACGATGCCATCCACGGCGGTCATGCCGACATGGCGCACCACGCAGGTGGCCACGACGCGGACCACGGTCACGGGGGCCTGGGCACCTACCTCGCCGTGTTCGTCGCACTCTGCGTGCTGACGACCATGTCGTTCTTCACGTACTCCGCGGCGTGGCCATGGCGGGACCAGCCCCAGGTGGGCTGGGCATTCATGATGGCCGTGTCGTGCACGAAGGCGATGCTCGTCGTGCTCTTCTTCATGCATGTCCTGTGGGAGGCGAACTGGAAGTATGTCCTGACGATCCCCGCCGCCATGATGGCGGTGTTCCTCGCGATCATGCTCGTGCCCGACGTCGGGTTGCGCAACCGCATGGTGTCGCAGGAGCGGGCGTTGCACATGGCACGCCCCTCCGACGTGCGGCTGCTCGAGGATGCGGCTGCGGCGTCCGCCGGGCCCGCCGAGGTGGCGCATTGAATCCAGGCGCCTTTCGCGGGAGGCCCGCAGCGAGGCTCGACCGAGCGCTCATGCCGGCGGTGTGGAGCGGTGCCGCCGCGATCCTCGTGGGCTGCATCGCCGGGTGCACCGGCGAGCAGTCGGTGCAGACCACGCGGCCCGAGACGCCCGCGCCGATCGCGGGCACCGTCGCGCCCGACGACGAGACGGCGGTCTCGGCCGGCGACGTGCCGTTCATCCTCACCGACCAGACCGGGGCCCCCTTCGACTCGACGAGCCTGCGCGGCCGCGTCTGGATGGGGGCGATCTTCTTCTCCAACTGCCCTGGGCCGTGCTTCCGTGAGAACCAGGCCGTCGCCGACATTCTCCGGGAGATCGACGATCCGGACTTCGTCGTCGTCAGTCTCACCTGCGATCCCGAGAACGACACGCCGGACGTTCTCCGCCGCTACGCCGATCGCTTCGAGGCGGATCCGGCCCGATGGAAGTTCCTCACCGGCGACATGGCCGTGATCCGCTCCGTCGGACTCGGCCTCTTCAAGCTCCCCGTCGAGGTCGGAGTCCACTCGGAGCGCGGCGTCGTCTTCGACCGTCGGGGTCGTCTGCGGGGTGGCTACCACCTGCTTCAGGAAGACCGGGTCGCAGCGCTCAAGCGGCTCATCCGTGAGGTGCTCGCCGAGACCGACGACGCGTCGGGATCGCCCGGGGACGGGAAGGAAAGCCCGCCGTGACGCCTCACCCCGTGGCCCTCGTGGCCGTGCACCCGCTGGCCACGACCAACGCCGTGCTCAACGCGATCGCCGCCCTGCTGCTGATCGCGGGCTGGGTCTTGATCGCACGAGGCCAATGGAAGGCCCATCGTGCGGCGATGGTGGCGGCCTTCGTCGTCTCGGCCATCTTTCTCGTCTCCTACCTCACCTATCACGCGCTCGCGGGCAGCGTGCCGTTCCGCGGCCAGGGCATCGTGCGGCCGGTGTACTTCTCGATCCTCATCTCCCACGTGGTGCTCGCCGCCGCAGTGCCGGTGCTCGCGATCCGGATGTTCTTCCTTGCCTGGAAGGGGCGCTGGGAGGCCCATCGTCGCCTCGGCCGGATCACACTCCCCGTGTGGCTGTACGTCTCCGTGACGGGCGTGGTGATCTACGCCATGCTCTACCACCTGTTCCCGGGCCCGTGAGGAGCCCGTTGGGGACCGGTTTTTCGCCGGCAGCGGACGGGCTATGATGCTGGTATGGAAGGGCAGGGCATTCATTCCCGGCTTCACACCGTTGCAGCGCGAGCATGCCGCGGCGTGCTCCCGCTGGCCGGCGCGGCCGCGATCCTGACGGTCGGCATGGCCGCGGCGTGGGCATGCCCGACCTGCAAGGACAGCGTCAACACATCCGATCCGGACGGGCTCAATCTCGCGCGGGGCTACTTCTTCAGCATCCTCTTGATGCTGGCGATGCCCTTCACGCTCGCGGGAAGTTTCGGCTGCTACGTCTGGCGCGAGATGCGTCGCCAGCGGCGCGCCTCCGAGTCGGCCACGGAAGAGACGCCGTCGTGACCGATCCGACCGACGCTCCCGCCGTCGACCAGCCGACGGGCGGCAGCAGGCGCCCGAAAACGAGGACGCACCTCACGCCCGTCGAACAGCGACGGATGCTGTGGCGTTTCCTGCCGTGGGCCGTGGCGGTCGTGCTCCTGCTGAACGTGCTCGAGCGCTCCTGGCGCAAGGCCCCACCCCCGCCCGCGCCCCAGGTCGAAACGGCGCTCGACATCGTGCGCGGCCCCAGACCGGCCGGGACCGAGGTGATCGTCGAGGCCCCGGTGGACGCGGTCGCCGCGCGACCATCCCTCTCCGCGCGGTCCGCGGCCGACGACGTGCTGTCCCGGGTGCGGGACGACACATTTTTCCGCGAGGCGGACATGGAGGCGTGGGTGCAGACCTGGCGGACGCTCAGCCACGCGACGGCGGACGACCTGGCGTCGGCGCCGCCCGTGAGCTTCGGCGAGCTGTTCGGCCAGCCACGTTCGTTCCGGGGTCGCCTCGTCAGCCTGCGAGGCACGTTGCATCGCGTCGAGTATCTCGCGGCTCCCGCCAACGCGGCGGGGCTGGAGGGCTACTGGCAGGGATGGCTCGAGCCGACCGACGGTCCATCCTCGCCGATCATCATCCAGTTTCTCGAGAGTCCCGAGGGCATGCCGACCGGGCTCCGCGTCCACGAGGCCGTCGACGTGGTCGGATATTTCCTGAAGCGGCACGCCTATCAGGCCACCGACACGGTCCGGGTCGCCCCGCTCGTGATGGCCAAACGGCCCCTCTGGAGGCCGACGCCCAGGGCCCCCGACTCGGCCCGTTCACCGGCTGCATGGCTTCCAGCCCTCTTCGCCGTCATGATGGGGCTCGGCGTGGCGGCCTTGTGGCTGGTCCAGCGGTCGGGCCGTCGTCCCGGTCGCCATCCGGTCGATGTCGACGCGGCGCTCGCCGGCTACGAACCCGTGACGATCGGCGAGGCGCTGCGGCGCATGGCGATGGCAGATGACGCGCCGACCAGGCCGACCAGGGAGCCCCTGGGAGTCACCTCGGAGACCCAACCATGATCATGTCCGGGATCCGCGTGTGCCGCCCCGCGTGGGTTGTCAGCCCTTTGCGGAGTCGTCGCAGCCTGACGCGGGCCGTGGTGCTCGCCTCCATGGCGATGCTCACGGCGGCGCACGAGAGCCGCCTCGTCCCGGCCGCCCGTGCCGCCGAGGGAACGACGGCGGTCGCATTTGCCGACTTCCTCCAGGAACGCGGCATCGACCGGTCGGCTCGTGACACGATCGAGCACGCGACCGCCTGGGATGCGGACGTGCAGCGCGTCGCGATCCGCGTCCTGCGGCGCCTCGGCGCGCCGGAGGACCTGTGGCGCGGGTGGAAGTCCTCGGCGACTCCGTACCGTCCCGATGCCTCGGCGGAAATCGGGGACGGGCTGGTAACGGTGCAGGGAAGGGCGGTCTTCGTGGCGCCGCAGCCGCTCGACGAGGAGGAGCGGGCTCTCGCGGGGCAGGAGTCGTACGACGTGGTGAGGATCGTGCCCGAGGCGACCGGCTCGTCATCGGCCCCCGTCGACGTGATCGTGCTGCGGGCACCGCGGGCGTGGGTCCGATGGCGGGTGATCGACGAGCCCGCCGTGGTGATCGGCCTTCCGCTCGGCAAGGGCTCCATGCCCCGGCCCGGCCCGGCTCCGGCCGACGGCACGTCGTGGCCGGAGGCCCCGGCTTCGCTGCTCATCGCCGCGACGGCGGTCGAATTTCGACCTGCGACACCGCTCGGGTCGCTCGGCATGGACTACGCGCTCTTCGACGCCGTTCGCGACGGCGGCAAGCTCGTCGCCGGCGACACGAATGCGGTGTACGGCATGCTGAAGGCCGTCGGTGGACTCGCCGACGATCCGTCAGCCGGACGAACCGACATCGTGCCGATCATCGACCCGTCGCAGCGTTGGTTCGAGCGGCACCGCGGAGATCCGGTCAGCATCGTCGGCGTCGCGAGAAAGGCCACGCGGATCGCCATCGACGAGCCCTGGCGTCGCGACCAGACCGGGATCGACGCCTACTGGGAGCTGTTCGTGTTCGTCGACACCCCGCCGCTGCAGGTCGATGGCCGGGAACAGGAAAGCTACCCGGTCGTCTGCCTGGTGCGGGACGTGCCGGCGGGCATGCCGACGGGGGACAGCATCTCGGAGCGCGTGCGGGTAAACGGCTTCGCGCTCAAACGCTACGGCTACCCGCTCGCCAACGTCGACATCCTCTCATCCGACGGCGACGAGGCGCTGCGGGGCCGCAGGATGGAGACGGCGCTGGTGGTCGGGCGTTCCGCGGAGTGGCGGCCCATCCCGCCGATGGGGCCGACCGACGGCTTTCCGACCTGGTTGTTTCTCGGCATCGTCGCCGCCGTGGCCGCACTGATCGTCGCGGGCTTCCTGTCAGGCCGCCGCGAGTCCCGGCTCGCCCGGACCCGCTCCCGCGAGGAACTGCCCGAGCGGATCGACGTGCCACCCGGCACCGGCTGACCGCGGACGGCGTCCGGCCTCTCGCACCCGTTCCTTTTTTCATCGTCCCAGGAGCCTGATTCATGCGTCGCGCGAAGATCTCCGTCATCGGTGCCGGCAACGTCGGCGCCACCACCGCCCACTGGTGCGCGGCGGCCGAACTCGGAGACATCGTGCTCCTCGACATACCCGCGACCGAGGGCATGCCTGCCGGCAAGGCGCTCGATCTCTTCCAGGCATCACCGATCGTCGGCTTCGACTCCCGTCTGACCGGCACGACCGACTGGGCCGACACGGCCGGCAGCGACGTCGTGGTGGTCACGGCCGGCATCGCGCGGAAGCCCGGGATGAGCCGCGACGACCTGCTCTCGACCAATGCCCGGATCGTCGGCGACGTCGCCGAGCGGATCCGCCAGTCGAGCCCGGAAGCGATCGTGATCGTGGTGTCCAATCCGTTGGATGCGATGGTGCAGCGCACCTTCCAGGTGACCGGGTTCCCGCCACAGCGGGTGATCGGGCAGGCCGGTATCCTCGACACCGCCCGATACCGGGCCTTTCTCGCCCTCGAACTCGGCGTCAGCGTCGAGGACATCTCGGCGATGCTGCTCGGCGGCCACGGAGACACGATGGTGCCGGTGCCATCCTGCACGAGCGTCGGCGGCATTCCCGTCACGCAGCTGATCTCGACCGCCCGACTGGACGCCATCGTCGACCGGGCGCGGAACGGCGGGGCGGAGATCGTGGGCCTGCTGAAGACCGGCAGCGCGTACTACGCCCCGGCGGCCGCGACGGCCCAGATGGTCGAGGCGGTGGTGCGTGACAAGAAGCGACTCGTGCCGTGTGCCGCCTACTGCCGTGACGAGTACGGCGTCGGCGGGTATTTCGTCGGCGTCCCCGTCGTGCTCGGTGCGGCCGGCGTGGAGCGGATCATCGAACTGCAGCTGCTGCCGGCGGAGCGCGCCGCGCTCGACAAGAGCATCGCGGCCGTGAAGGACCTGGTCGCGGCGATGAACCGGCTCACGGGCACCACATGACCGCGTGGCGGTGGCGGTGCACCCGACGGCGGAACGGGCTCCCGGATCGCCGCGCTTGCCCGGCCTTCCGCGGCACCGCGCCCGCCCCGATCTGCCCGCCTTGCCAGCGCGGAGCATCGCCGCGTTCGCCGTCGCGTTGACGTTGTCCGGCCGACTGCGGGTTGGCTACAAACCCGCGGGTCGTTTCGCCGGCGGCGCATGCCGCGGCGCCGTCACCGTCCAACGAGGTGCCCGATGCCCGGTCAGTCGCCGAACTTCGGCATCCGTTCGCAGCGTTCGGCCGCCGCGCGGCGGCCGCGTCGCCATCTCCCGTCGGCGACGTCCGGTCCGCACGTCTTCATTCCGCAAGGGCATGAACCGGGCTACCGCTACCCGCTTCTCGTCTGGCTCCCGGACCGGCTGGAGGCGGCGGCGACGTTCGACCTCGGGCGGGTGATGGCCCGCGTCAGCCTCCGCAATTTCGTGGCCGTCGAAGCCGCTGCCGGCGTCGATCGCGAAGCCGCCGTCTGGCGCGCCGTGGACGCGGTCCGTCGTCAGCTCGCGATCCACCCACGACGGACCTATCTCGTCGGGGTCGGGGCGGGCGGCACCGAAGCCTTCCGCATCGCCTGTCGTCACCCGAATGCGTTCGCAGGCGCCGCATCGCTCGACGGCTCCTTTCCGCTCGACGAGGGATCCTTCGGGAGACTCCACGAGGTCCGGAGGCTCCCGATGCTCCTCTGCAGCCACCGTGATGCCGACCCGGCCACGGCCCGCGCGCTCGACCGCACACTGCGGCTGTTCCACGCCGCGGGCTCCATGCTCTCCGTCCGCATCTATCCGGAGCGGGACCCGCTGTCGCCGGCCGTGCTCGCCGACGTCAACCGCTGGGTGATGGAGGACGTGTGTGGAGCGGTCGAACCGATCGCCTCGGCGTGCGGTCGCTGACGCCGCCGTCGCTTGACGTTCGAGGATGAATCCGGGAGAGGGAGTTCCCATGACGCGATCCGACCATGCCGATGCCGCCGACCTGCTGCCACTCGAGCGTCCGGGCGGGCGGGCCATCCGCCTCGCCACGCTCGTCGCGGACGTCGCCCGGGCGGTCGATCCGTCGCTGCCCCGCGGACGCGACGGCAGCACGCTCGTGCAGATCGACTGCGACGTCGACGCGAGCATCGTCGTTCCCGGCCACGCGACCACCGTCCGGCGGCTGCTCGAGTCGCTCGTCCGCTCGGCCGTGAAGGCCGCGGCGTGCGACGACCCCGACAGCGACGTGCCGCCCCTGCGCGAGGTTCTCGTCACGGCGATCGACACCGGTCATGCGATCGAGATCGAGGTGGCCGACTCGGGCCCCGTCCGCGAGCTCGCATCGGTCGACCGCGTCGCCGCCGAGCGTGCCGGCGGCAGCCTCGACGTCCTCGCCTGCGCCGAGGGGGGCACGGCCGTCACCCTGCGACTGCCCCACCGCCAGGCCGCGGCTCGAGCCGCGTGAACCCGCATATCATGGACATCCCGACCTCGACCGACGTCCGCACCGCCCACCGCGGGCGTCCCACCCCGTCGCAGATCATCGCGCTCGGCCTGGTCGCCGCCGCCTTCGGCTGGGCGATCTGGCTGCTCGACGAGCGGCCCTCCGCCGAGGAGGTGGAGCTGCTGCCCGGCACCGTGCTGCCGGCCTCCGAACTCGCCGTCGTCGAGGCGGCCCTCGATCGCGCCGAACTGGCCGATCATCACACCGAGAGTGGCCGCGTGTGGGTGCCACGCCAGCGGCACGCCGCCTACATGCGTGCGCTGGTCGATGCCCAGGCGATGCCACGAGAGTTCGGCAGCAGCCTGCGGCGCGCCCTCGAGAACGACAGCCCGTGGCGGAGCAGGGCGGTGCAGGAGGAGATCCTGCGCGTGGCGATCCAGGACGAGCTGTCGCACGTGATCCGGTCGATGCCGGGTATCGAGCGGGCGTCGGTGCTGTACGACGCGGGTGAGAAGCCGGGATTTCCCGGCGCGTCCTCGCAGCGCACGCCGACCGCGAGCGTCAACGTGCGCACCAACGCCGAGACGCCTCTCGAGGCGTCTCGGGTGCAGGCGATCCGCGTGCTCGTCGCCGCGTCGATCGCCGGTCTCGAGGCGGAGCGGGTGGCGGTGACCGATCTCCGCAGCGGGCGGGTCCACGCCGGTCCGCTCGAGCAGGAACCGCTCGGGCCGTCGGCGGACGACGAGCTCGGACGAACCGCGGCCCGGGAGCGGTACCTGGCGGCGAAGATTCGCCAGGCCCTCGCGTTCGTGCCCGGTGCCGTCGTCGACGTGACCGTCGCCCTCGAGGAGGACGACCCGCAGGATGCGGCCGCATCGCCACCGCCCGGACCCGCGCTGCCCCGCCTCCAGCAGCGGGTCGCCGACGCGAACGCGCCCGCCGAGGTCCTGACGGACGAACCGCCCGCGCTGCCGCCCGCCGTCGCGCCGCGCCGGCAGACCGCGCGGATCGTCGTCACCGTCGCGGTGCCCGAATCATCGCTGCGTTCCACGGTCGGTGCGGGCCTCGCCGACGGGACGTCGCCGACCACTCCCGACATCCTCGACGCTGCACGCGAGCGACTGGTGACCCACGTGCGCACCCTGCTGCCGCCAGCCGGCGGCGACGACGACCACCGTGTCGTGGTGACGACGTTCTCCACGACCGAGCATGCCACCGCGAAACCCGTCGCCCCCGCTTCCGACGCGCGACCTCACTCGCTCGGCAGCCTCGTGGACGAGACAATCGCGTCCCTGTGCGAGGGGCGGATCGCGGATGTCCCCCGCCAGGCGTGGCTCGCACTCGCGGCGTGCCTCGTGGCGATCGTGCTCTGGTTCGTGCTTCGCGACACGTCGGGCGGCCAGTCGCGTCGCCGCGAACGCCCGCGGCGGCGTGGTCAGACCCGGATCGACTGGGAATCTCTCGATGACACGGGGGACAGCGGCCCGGCGCGGCGTCCACTTCCGCATCCCGCCGACGCTCCGCGCGGAGTCGCCGCATGAACCCGCTCGCACCGGCGCGCCGGCCCATTGCCCGACGCGTGGTGGCCTCGGGGTGGGTCGCGATCTTCGCCGCGTTGGCCGGCCTCGCCCAGGCGGCCGACCTCGAGCCGATCGACACCGCCGATCCGGAGCGGCCGGCCACGGTGGACGAACAGGTCGAGCCCGTGGCCCTGCTCGCGGCGCCGACGTCGCGCACGGCGGCCGCGGACCCGCTGCCGCGGCCGGTCGGTGCAGGTCGGCTGGTCCAGACGTCACCCGGTCTCCAACCGGGTCACGTCGCGCCGACCGGCGGATGGGCCGACTGGCGGGTGCTCGGCGCGATGGTCGCCGCCTTCGCCGTGCTCGCGGCGCTGCGGTTCGTGAACACCCGCCGGGACCGGTCGCTCCCGCCGGACGTGTTCGAGGTGCTCGGCACCGCGCCGTTCGCGGGCCCGCACACGGTGCGGGTCGTGCGGTTCGGACCGCGCACGCTGCTCGTGGCCGTGTCGTCCGGCGGCTGTGCGACGCTTGCAGAACTCACCGATGCGGAAGCCACCGCCTGCATCGCCGCAGCCTCTCGGGGCGATGCCCCGCGACGACGACCGGCGACCGCCGCGGCACCGCGGACGACGACTCCCCGCGACCCGCCGCCGTCCCCCGAACCCGACCGCGAGGACCGGCCGGGACGCCGCATTGCCGCGGCTGTCATCGGCTGGATGATGTGCCTGATCGCCGTGACCGCCTCGGCGGAGCCAGTGCCCGAAACGGCGACGCCGTCGCTCACGCCGCTCCCGTCGGTGGCCGCCGACGGGACCGACGCGACGCGCGCGGAGCGGCCGGCGGCTCCTTCCACGGAGGCGGGCCTTCTCCGGCTGCTCACGCCACGCACCGTCGAAGCCCTCGTTCCGTCGGCACTGCTCGTCGGCGTGATGAGCCTCGTGCCTGCCGTGCTGCTCATGACGACGTGCTTCGTACGGATGTCGATCGTCCTCATGCTGCTGCGTCAGGGCCTCGGTGCGGCCCAGGTGCCATCCAACCAGATCCTCGCGTCGCTCGCCCTCTTCCTCTCCGCGCTCGTGATGTGGCCGGTCTGGACCGACGCCTGGCGCGGCGGCGTGGAACCCTATCGCCAGGGGGTGCTCGAGCCGGCGGAGGCCTTCGAGCGCGGCACGCTGCCGATCCGTCGCTGGATGAGCGCGCAGATCGAGGCCGCCGGCAACCGTGACACGATGCTTCTCTTCCTCGCGAGGCACCCGGCCGGACACCGCCAGGCGACCAGCTACGACGACGTGCCGCTCGAGACCCTGCTGCCCGCGTTCCTGGTGAGCGAACTGGACGTGGCGTTCACGGTCGGCTTTCGCATGCTGCTGCCGTTTCTCGTTCTCGACATCCTCGTGGCGACACTCGTGGTCTCGACCGGCCTGGTCATGCTGCCGCCCACGCTCGTGTCGCTGCCGCTCAAGCTGCTCGTATTCGTGGCTGCGGATGGCTGGACGCTCGTCGTCCGCGGGCTGCTCGACGGGGTCGGTCTGCGGGCCGGCTGAACGGGCCGCCGAGGACCACGGGCCCCGACTTTCGGAGATGTGCGATGGCGGGAGAACTCGTGGAACTGCTGCGCGAGGGACTGCTGACGGGACTGCTCGCGCTGGCACCGATCCTCGTGGTGGGACTCGGCGTCGGCACGCTGGCCGGCCTCGTCCAGTCGGCCACCGGCGTGCATGAACCGCTTCTCGGGCTCGTGCCGCGGCTCGTCGCCATGGCGGCGACCATCCTGCTCGTCCTGCCGTGGGTCGTCGAACGACTCGCCGACCTGTTCCGCGACTGCATGCTCGGTCCATGAGGCCGTGCCAGTCGCGTCTGTCCGTCCACCACCCCGCACCACGTCGCCCGACGGGCGCCCACCGCGACGACACCATGGACACCGACTGGCTGCTGTCGCTTGCACACGACCTTCAGGTCGCCTCCGGACCGTCGGCGGCGCTGCACCACCTCACGACCCGGCCGCTGCTCGCCGCGGGCCTGTTCGTGCGACTGGTCGCCGCCGTGTGGGTGGGCGCCCTGCCCCTGGGGCGGGCGGCGCCGGCCCGCGTGCGTGTGGCGCTCGCCGGCATCCTCGCGGTCGTCGCGATTCCGACCGCCGCCCTGACGTCGGGAGCGGGTCTCGCGACGGCGACACCCGTGGCGCTGCTCGTCTCGGAAGGGATCGTCGGCCTCGGGCTGGGGCTGTTCGCGGCGTGCATCGTCACGTCGGCGGCCTGGGCGGGCGCCATGGTCGGTAGCGTCTCCGGACTGTCGTGGGCGGATGACTTCGCGGTCGACGCCGCCGAGGACTCCGCCGGCACGGCGCGGCTCGCGTGGTGGTGCGGAGCTGCGGCCTTCTTTGCAGCCGGAGGCCATCTGACGGTCATCGTCGGGCTGCTCGACTCCACCGCCACGATCCCCGTGGGCAGCGTCGTGGCCGGCCCCGTCGGCACGACGCCCCTCCTCGACATCATCACGGCCGCTCCGGGGCTCGGACTCTCGCTTGCGATGGCCGTCGCCACGCCGACGCTCGCGGCGCTCGTGACGTTCCACGCAGCCGCCGCTCTCTGCCTCCGCACGGTGACCTTCGCCCCGGGCGGCGGCCTGCTGCAGGGCGCCGCGGCCCTGGTCGCCATCGGGGCGCTCGTGATCGGTAGTGACGCGTGGCTCGGCGGCTTCGCCGCTGCGGCGGGAGACGTCATCGAGCGCGGCCTCGCAGCCGCCGGCGCCGGTCGCTGACCGGCTCGCTGCACCCTGGTGGAACACGGACGATG
>CAIWZS010000001.1 GCA_903917235.1 uncultured Planctomycetaceae bacterium | reverse complement strand
GGGCATGGGCGGGCGACGGGCGAGTGCAGCCGCCGCGATGTCTGCCCAACGCGGTGTTCGTGTCCCAGTCCACGTCCCAGTTCGAGTCGCAGTTCGAGTTGCAGTTCGAGTTGCAGTTCGAGTTGCAGTCCGAGTTGCAGTTCGAGTCCGAGCCAGAGCCCGCGCCCGAGTTCAGGTCAGACGACAGGTTCGAGTTCATGTCCGAGCCGCATACCGACGACGCAGCGCACTACGAGCCGCTGTACCTGGCCGGCATCGAGAAGTTCAACGAGTGTGATTATTACGAGAGCCACGAGCTCTGGGAGGAGCTCTGGACCGAGTATCGGGGGCCTTCCCGCAAGTTCTACCAGGGTCTCATTCAGGCGGCGGTGGCGCTCTATCACTTCGGCAACGGCAACATTCGCGGAGCCCGCAAGCTCCATCGGAGCGTGCACGGCTACCTCGAGCCCTACGCCCCCCACCACCTCGGCCTCGACGTGACGGGCTTCCTCGGGGCGTTCGACACCTGTCTGGCCGAGGTCGCCGGAAGCACCGAGGCCTTTCCCGAGATCGCGCTCGATCCGGAGCTGCTGCCGGAAATCCATCTCGACCCGCCCCCCGCCTGACGCCGATTCGCGACGGAGCTCCATCGATGTCAGACGAGCCGCTGGCCTTCTCGCCCGACCAGTTCTCCGGCCTGGCCCGCATCTTTCCGCTGCCGAACCTCGTCATGTTTCCGCACGTCATGCAGGCCTTGCACATCTTCGAGCCGCGGTATCGCGCCCTCTTCGAGGAGGCCATCGACGACGATCGTCTCATCGCGCTCGGGGTGCTCGCCGCCGGCTGGGAGGACGACTATGCGGGCCGGCCGCCGCTGCGGCCCACGGCATGCCTGTGCCGCATCGCGACCCATCAGAAAACCGACCAGGGCACCTACAACGTGCTCGTGCTCGGCGTCCGGCGGCTGCGGCTGAAGCAGGAACTGCCGCCGCACAAGCCGTTCCGCGTGGTCGAGGCCGACCTCGTCGACGATGTCGAGCCGGGAGCCGCCCCGCCGGGCACGGCCGCCGCGTTGCAGCAGCGACTGCTCGCCGCGTTCAAGCAGGCGATGCCACGGATCCCGAACGCCTACGAGCAGCTCGACCAGTTGCTCGGCAGCCAGATCACGCTCGGCATGCTCGCCGACATCGTCGCCTACACGATCGATCTGGGACTGGAGACGAAGGTCCAGCTCCTCGCGGAGAGCGACGTGCTGCGTCGGGCGAGGCTCTTGCTCGAGGCCATCGCCGCACGGCCGCCGTCCCGGCCCCGGCGTCCATTTCCTCCCGACTTCAGCGCGAACTGACGCATCGCGACCATCCCGAAGGGACCGCCATCATGACCCGCCACTCCGATCCTTCGACGCCCTCCCGGAGCCACTCCGCTCCGGCACCCCGCTGCGTCACTGACGACGACCACGAGCCACCCGCGGCGTCGAGCCGCTCGTCCGGCCCCGGCCGCACGGTCGACCACGCGCGGATCGAGCGGGCCGTCCGCGAGATTCTCGCCGCGGTCGGCGAGGATCCGGAGCGGGAAGGGCTCCTCGAGACGCCCGCGCGCGTGGCCCGCATGTATGCGGAACTGTTCGGAGGACTGCGACAGGACGCCCGCGAGCACCTGCGGACCGCGTTCCACGAAAAGTACGACGAGATCGTGCTCGTTCGTGACATCTCGTTCGTGAGCATGTGCGAGCACCATCTGCTGCCGTTCATGGGCAGGGCCCACATCGGGTATCTGCCCGACGGCAGGGTGCTCGGGCTCTCGAAGCTCGCCCGCGTCGTCGAGGCGGTCTCCCACCGCCCGCAGGTGCAGGAACGAATGACCGAACAGATCGCGGATCTCCTCGAGCGGGACCTCGGCGCGAAGGGGGTGGCCGTCGTCGTCGAGGCCGTGCACACCTGCATGACGATTCGTGGCGTGCGGAAGCCCGACAGCGTCTGCGTCACCTCGGCGATGAAGGGCATCTTCCGGGCGAACGTGTCGAGCCGCGCCGAGGTGCTCTCGCTCATCTACGGGAATCGCGGGACGTGACGGGACGACCACGTCGGGACGTGGTGGCGGGCGGAGGGAGCGCGTCGGCCGGCCGTGAGGGTCGGGTGGCATGAGCCTGCTCGTGGACTTCCTGTGCCGCTTCGCCTGGGGTATCGCCGCGGGCCTGGTGCTCACCTCCCCCCGCGTCGTTCCCGGCGGGTTCTTTCGCGTCAACCTGCTGGTGGTCCTCGGCCTGGCCACGTTCGCCGCGCTGCTTGCCCGCAACGCGCTGCCGGCGGTGTCGGCGCCGGCAGCGGCCGCCGCCGCGCTCGCGTGGTGCGGCAGCATCGCGTGGTTCGCCGAGCGACGCCGCAGCGGCGTGCTCCTCTGCGTCGCCTGCGCCGTCGTGCTCGCCGGCGCGACGGTGCTCGTGACGCTGACCCCGCGGTCCGGGGGCGAGGTGGCATTCGCGGGGGCGTCCGTGCGCGACGGGCTCCCGTCCGCCGGCATCGCGATCCTCTCCGGCCTCGTGACCGGCCTCACGGTCCATGCGATGCTCCTCGGACACTGGTATCTCAACGCGCCGGGCATGCGGATCGATGCGCTCCGCCGCGCCATCGACGTGGCGCTGGTCGCGTGGGGCGCCCGGCTCGTGACCGTCGCGGTCGCCGCGGTCGGTGAAGGGGTCGTGCGTGGGGGTGACGCGACCGCCGTGGCCCTCGTATCGCTCCGCTGGCTCACCGGCCTCGTGTCCCTGCCGATCCTCCTCGTGATGAGCCGGCGAACGCTCGCGATTCCCAATACGCAGAGCGCCACGGGTATCCTGTACGTGGCCTGCCTGGCAGCGATCCTCGGGGAACTCACCGCCCAGTTGCTCGCGGTCGGGGCTTCCGGCGGCGCGTGAAGGCCCGCGCGCCGGCATCCGACCGCACGGCCGTGGCCCCGCGGCACGGCCCCGCGCACCCAATCGTTCCGACGGGCTCACATGCAGATCACCTACGCCTGCCCCGGCTGCGACGCGACCGTGATGCTCGAGGGCGTGGAGCAGAGTGCGGCGCTCGAGTGTCCCTCGTGCCACGCGGCCATCGCGATTCCTGCCGGCGCACTGCACCGCGGCGGCTCGGGGCGGGGGCTGCGGCTCACCCGCTGCCTCGTCTGCCCGAGCCACGAGCTCTTCGCCCGCAAGGACTTCCCGCAGCGGCTCGGGGTGGCGATCGTGGTCGCGGGGTTCGCCGCGAGCTGCGTCGCGTGGGCGTGGCAGCTGCTCGTGCCCACGTTCGCGATCCTCTTCGCGACCGCGCTCGTCGACGTGCTGCTCTACCTCTTCATGCCGGAATGTCTCACCTGCTACCGGTGCCAGTCGCGGTATCGGGGTGACGACATCACCGAGGCCCACGGCGGGTTCGACCTCGAGACGCACGAGAAGCATCGGCAGGGCAGGGCTCGCGCCGCCGAACTCACGCGCACGGCAGCGACTGCCACCGCGGGCCCGCCCGTCGCGGCCGCTCGCGACGGTGCTCCGCCCCCTTCCTGACGGCACCACTGAGAGCGCATGGATCACGAGCGCACGAGGATCGCCGAGGACCTGCGGGGTGTCGTCGCCGGCGACGTCCTGTGCGACGACGCCAGCCGCGCGCTGTACGCCACCGACGGCAGCCTGTTCGAGGTGCTGCCGCTCGCGATCGTGCGGCCGCGCGGCGTCGAGGACGTGGCCGCCACCGTCGTCTGGGCCGCCGGCGAGGGCATTCCGGTGCACGCCCGCGGAGCCGGGTCGGGCCTGTGCGGCGGCGCGCTCGGCGACGGGGTCGTGATCGACCTGGCGCGATCGATGCGTCGCGTCGTGGAGATCGATGCCGAGAGGGGAACCGCGCGCGTGCAGGCCGGCGTCGTCGCGGCCCAGCTCGAGCGGCACCTGTCTCGGGTGGGCAGGACCTTCGGCCCCGATCCGGCCAACCTCGCCGTGACGACCATCGGCGGCATGATCGGCCGCAACGCGTCGGGCAGCCGGTTTCCCCGGCATGGCGCGGTGCGCGGACGGATCGTCGCGTTGCAGGCCGTGCTCGCGGACGGGACGATCGCCGACCTCGTGCCCACCGCGCCCGCCGCCGACGGGGCGGCTCTCGGGCCGGCATCCGGGATCAGTCCGCGTGCCTCGTCCGACGTGGCCGCACGTCCCGCGACCCTCGCCGCGGGAGTCGACGCGATCCTCCGCGCGGACCAGGCGATCATCGCCCGCCGCCAGCCGGCCACGCGCCGGGGCCATGGTGGCTACGGACTGCACGATCTCCGCGGCGCCGCAGACGGCACGATCGACCTGCCGCGGCTGCTCTGTGGCGCCGAGGGCACGCTCGGGATCGTCACCGAGGCCACCCTGCGGACCGTCCGTGCCGATCCGGCGACGGCGGTCGGCCTCCTGCTCTTCGACTCGCTCGAGAGGGCGGCGGATATGGCGGTGCGCGTCGCGGCGCTGGGCCCGAGTGCCTGCGACCTGTTCGATCGCAGGCACCTCGCCCTCGCGCGGAGCGCGCGGCCGGCATTCGACCTGCTCATCCCGCCGATCGCCGAGGCCGGCCTGCTCGTCGAGTTCACCGGAGAGGACGCGCGGTCGTGCAATGCGCGACTCGACGACGCGATTGCCGCGGCCCGCAAGGCGCGTCGATCCTGCATCGACATCCGGCGCGCCGAGGACGTGCACGACGCCGCCTTCTTCTGGGAGCTCTCGCGCACGGTCGTCTCGACGCTCGCCGGTGTGCGGGCCGCCGTGCGTCCCGTGCCCTTCCTCGAGGACATCATCGTGCCGCCGGCGGCCGTGCCGGACTTCCTGCGTCGGCTCCAGGAAACGCTCCGTCGATCCCAGGCGACGGCGATGATCTTCGGCCACGCCGCCCACGGCGAGTTCCACGTGCGCCCCCACGCAGACCCCCGTGATCCCGGCGAGCGGCCGCGGCTCGAGGCGCTCGCCGACGCCGTCTACGCCGAGGTGCTCGCCTGTGACGGCTCGATCGGGGCGGAGCTCGGGCTCGGCCTGTCGCGCACACCCGCGTTCGGTCGGCTCTTTCCGGACCTCGCGGCGACGTTCTCGCGCGTGAAGCGGCTCTTCGACCCCGACGGGATCCTGGCGCCCGGGCGCGTCGTCGATACCGGCGCGGCGGCCACGGCCCCGTTTCGCGCCGCGCCGGAAGCCGACCCGGAGGCGAGCGACGCAGCCGCGGCGGAGGCGGTCGCCCGGCCCACCTCCCTGCCGGTGCTGAACTGGGGGCCCGATCGCGTGGCCGCGGAGGTGGATGCCTGCAACGGCTGCGGCGCCTGCCGCGGCGTCGTGGCGCCGCAGCGCATGTGCCCCAGGTTTCGTGAGAATCCCGCGGAGGAGGCGTCGCCCCGCGCCAAGGCGAACGTCGTCGCCGCGCTGCTCGCGGGTCGGCTCGATCCACGCACGGTCGGCGGTGAGATGCTGCAGGCGATCGCCGACACCTGCTTCAACTGCCACCAGTGCCGGACGGAATGCTCCGCGCACGTGGACATCCCGGCGCTCGTCATGGAACTCAAGGCGGCGAACGTCGCCGTGAACAGCCTGTCGTTTCGCCGCTGGCTGCTCAGTCGGATCGACGCCCTCTCCGCATGGGGCGGCGCGGTACGTCCGCTGACGAACTGGGCGCTGGGGGACCCGCGGGCGCGGTGGATTCTCGAGAAGACGATCGGGATCGCCCGCGGCCGCAAGCTGCCGCTCGTCACGGGCAACCAGTTCCTGCGCTGGGCCGCCCGCCGCGGCCTCACGCGCCCCTCGCGGCGCAGCGGTCCGCGGGTGCTCTTCTTCCTCGACACCTACGCCCGGCGGCACGACCCGCTGCTGGGTCAGGCGTTCGTCGGGCTGTTGGAGCGGCACGGCATCGGCGTGCTCGTGGATCCGCGGCAGGTGGCGGCCGGCATGCCCCTCGTGAGCGAGGGCGACCTCGACGGCGCCCGCCGCCTCGCCCGCACGAACATGCGGGTGCTGGCGGAGGCGGTGCGGCTCGGCTACCGCATCGTCTGCACCGAGCCGGCGGCGGTGACCTGCATCCGGCACGATTACCCGCTCCTCGTGGAGGACGACGGCGAACTCGACCGCGTGATCGCCGCCACGTGCGACGCGACGAGTTTCCTGCTCGAGCTCCATCGCGAGGGGCGCCTGCGGCTCGACTTTCGTCCCGTCCCCGCGCAGGTGCTCTATCACGCCCCCTGCCACTCCCGGTCGGGGCCGCTGCCGACGGCGGGTGAGCACCTGCTGCGGCTCGTCCCGGGGCTGAACGTCGAGACGGCCGCCGCCGGGTGCTCCGGAATGGCGGGGACGTTCGGGCTCGCGCGCGAACAGTATCGCACCAGCCTGCGGGTGGGCCTGGGGCTCGTCTCCGCGATGCGGGGTGGTGTCACGGCGGGCGCTACCGAGTGCAGTGCCTGCCGGATACAAATGGAGCAGGGTACGACGAAGCCGTCCGTGCACCCCGTCAAGCTTCTCGCGAGGGCGTACGGCATGCTGCCGGGACCGGCGCCCCACGGTCTCGACGATCTCCTCACGACGACGAGTGGCCGGCTCGTGACCACGTGACGACGGGCAGGGCCGCCGCGAAACCACGGCTCCGCCTGCCGTCACAGCGAAGATGTCATCCATGCAGCACTCCTCCCCTCGCGACGGATCGCTCCGAGTCCTGCTCTTCGCCGGGCTCGTCGAGCCGGCCGGTGGCCGGACGCTCGACATCGCCTGGTCCGGCGGCACCGTCGCGGACCTGCGCCGGGCGCTTGCCGAGGCACGTCCCGGCCTCGAGCCGCTCCTCTCCCGCAGTGCGATCGCGGTGTCCGGTGCGCTCGCAGCCGATGAGACGCGGGTGGCCGCCGGCGCCGACGTGGCGATTCTTCCGCCGGTCAGCGGAGGCTGAATCGATGTGCCCCGAGCCAGCGTTCGCATCCCGCCCCGATGCCATGGCGTCACCGGGCGTCGCGCTCGTGCGTCGTCCGATCGACACCGCAGGCCTGCTCCGCGCGGTCGCGAGCCCGTCCGCCGGCGGCAACGTCCTCTTCGTGGGCACGACGCGCGGCGTCACCGACGGCGTGGGGACGCGGTCCCTCGACTACGAGGCGCACGAGCCGCTTGCGACCGCCGCGCTCGTGTGCCTCGCGGGGGAGGCGATCGCGCGTTTCGGGCTCGTCGCCTGTGCCGTCGAGCATCGGCTGGGCGTGGTCGCCGTCGGCGAGTCGAGCGTGGGGATCGCGACGAGTGCCGCGCATCGGGCCGACGCCTTCGCCGCCGCGGAATGGCTCATGGCACGGATCAAGCGGGAGGTGCCGATCTGGAAGTGCGAGGAGGGTCTCGACGGGTCGCGTCGCTGGGTGCATCCCGACATCCCCGCGGCGGTCGACGGGGTGCCGCCCGTGATCGCCGGGCCGCCCGGCACGCGCGGGGCGGCACCATGAGCGCGGATGCGGTCACCGGACGCCTGATCGACCGGTTCGGTCGCCTGCACACGGACCTGCGGATCAGCGTGACGGATCGCTGCAACCTGCGCTGCACCTACTGCATGCCGGAGGAGGTGGTCTTCCGGCCGCGCGAAGAACTGCTCACCTACGAGGAGATCGCGCGGGTCGCCGCCGTCGCCTCCCGGCTGGGGGTGCGGACGATCCGGGTCACGGGAGGTGAGCCGCTCGTGCGTCGCGACCTCGCCGTGCTCGTGCGGCAGCTCGTCGGGATTCCGGGCGTCGACGAGGTCGCGCTGACCACCAACGGCATCCTCCTCGCCGACCAGGCGCACGCCTTGCGGGAGGCGGGGTTGACCCGGCTGAACGTCAGCCTCGACAGCCTGCGCGAGGAGGTGTTCGAACGCATCACCCGGCGGGCCGGCGTCGCGCAGGTGCTCGCGGGGCTCGCCGCGGCGAAGCGCGCCGGATTCCGCACGATCCGCATCAACGCGGTCTCCATCCGCGGGCTCACCGAGGCGGAGATCCTCCCGCTCGCGGCGTTCTGTCGCCGCGAGGGATTTCACCTGCGTTTCATCGAATTCATGCCGCTCGATGCCGACGGGGCCTGGGCGCGCGAGCAGGTCCTGTCGGGCGCGGAGGTGCGGGCGATCCTCGAGCGGTCGCTGGGCCCGCTCCGGCGGGTCGACCAGCCGCCGTCCATCGATGCGGGACAGCCGGCGGTCGACTATGGGTGGGCCGACGGCGGGGGCCGTGTCGGGTTCATCGACCCGGTGACGCAGCCCTTCTGCGGACGGTGCGACCGGCTGCGCCTCACCGCGGACGGGCAGCTCCGCAACTGCCTCTTTTCGACGGTCGAGTGGGACGCGCGTCGCGTGCTTCGGGAGGGAGGCGACGACCAGACCCTCGCGGCGCTTCTTCGCGACTGCGTCGCCGCGAAGCACGCGGCCCATGGCATCGACACGCCGGCGTTCGACCGCCCCGCACGGGCGATGTACCAGATCGGAGGCTAGCCGTGCCCGATGCCCCGCAGGGGCGCCGCTATCTCGACAACGCGGCGACGACCTGGCCCAAACCGGAAGACGTGATCACGGCGTGGCTGCACGCCGCGCGCGACATCGGCGCGACGGCGGGCCGTGCGTCCTATGCCGACGCGCTCGCGGCCGACGCGATCCGTGACGACGCCCGCCGTGCGGCCGCGCGGATGCTCGGCGGCGTGGACCCGCGTCGCGTCGCGTTTCCGGCGGGGGGCACGCTCGCGCTCAACATCGCCCTGCACGGCCTGCTGCAGCCAGGGGATCACGTGATCGCCACCGCAGCGGATCACAACGCGGTGCTGCGGCCGCTGGACGCGCTGCGAACGGCCGGCGCGATCGAGCTCTCGATCGTGCCGTGCGACGCCCTCGGACACGTGGACCCGGCCGCGATCGCCGCCGCCTGGCGGCCGACGACGCGGCTGGTCACCTGCACGCATGCGTCGAACGTGACGGGAGCCGTGCAGGACACCGCGGCGATCGCCGGGATCGTGCACGATCGGGGCGGCCTCTTTCTGCTCGACGCCGCGCAGTCCCTCGGGCAGGTGCCGTGCACCGTGCCGGGATGGGGTGCCGACGCGGTGGCGGCGCCGTGCCACAAATGGCTGCTCGGGGTCGGTGGGCCGGGCCTCCTCTGGGTGCGCGAGGGTCTCGAGGTGACCCCACTAGTCCGTGGTGGCACGGGATCGTCGAGTGAATCGCTCCGCATGCCGGATGCCTTCACCGAGCGGATGGAGGCGGGCACGCCCGACGTGCCCGCGCTCGGGGCATTCGTGGCGGCGATCACCTGGATCGAGGCGCGATCGGTCGCCGTCGTCGGCGACGGTTGTCGCATGCTCGCCACCGCGGCCGCCTCGCGGCTCGCCGAGGTGCGTGGCGTACGGGTGCTTGCGAGTGGCGGAGCACCGATCGTCAGCATCACGGTCGAGGGCTACGAGCCGGCCGACGTCGCGGTCGTGCTCGAGCAGGCCGCGGGCGTGCAGGTGCGTTCGGGTCTGCACTGCGCGGCGCTCGTGCACGGGCATCTCGGCACGGCGGGATCGGGCACGGTGCGCGCGAGCTTCGGTCCGTTCAACACGCCCGCCGACGTCGACGCGCTCGTGACGACCGTGGAGCGCATCGCGGTCGGGTGACGCGGACCCGGCGCCGGGTCCGCCGGAGATTGCGTCCCTCGATCGGGGTGAGTACGCTTGCCTGGAGGGATGGGGTCCGGAGCGAGTGGAAACGCCGTCATCCGTTTCGGCGTCGGGCACATTTCGCTGGAACCGCATGCGAGGGGGCGTCATGGCCGTTCGCGCGATCCTTCATGGCCGGCAGCCGTCGACCGAGGTCCCGGCACCATGGGCGTCGGACGCGTCGCCTGACGGGGCGCGCCCGTGCGGTGGCGTGGCGAACGTGACAGACGGGACGGGATGCCGCGGGCTCGTTCGGCGGGCGCGCGCGTTCACGCTCGTCGAGCTTCTCGTGGTGATCGCCATCATCGCCGTGCTCATCGGTCTCCTGCTGCCGGCCGTACAGTCGGCCCGCGAGGCGGCACGGCGCACCTCGTGCTCGGGCAACATGCGGCAGGTCGGGCTGGCATGCCTCCAGTACCATGAATCCCGGGGCTTCCTGCCGCCGGCACGGCTCGCGGACCAGCACGTGTCGTGGGCGGTGTTGATCCTGCCGTTTCTGGAGCAGCAGGCGGGGTATGACCTGTGGGATCTGCCGGCCCAGTACTACGCGCAGCCTGCCGAGGCGCGGGCGGTCCAGGTGCCCTCCTTCTTCTGCCCGAGTCGGCGGGGGCCCGGCAGGCTGAGCACCCAGGGTGACGGGAGTGCGCCCGGGGCCCTGGGCGACTTCGCCGCGACGTGTGGCAACCTCGTGCGGTACACCGGCGCGAGCCCCGATTGGCAGGATTCGGTCAACGCCAACGGCGCCATCATCACGGCGCGGTCGTCGGTCGCGGGAGGCCGCGTCGCGTCATACCGAGGGATCGTCAGCGTCGCGGTGATCACCGATGGCACGAACAGCACGACGATGCTCGGGGAGAAGTACGTCCGGCGCACGCAGCACGGCATCGGTGTGCCGGGTGAGGCCAACTCGTCGGGTGACGGCTCGATCTACAACGGGGACCACGAGTGGTGGTACAGCAGGGTCGCCGGTGCGGGTGTGCCCCTGTGCGACGGCCCCAATGACACGAGCCTGTATCACGCGACGCGATTCGGCAGTGAGCACCCGGGCATCTGTCAGTTCGTGTTCTGCGACGGCAGCGTGCGTTCGCTGGCGAACTCGACCGCGACGACGGTGCTCGCGTCGCTCACCCAGCGCAACGACGGACAGGTCATTCCGCCCCAGTGAGTCGCGGGCGATCGCACGGCACCCGGTCGGGCTTAGGTGCGTGCCCCGGGCGCCACTTTCTGCCTCTGGCGACCCGACGCGTCAGCCGTCGGCTCGGACTGTCCGCACTCACGGCTTCAGGTCGAAGGTGAATGCATTCGGCCCCGGGGCCCTCACCTCCGCCGTCAGTCCCGACTGCTGGTAGTCGGCATAGCGAATCGGCACGGGCAGGATCTCCGTCGCGTCGCCACTCGCGGCCGGCGGCGGAATGACGACGACGCGGTGCGTGCCTGCCACCGCGCCCGGGAGCGTGGCCCCCGCGAATCGGGTCTGCAGCGTGAATGCGCCGTCCGCATCGGTCAGGCCGTTGGCCGAGAGGCCCTTGGTGGGCTCGACGTCGGAGGAAAACTCGACCATGAATCCGGCTGCCGGCCGTCCCTGGAAGAGGATGCGTCCTGCCGTCGGATGGACGGCAGGTGGACGTGGACCGCATCCCCAGGCGGGAACGCAAAGACAAGCGATGACGCAACGGAAGGCGAGTCTCCGCCCCGTCGGTGTGGTCGTGAACCGCATGACGATGATTCCGGACGCCTCGGTCCTCGCTCGAACCCTCGATGGTTGTACCACGCACGCCATGGCCACCGCACCGCGAGATCCGACGCGACCCCGTGCCGAGCACGCTTCTCGCTCGTGATGTTCGCGCCCGGCTGGGTGCCGCGCCGCTATGCTGTGGGGGTCGAGGACGAATGCCTCCGAGGAGTCGATGCTGATGGCCGGAATCCCGAAGGATGCGTGGTACGGCGCCGGACTGCGTTT